>DAOPWT010000287.1:0-1512 GCA_035351775.1 Bacillota bacterium | reverse complement strand
CGCACTCGATGTCGTACTCCACTTTCTCTCCAAGGTAGGTCACCTGTGCGATACGCCCTCTGGGCGCTGGCCCGTCTATTTCGGGGCTCAGGTCCACCGACTCAGGCCGGATGAGCAGCGATACCCGTTGCCCCACAGAAACCGACATCTTTGGCCTGCACACCGCGTAATTCGTAGCGCCGAAGGAAGCAGTGACCTCATCGCGGTCCACCCTGAGCACTTCGGCGGGCAGGGCATTCACCTTCCCTATGAAACCCGCAACGAACAGTGATGCCGGATTAGCGTATATCTCCTGCGGAGTGCCTTCCTGCTCGACCTTGCCCAAGTTCATGACCACAACCCGATCTGAGATACTCAGCGCTTCTTCTTGGTCATGAGTGACGTAAACACTTGTCATGTTCAGAGAGCGCTGCAGACGCCTGATTTCCGAGCGCATCTGCACACGTCGTTTCGCGTCCAGGTTGGAAAGAGGTTCGTCAAGCAGGAGGACACTGGGTTCGGTCACTATGACCCTGGCAAGGGCCACCCGCTGCTGCTCGCCTCCTGATAGCTGATTGGGATACCGGCGTTCCATTCCCTGCAGCCCAACCAGATCGAGCACGTGAGCGACTCGATCGCGCCTTTCGGCCACGGATATGCCCTTAACTGCAAGCCCGTATGAGACGTTATCAAACACACTCATGTGTGGGAACAACGCGTAGTTTTGGAACACAAAGCCTATGTTCCGTCTGTTGGGCATTATGTTGGTTACATCTTGACCGCCTATCAGTATGCGTCCGGTGGTTGGGTTCTCGAATCCGGCGATCATCCTGAGCGCGGTAGTCTTTCCGCAGCCGCTCGGCCCGAGCAGGGTCACCAGTTCGCCGGGCTGCACAGCCAGGTTCAACTGCTCGACCGCGTGTACATCGCCTCGCTCCGGATGCCTGAATATCTTGCTTACTCCTTCGAGTTGAATGCCCTTTGCCATTTTTTGACCCCCCTCGTATCAGCGGATCTGGGCAACCGCAGAGTATTCGCTCATGCCTGCGCGACGCATGATCCATCTGAGGATGCCCATGGTGATGAAGACTATAGCTATGACCAGCATGGAGAAGCCCGCCGCATGACCGAGCTCAAGCTCAGTGGCGCCTTCCAGAATCCTGACGGTAATAAGAGTCCAGTTCACGGAGATCAGGAAGATAGTCGCGCTGATAGCGGTCATGGCCCTGATGAACATGATCTCAAGGCCTGCGAAGAAGGCCGGCGCTATCAGCGGCACAGTGATCTTCCGGAAAGTCACTGCAGTGCCGGCGCCCAGGCTCGTCGACGCCTCTTCTATCGCCGGATCCATCTGGTGCAGTGTGGCCACGGTTGCGCGGATGCCGGTTGCGCTGTATCTGAATACATATGCGGCGATGAGTATCCACGCGGTCCCCGCCAATGCTATGGGAGGGTTGTTGAAGGCCAGCAGATACCCAATGCCCACGATTATCCCAGGCAGACTGTAGTTGATCATCGACACGAACTCCATTG
>DAOPWT010000286.1:0-1583 GCA_035351775.1 Bacillota bacterium | reverse complement strand
CGGAAACAGAAGGGGTCCAGAAGGGTGACACCGTCACCGTGCTGGCGTGGAGGTAAGGTGCGTGAAACGCAATGTCTATCTGGATGAAGCGCCGCTAGACGAGGCGGTGCAGGAGTTCTTCGCCGCCCTTGGGCGACGGGGAGTCGGGGAAGTCATCGGCGCGCTCCCGGGAGAGTCGATCGCCGTAGACGTCGCCGCCATGGGACGTATCACAGCAGAGCCCGTATTCGCCAGAATCTCGTCGCCGCACTACCATGCGTGTGCCATGGACGGAGCGGCAGTCAAGTCGGATGCGACTTTCACAGCCAGCGAACGCCGCCCTGTGGCGCTTAAGCTGGGCGAGGATGCCATCATGGCGGACACGGGCGATCCTTTGCCCTTCGGATTCGACGCGGTTATCATGGTTGAGGACTTGGTGGAGACGACTCGCGACAGTGTCACTATCATCGCGCCCGCCAAGCCCTGGCAGCACGTGCGCAGCGTAGGGGAGGACATCGTCGCTACTGAGCTGGTGCTTCCCGAGAACCACGCCATCCGCGCGGTTGACATAGGCGCCATGCTTGCGGCCGGGGTCACCCAAGTTCAGGTGCGCCGGCAGCCGCGCGTCGTGGTCATCCCCACTGGAGACGAGCTAGTTGCCCCAGGCTCCAAACTGCAAACAGGCGACATCGTTGAGTTCAACTCCAGGATCATCGGCGGGCTTGTGAGCGAGTGGGGCGGGGAAGTGGTATTCCACGATATTGTGCGCGACGACTTTGACGCGATCACGCAGGCTGTGCGACAGGCAGCCGCCGAGGGCGACATCGTCATTGTGAACGCCGGGTCGTCTGCAGGAAGTGAGGATTACACCAGCGCCGTGGCGGAGAGGCTGGGCGAGGTTATCGTGCACGGTGTGGCGATCAAGCCGGGCAAGCCGACGATCTTGGGTATGGTGGAAGGACGGCCCTTCATCGGCGTGCCGGGCTATCCTGTCTCCGCAGCGCTTGCGTGCGAGCTGTTCCTCAGGCCGCTCATGGCGAAGATGCTGGCGCGCCCGGTAGAGCCGTTGCCGCTGGTGACCGCCACCGCCACGCGACGCATTGTGTCCACACCCGGCGTGACGGAGTTCGTCAGAGTCAAGGTCGGAGATGTAGGCGGCAAGCTAGTCGTGGCCCCACTGCCGCGCGGCGCGGGGGCCATCATGTCGCTTGTGAAGGCCGATGGAATCGTGCGAGTGCCCCCTTCGGCCCAGGGCGTCGACGAAGGCGCGTCGGTGCAGGTGGAACTGCTGCGCAGCCTGGACCAAATCAAGCGGACAATCATGGCCATCGGCAGTCACGATCTGGCCCTCGATATCCTCTCTACATTCCTGGCGCGCGCCTATCCCGGCATGAGCCTATCGTCGGCTCATGTGGGCAGCATGGGTGGGCTCATGGCGATGCGCAGGGGCGAGGCCCACATTGCGGGCACGCACCTTATCGACGAGGAGACCGGGGAGTACAACGTCCCGTACGTGAAGCGACTGCTTGACTGGGGTAGCTATGCCCTTGTGAACCTAGTCCACCGCGAGCAAGGCTTCATCGTGCCCCCGGGCAACCCCAAGA
>DAOPWT010000285.1:0-1593 GCA_035351775.1 Bacillota bacterium | reverse complement strand
GAGTGGCGTTTGGGGAACCCCGCGATTTTGCCTACCGGAACCGTAAAGAGCAACCCCGAGCCCGGAAGGCTCAAGTCGCCGACGACGCTCTCCACAGCCGCTATGGCTTCATCAACCTTCTCGTCTGGAAGCAATGCGAACACCGTTCTGTTAAAAGGCCGGCTCTCGTTTAGATGATGTCGCAGCGCTGCGAAAATCGGTATGGAGGAGCTATCGATTTCTGATAGGGCCCGCCCCATCCCCATACTCTCTATACAAGTTGCCCCGGTTATCCCTGCCCGAAGGAAGGACGAGAACAGGTCATCGAGGAGCTCCGTGTCGTTCAGCACTACAAATAGGACTTGCACACGAATTCCCTCCAAAAGAGGCAAGTGTTGCGTTGTTGCTATTTACTACTATACCTAACCGCCTAGTTCACTGCAAGACGAAGTATACACGCGCGCAACGAACAATCACTGCAGGATAACGGTTAGCGCCCGGTGAAAGCATGAACATGGGACGGTGATGCAGATGGCCAGGGCAATCATTGATGTGACTCGCCCCATGTACCACGGTATGCCGGTATGGCCGGGAGATCCGGATGTGCGATTCACGCCTGCGCTCGCGACTGCCGAAGGCGGCGCAAACATCACATCGATCAGCATGGGAACGCACTCAGGCACACATATTGACGCTCCTTCGCACTATCTGGCAGGCGCCCCAACGGTGGACCAGGTGCCAATGGAATCTCTGATCGGCCCCTGCCTTGTCATCGAATTCTCCGCAGGAGGGCCCATCGGGCGCAACTGTCTGGCGGAATCTCTGAATACGGCTCACCCATCTAGAATCCTGATCAAGGCCGGCCCCGGAGCGCATCTGGACCCTGGCGGCGCCGCCTGCCTCGTTGAAAGCGGCACAGTACTAGTAGGAACCGGCGAGATGTCCATCGAAAGCCCGGTTGGCGACGGCAGCGTCCACAGATGCCTGCTAGCGGCAGGTGTGGTCATAATGGAGGGCCTCGAACTGAGTCACGTTCCGCCGGGCGAGTACAGTCTGACCGCACTGCCATTGCGCCTCACCGGGCTTGATGGTGCACCGTGCCGTGCAGTTCTGACCCCGATTTGATCGCATTTTGACATAATTTGTTATCCGCGGAGCCGTTGGCCTACTCTCGGCCTACTCCGCCCGTAGCTCTTCGGGCGAATGCAGCGTCACCTGTCTTTTCTCCTCCCGGTCTAGTTTCCCTTCGTACCACATGGTGATCCCTTGAGTGACTCAAAGTTCTAGTATACGCCCACATGCAGCGGTCAGACTACGGATGCAACCGCGACACCTGAAAGAAAGGAGGAGGAAACGCATGCCGAGAAGGAGCAACAGGATCCTGAACCCTCAGGCGCGTCAGGCGCTCAATCAGATGAAGTACGAGATTGCGAGCCAGGTGGGCGTGGACTACAACACCTATGGCGGATACCTTGGCGACATCCCCGCTCGCGAGGCGGGCAGAATCGGCGGCCAGATGGTCAAGCAGATGATCGCCGCGGCCGAGCAGAGCTTGATAAGCCAGACAGTCGCCGGAACCCAGGCCAGCTTCGCGCAGGCCCTCAGGCCTCAGGG
>DAOPWT010000284.1:0-1594 GCA_035351775.1 Bacillota bacterium | reverse complement strand
TGTCAACGGACTTTGAAAATGTCCCCCTTTTCGGGGTTAATCCGACTGTGAAAATGTCCTCCCTTGATCGTGTTCCCGCTGGCCTTCCGCGCATCATGTGCAGGCTCGCGACCGAGTCAAGGGATGGCCTGCGGCCTGCTTCGCCCCTTGACTCGGCCACTGTGCCTGCTTGGGTCATGGCGCGGCCAGCGGGAGATCGATGCCTAGCGTGTCATGGTTTCTGGGTACTTCCCGTGCCTGCTGGATACGCTGCTGGCGGTCATAGCTCGGACGTTTCCACGGATGGTTGGCCGAGGGCTTCCATGGCACCTTCGCAGGCTCAGGTGTCAGGGTTCTGCTCACAACAGATACCCCGGTCACCGGTGTCGAATGGAACTCAGCTAGGGCGTAGCGCTTTCCCTGGTAGAGAGCGCTGATCGTTCCGTCCATGTGGGTAAGAACGCGGACCGGGTCACCTTTCCTCAGGCCGGTCATGCGGCCTTGGGCATCGACGAGCTGGAACTTGGCGCCCAAATAGGATATGACCGAGCCCCCGAGCGCCTGGCGATCTTGCCTGGTGGATAGGATCAAGTCTAGGTCCATGTCGGGGGTTAAAGGCCTGAAGGCGGGTGTATCATCAGCCGGGGGCACTGCAAAGCGGGCGTTGAACTTGGCGATGTACCCGGGCAGGAAGTGGTTTGCTGCTTCGGCTGTATCGATGTTGGCGAGGCGCATTTCGATGGGCAGTCTACTCTGGAGCGTTTGCCATGCGCGCTCTATGCGACCCTTGGCCTGAGGTGAATGCGCTGCCATGTGGAGTATCCGCAGCTCATCAAGGATGCTGCCTATCTGAGTGAGATTGACCCGCTTGCCTTGAAGCTCTTCTTCGATAGTGAGCCTGTCCTTCTTGGGCGAGAAGAACATGATATGGCGATCTGAGTAGAGGCACAGCGGTATGCCGTGGTTCTCAAGCACCTGACGGAACACGTGGAGGTAGCCGATGATGTCTTCCTGGGGCCTGAAGTAGAGGCCTAGGATGGCCCCTGTAGCATCGTCGATGATTCCATGTAGCGACATCGTAGGGCCTCTTCCCTCGAGCCAGTCGTGCGGACTGGCGTCGCACTGGAGCAGCAACCCAGCCTGGCGTTTCCGCTCGCGCATACGTGTGCGGCGAGGAGCTCTTCTGACGGAGTGCACTACTCCGGCCTGTTTCAGCAAACGCTGTACGGTGCGTGGACAGACGAGGACTCCATGGTGCTCGGCCAAGAGCTCAGCCATATGCGTGCAGTTTGCGTCCTTGAGGTCAGTCTGTGCCAGATCGATGATGCGTGCAGCAACTGATGGATCGAGAGCATGCTTGGGTTTGCGTCCGGCATTACCATGCCCAAAGGCCTGGATCCCGCTATTGGCCATCTCCTTCTTGATCCGTCTGATTTGGCGAACGCTCAGCTCTAGCAACTCGGCGGCGCGTGCGTTAGTGATCTGCCCAGCCGTGAGCTGCTCCATGACGAACACTCTCTTCCGCACTTTCTCGGTCAAGATGACGTCCCCCTCGTTCATAGGGGACATTATCTCAGTCGGGTTATGGGAGGACAATATCTCAGTCGCGTAGCAC
>DAOPWT010000283.1:0-1601 GCA_035351775.1 Bacillota bacterium | reverse complement strand
CCAGATCTCCATAGGGCATGCCGGGTTCATGGCAGTGGCGGCCTACACATCGGCCATACTGACCGGAAGGTTTGGAGTGCCGTTCATACTGGCTTTGATTGCCGCATCGCTGTTCGCCGCTCTGCTAGGACTGGGCCTCGGAGTGCCTGCGCTGAGGCTGCACGGGCATTACCTTGCCATCGCGACGCTGGGGTTCGGGGTGGCGGTGGGCCAGCTGTCGGCTTCGTGGGACAAGCTGACAGGCGGCTACCAGGGGATGAAAGCTCCAGTCGCAGCTATCCTGGGTTTTCGGTTCGACACGGACTTGAAATACTACTACCTTGTCCTTGTGCTGACATGGCTGCTCGTGGAGGGCGCCCGGAACATGCTGCGCAGCAGGCCCGGGAGGGCGCTCATGGCGGTGCGCGATAGCGAGGTCGCGGCACAGGCAATGGGCATAAACCTGGCCAAGTACAAGGTCACTGCGTTTGCGGTGAGTGCATTCTACGCTGGGGTGGCAGGCGTTCTGCACGCCCATCTCACTAGGTATGTCAGTCCATACGACTTCAATATGGGCGTGTCGATGACGCTGCTCTCAGCGATCGTCGTGGGCGGACTGGGCAGTGTGCCCGGCTCGATTCTTGGGGCGGTGTTCATGACCATTCTGCCCCACGTATTCAGCCGTGTGAAGAACCTGCCACTGATCCTCGCTGGGCTGTCGCTGATCCTGGTCGTGCTCTTCCTGCCTTACGGGCTGGTGAGCCTGCCGTGGAAAATCAAAAGCGCTGCTTTGGGAGCGCGGGCGAGGAGGGCGACCAAGAGTGGCAATGCTTGAGCTTCAGGATGTGACGGTCAAATTCGGCGGGCTTGTGGCGGTGAACTCGCTCGGATTCGATGTGCGGGAAGGCACGATCCATGGGCTCATCGGGCCCAACGGCGCCGGCAAGAGCACGGTGTTCAACGTCGTGTCGCGTTTCATCAGGCAGGACGCAGGCGAAATCCGCTTCAGGGGCCAGGCTCTCGACTGCGAACCGCATGATGTCGTGATGCGGGGTATCGGGCGGACGTTCCAGAACGTGGAGCTTTTCCGGGGGCAGTCTGTTTTGGACAATGTGATGATCGGGATGCACACCGCAGGCAAAACTGATGTTCTGGGCGGGGCGCTGCAGACGCGGCGCGTTAGGCAGGAGGAAGCGGCTCTTGCGCGGCGCGCGTATGAGACTCTCGAGTTTTTGGGGATTGCAGACTACGCTGGCAGGAAGGCTTATGGCCTGCCATACGGAGTGCAGAAGCTGATCGAGCTGGCGAGGGCATTGGCGCTTCGTCCCAGCCTGATACTGCTGGACGAACCTGTGGCCGGCATGAATCCGACTGAGCGCGTGGAGCTGGCCAGGGTGATCAGGCAGATCAGGTCCGAGTTTGGCATGACTGTGCTGTTGGTGGAGCACGACATGTCATTTGTCATGAACCTGTGTGACAGGATCACGGTGATGAACTTCGGCAGCAAGATCGCGGAGGGCGCTCCGTCTGAGGTGCAGCAGGACCCGCAGGTCATCCAGGCCTATCTGGGAGAGGAGGAGCAAGATGCTGCAGCTAGATAGCATTGACGTCTCCTACGGCCC
>DAOPWT010000282.1:0-1601 GCA_035351775.1 Bacillota bacterium | reverse complement strand
CTGAACGAGCCGCCTATCTCCACCAGCTCGCCCCGGCTGACCAGGACCTCGCGCCCGCGGGCAATCGTGTCCAGGCAGAGCAGGACGGCAGCGGCGTTGTTATTTACTACGTACGCAGCCTGAGCGCCGCACATGCGTGCAATCTGGGTGGCCACGTGGTCCTGACGCGATCCTCGTTCGCCTGTTGCCAAGTCGAACTCAAGATCGGAATACCCTCGTGCGCACTCCGCCACGGCCTGAGCCGCATAATCCGGAAGCGGAGCTCTGCCCAAATTGGTATGGAGGACTATCCCGGTGGCATTGATCACTGGACGCGGGCCCGGGGCCGCGCACCTTTCGGCCACGGCGGGAAGCGCTCGCAAGACCGTGTCGAGGATCGAAGCTCTGGTCGGGGGGGACGCCACCGATTCCGCCTCTGCTGACATTGCCTGATCGCGCGCGAGCTGCTCCAGACGGGCGCGCTGCTCTGCGATGAGTCTCCGCGCCGCATTCCTCACCGCCCACCGCGGCACGCGTGCTGCCAGTTCGATAGCCGCCGGATGCTCAAGAACATCCGAAATCGATGGAATGCTCCGAAGGAAAGAAGACTGAGTCACGCCGCTCCACCTGCCTGCATAAGCCCGCCTGCACAAGCCATCCATGGGTGGCACCGTGCTGTGCTGGACTTGGCCTCATGGACCTCTTGGGATCTGCGCCTATCGCACTACCCTGACACGCGGACCTTCGCTGCCTGCGGATACTGCCCGGCCCACCACTGATGCGGTGAGCGACACGGCGGCGTCGCGGTCATGTTCGCCATTAGCGTCGACGGCCGCGGCGCGCAACCTCCCCACAAGATCGTCTGCTCTGTCGGGCGCAACCGCTATCAATAGCCCTCCAGACGTCTGTGGATCGAACATCACCTCAAGCACGCTCTGATCGACATCAGTCGCCTCCACCTTGCCTGCCAGGAAGTCCTGGTTACGCCGCAGCCCCCCGGGTATCAGGCCCATCTGTGCGTACTCGAGTGCGCCTTCGATCACCGGGATCTGGCCGGCATGTACCTCAAGCGAAACCCCGGACGCCTCCGCCATCTCCATCAGATGGCCCAGGAAGCCGAAACCGGTGATATCCGTGCACGCGTGAGCGCCCACCTCCAGCATTGCCTGGGACGCCTTATCGTTGAGAGCCGACATGACCTGATACAGGCGACGCTGAGCCTGGCTATCGGCCAGGTCGGCCATGAGGGCCGTAGACACTATGCCTGTGCCGAGCGGTTTGGTCAACACTATCGCATCGCCCGGCAGAGCTCCCCTGTTGAGCACAACTCGATCGGGGTGAACGATTCCCGTAACTGAAAGGCCATACTTAGGCTCCCGGTCATCCACTGAGTGCCCGCCCACAAGGAGCGCCCCCGACTCCCAAACCTTCTCGGCCCCGCCTCGCAGAATCTCGCGAAGAGCTTCCATGCCAAGCGAACACGGGTAGCACACTATGTTCATCGCGATCAGCGGCTTCCCGCCCATCGCATATACGTCAGACAGCGAATTTGCCGCCGCCACCTGCCCGAACTCGTAAGGGTCGTCCAGAATCGGGGTGAAGAAGTCACACGTCTGGACGAT
>DAOPWT010000281.1:0-1627 GCA_035351775.1 Bacillota bacterium | reverse complement strand
CAGCGAGTCGGGGGCCATGCTACAGTATGATGCAGATCAGCCCGCCGCTTCCCTCGTTGACGATCTTCTCCAATGTCTCCTGCAGCTTCTGCTGGGCATGGACGGGCATATGGGCCAGTTTCGCCTCTATCCCGTCCCTGATCAGATCCTGCATAGGAGTTCCGAGGAACTCAGTCTGCCATATCTTTGACGGGTCCTCCGCAAACTCTTCGGCCATACGTCGCGCAAACTCCTCGCTCTGCTTCTCCGTCCCCACCAAGGGCGTGATTTCGGTTTTGATATCCGCACGTATCATGTGGATAGACGACGCTGTGGCCTTCAGCCGCACACCGCACCTGCTGCCCTGCCTTATGATATCGGGCTCTTCAAACGAGATCTCCTCCAGAAACGGCATCACGATGCCGTAGCCCTTCGAACGCACCTGGTCGAGAGCGGCGGCTACCTTGTCGTACTCGCGTTTCGCGTGGGTCAGCCCGCGCATCATCCGCATTACGTCAGAATCGCCTTCGACCTCCGCTCCGATCATCTCCGAGATGACCGTGTAGAACAGTGCCCTCGGGGCAGTCAGCTCAATAAGCACACGGCCAGTTCCCAAATCGAGCAGGGTCACTATGGCAGACTGGGCGTTCTTGGTCAGCCCGAGCGCCTGCACCGCGCCTTGGACATCTCGGACCCTATCCACTGCCTCCACTGCCTCTCGGACGCCTGCGATGAACCCGGCGCGCACCGGATGCGTCTCGTCTAGTTCGGCAACCCAGTCCGGCAGGCGCACCGATATCTCGCGCACGGGGAACTCGCTGAGCACACCACCTAGCACGCCCATGATGTCCTCGCTCGACATGCGCAGGCAGTCGACGGGGATGACGGGTACGTCGTACGCCGCCGCCAAGGTCTCGCCCAGGCCGCGGGTATCGTCGGACTCGGGATGCGTCGAGTTGAGCACCACGATGAAGGGCTTGCCCAGCTCCTTCAGTTCGGCGATGACTCGCCGCTCGGCATCCACGTAGTCTTCCCTCTTGATCTCCGTTATCGACCCATCTGTCGTGACCACCAATCCAATCGTGGAGTGCTCCTGTATGACCTTCTGCGTGCCGATTTCGGCCGCTTTCTGGAATGACACCTCCTCCTCAAACCATGGCGTTCGTACCATTCGCGGGAAGTCGGCCTCCTCGTAGCCCAGGGCGCCTGGCACTGTGTACCCGACGCAGTCAACCATTCGCACCGCCGCTCTCGCCTTATCGGCAAGTGCGATCTCGACCGCCTCGCCCGGTACGAACTTGGGCTCGGTAGTCATGATGGTCTTGCCGGCGCCGCTTTGAGGCAGCTCGTCACGGGTTCGCTCCTTCTCGTAGGCGTCCTTCATGTTAGGCAGGACTACAAGGTCCATGAACCTCGATATGAAGGTGGACTTGCCGGTCCTGACTGGGCCAACGACGCCTATGTAGACATCTCCGCCCGTGCGCTCTGCAATGTGCCGGAAGATATCGAACTTCTCCATACGCTTGCCCTCCCTCGCATCGTGTCCGGGTGGAGGCGGTGCCACACCCGCAAGACAGAGCGCGGGTTGTACCTGCTCCATGACGCTACATGTATATTAGGCAGCAGAGGGATTATGCAGAAGTCACAC
>DAOPWT010000280.1:0-1662 GCA_035351775.1 Bacillota bacterium | reverse complement strand
AACCTCCTCATACAATGAAGGGATCTCTTCACGGGCACGTCTGGCCGCCGCTTCCTGAACAATGGCGGCGTAATAGCGCTGTTTGCCGCGGGAGCACAATTAGATTACACCTCCTGCCACATTATTATTACCAATCCTGCCGAACATGTGCGTCCGCGGGCAGCGCCGGCGCGAGATACCGACGGGCCGGTTCGGAGCCGGGGGGAGGAAGAACGGCGGCGCCGCTCGAATACTGGTCAATGTAGTGCAGCATTGGCGGAGGAGTATCGAGTGAATGGAAAAGACGGATCATCTGCGCCACATCAGTCTCAGGGGCCGTGTCGGCGTGCTTCTCAGAGCGCTTCCCACTGCAGTGGCTGTCATGGACTGCTGCGGTGTTGTGAGGTACGGGTGGAACCCGGCTGCAGAAAGACTCTTCGGGCGCACGGCGAGCGAGGCGATTGGCAAGGCGATTCCCCTGCTGGACGGGGGCTGCGATGTGGATTTTGCGGATCTTCTCCGGCGTGCCGCAACTGGTGAGGCAATTTCCGGGACTGAGTTGCGTTACGAGCGGCGGGACGGGTCGTCAGTATACGTCAGTGTTTCACTGGCGCCCGCGGCCGGCATTGCCGGCGTCGGCGCCGGCACCGGCACCGGCACCGGCGCGCACCGAGCCGTTCGAACGATTGTCGGCCTGTTTGAGGACATCACCCGGCGCAAGCAGGCTGAAGACCTCCTGCGCGACAGTGAGGAACGTTTCAGGAGCGTGTTCGAAGAGGGTCAGCTGGGTATGGCCATTGTTGGTCTGGATACTCGGATTGTGCAGGCGAATAGGCGAATTGCCCAGGTGTTTGGCTGTGAGCCCGAGGAACTGGCCGGGGTCATGGTGGAGGACTTGTGCCATCCTGATGACGTGCGGGATGTCGCAGCCCGAATGGAGCGACTCGCGAGTGGCAATATCGATCACTTCGACGCGGAGAACCGCTACATTCACAAGGACGGGTCCGCTCTAGTAGGAAGGGTCGTGGGCGCTCTGATCGGCTCGCCAAGTGAGCCGCGATCTCGGCACATCATCGCGATGCTGGAAGACGTGACCGCACGAAGGCAGAGTCAGGAGGAGCTTTCGAGAACCATGGCCAAGCTCAGGCAGATCATGACGCAGGGTATCCTGGCCATGGCGCGCATCGTGGAGGTGCGCGACCCCTACACCGCGGGCCACCAGGAACGGGTTGCATGCCTGGCGCGGGCGATATCTCAAACGCTGGGGTTGCCTGAGGACGAGGTATTGGGGGTATATTACGCATCGCTTGTGCACGACATCGGCAAGATCAGCGTCCCAGGCGAGATATTGAGCAAGCCGGGCAAGCTGAGCAGTGCCGAGTTCGAGTTGATCCGAGTGCATCCGCAGGCGGGTTACGACATCGTGCGGTCGATCGATTTCCCATGGCCTGTGAGTGACATAGTCCTCGAGCATCATGAGCGCCTGGATGGTTCGGGGTATCCACAGGGTCTCACAGGCGATCAGATCTCCTACGGCGCCGTGATTGTGGCTGTTGCAGACGTGGTGGAGGCGATGTCGTCGCACCGCCCGTACCGCCCGGCGCTGGGGATTGAGGCTGCGCTGGATGAGATAAGGAAGAACCGGGGCCGCCTGTACGACCCCGGCGTAGTGGATGCATGCGA
>DAOPWT010000279.1:0-1663 GCA_035351775.1 Bacillota bacterium | reverse complement strand
GACGTGGAGACTGACACCGCGTCGGATTTCGATTGGGGCGCGGCGCAGGCCGCTAGACTTGCAGAGGCCAGGCGTCGAAGAAAGGCTGCGGTTCGTGAGGCCATGGAATACGTGCAATCCATCGCACTGGCAATATTGCTGGCAGTGGTGATCATGACCTTCATAGGCAGGTCGTTCGTAGTGGAGGGCGCATCAATGGAGCCCACCCTTCATAACCGCGAACGGATTATCGTGGAGAAGGTAAGCTACAGGTTCCGCACTCCGGCTCGAGGCGAGATCATCGTCTTGCGAAATCCATGGCGGCCTGATACTGAAGGCTGGGCCCGCGCGGTAGAAGCCATGCGCGAGCTGGTTGATTTCAGCGGTTCAATGCGGCCGTACATCAAGCGGATCATAGGCGTAGCAGGCGACACCATCGAGATATCGGACGGTCGGGTCTACCTGAACGGCAAGGAGCTACACGAGCCGTACATCGCTGCGCCTCCCTGGAGCGACTACGGCCCTGGTACAGTGCCGGAAGGTCATGTGTTCGTGATGGGCGATAACCGAAACAACTCGGATGACAGCCGCGGAAGCGTCGGCTTCCTTCGGATCGACCGTATAGTGGGAAGAGCCATGTTGCGGTACTACCCTCTGAACAAGACAGGCATGATGAGGCGCCCTGACGTGTATTGAATCGACCTGTGAATGGCATTATGACAAGCACGCCCCGGGTCTTTTGGCATAGACCCGGGGCGTGGCGTTTCCCAGTCCAGTCTCTTGGATCACCGTCTCCTCATCGAGGACCCGTGTGCTATCGGCAGGTTCTACTTGTCAGACAGATCCGCAGTGCAATGCGCACATCTGATTGCCTTGATCGGTATGGTGGACAGGCAGTACGGGCACTCCTTCGTGGTTGGAACGACCGGAGTTGCCGGCGATTTCTTCTCCAGAGCCTCGGTGGCTGCTCTCATCTTGTTGATCCACTTGACCATGAGGAATATCGCGAACGCCACGATGACGAAATCAACTACCGTGTTAAGGAACATCCCGTAGTTGACCGTTGCTGCTCCCGCCGCCTTAGCGTCAGCGAGAGATGCGTAGTGTTCGCCCGACAGATTGATGAACAAGTTAGAAAAGTCAACCTTGCCAAGCAGCATTCCTATGGGCGGCATTATGACGTCATTCACCAGCGAGCTCACGATCTTCCCGAACGCTCCGCCGATGATGATGCCCACGGCCATGTCCATGACATTACCCTTCATCGCAAAATCCCGAAATTCCTTCAGCATACAGGTCATTCCTCCTACCGCTTCTTCGCTTCGGTGGTTTGGCTTTCTCGGATCGCAGACACAAAAATAGCTGCTCAGAAGGCCGAGAAGGCCAGGGCAGCTTAACGTGGGTTGTGAGTGACTGGTGCGAGAGGGGGGAGTTGAACCCCCACGGGTTGCCCCGTCAGATCCTAAGTCTGATGCGTCTGCCATTCCGCCACTCTCGCACGCGTGGATGCGCCTGCATGACGGAACGAAAGTGGTCGAGGTGCCGGGACTTGAACCCGGGGCCTCTTGGTCCCGAACCAAGCGCGCTACCAAACTGCGCTACACCTCGACCTCGCGCCCATACGAGGCACATCCATAGTATAGAGCATGGGTTTACGCGTGTCAAACGCTTTCCGGAGAGCGTT
>DAOPWT010000278.1:0-1682 GCA_035351775.1 Bacillota bacterium | reverse complement strand
GGCGCCGCTGCCCCCGGCTCATGGATTCATACTTCAAGTGAATACGCTCAGTCGTCGAGGCGGCGGTGGCATCGGCACGCATGTCGGCGCAACACCCTTTCGAATTCCGGTTGGTGCGGTTGAGAGTCACAAGTGGCCGCGGGTTGTAATTCAACAAACCTTGCATGATTCCTTCTGGTGCAAGGAAACTTGCATAGTCGAGATCATGCAGAACAGCAGATTCATACGACCATATCCACACTCCGCTCCCGCCAAGCCTTCAATCCTTGAAGAAGACGATGCTTGTTGATCCGCACGCGGGAAGATGGTACCATCGAAATGCGACATCATGAGGCAATGACAGACTGATCGCCAATGGGGCGATGCATCATGGAGACTCCTCCACGCTCACTGGCGGAGTTCTTCTGGGATACGGATCCCATGCATCTCGATGTCTATGCGGACTGCTTCTTCCGGCATCATCCAGTCCCTGGGCGCAACAGGCCACTTCCGCCTCACCGGTGAAGCCATTGGCACAGTGCACGGCTTCCTGAACGATGTAAGGGTGACGTTTCTTTACTATCCGTACGAACTGCTCTTCACGCCCATTGCGTTGAGCCGCATCTCCATAGCTGATCCACGAGATATCGGCCTGATGAAGATCACCGCAATCTCGGGCCGGGGCAGCAAGAAGGACTTCATCGACTTGCGTTTCATCAGCCAGCAGGTGTCCGCCGAGGCGCCCGCAAAGGAGGTCTATGCAGCTTGGCTCTGGAGTTGCTCACGGTTTCGTCGCGAGAGATGACGCCGTCGCAGCTCAACGACGTCATCCAGCTGTGTTCGCAGGTGTTCCAGTGCGACTACTCATACTACATGAATCTGCCGCTTGACCGAGTTCATGTGCTAGGGTACATCGACGGCCTGCTGGTATCGCACGCCCTATGGCTCGACCGCCGCCTACGCATCGGCAGCGGTCCGTGGCTGAACACGGCATATGTCGAGGGCGTCGCGACTCGCGAAGATCGCCGCAAGCAGGGATTCGGTTCAGCCGTGATGTGCCGCCTGCAGCGCGAGATATCTGGCTATGATCTGGGCGCGCTTTCGCCAAGCCGCCCGGAATGGTATGAGCGCCTCGGCTGGGTTCGCTGGCAGGGGCCTCTTCGGATCGTGAAAGACAGTGACATCCTCGAAACGCCTGAGGAGTGTGTGCTGGTGTACGGCACTCCGCGCACAGGGGAGATCGACGTCACGTCGCCCCTCATTGGAGAGTGGAGACCGTTCGAGCTCTGGTAGCCTATCAGTGCGTCGGCAACGCCTCCCGTCCCCACGATTGACCAGATGGAAAGGATCCTGGGCATGGAGTTCATACCCGCAAAGACCATCATCTCAGGCTATGCAGACGGCAACTCGTGGTTTGGCGAAAACTACAATATGAACATCTACAAGGGCTGCTGCCATGGGTGCATCTACTGCGACAGCCGCAGTGAATGCTACCGGATTGAGGACTTCGATCACGTGCGCGCAAAAGACAATGCCCTCGACCTGATCGCACGGGAGCTGAGAAGCAAACGCAGAAAGGGCGTTGTGGGCACCGGCGCAATGAGCGATCCCTATAACCCATTCGAGCGGGAGCTCCGCCTAACGCGAGGCGCGCTGGAACTCGTAGACGCGCACGGCTTCGGGGCTTCGATAGCAACAAAGAG
>DAOPWT010000277.1:0-1698 GCA_035351775.1 Bacillota bacterium | reverse complement strand
GGCCAGCTGATCGACTCGATGATCCACGACGGCCTCTGGTGTATCTTCGGCGATACGCACATGGGCATCACTGCGGAGAAAGTGGCTGAGCAGTACGGCATTTCCCGTGCGGAGCAGGACGAGTTTGCCGCGGCCAGCCAGGCTAAGGCAGCAGCGGCCATCGAGTCAGGCAGGTTCGCCGACGAGATCGTGCCGGTGATGCTTCCTCAGCGCAAGGGCGACCCGATCAGATTCGACAAAGATGAACACGTCAGGCCGGGCACGACAGTGGAGTCCCTCTCAAAACTCAAGCCTGCCTTCAAGAAGGATGGGACGGTGACTGCGGGCAACGCGTCGGGCATCAATGATGGGGCGGCAGCGGTAGTAGTCATGTCGGCGGATCGGGCGAAGGCAATGGGTCTGGCGCCGCTTGCGAAGGTCAAAGCGTATGCGTCAGCCGGCGTGGATCCCAGCGTGATGGGGATCGGCCCTGTGCCTGCCACGCGAAAGGCGCTGGCTAAGGCTGGGTTGACGGTGGCCGACATTGACCTGATCGAGGCTAATGAGGCATTTGCGTCGCAGTCGCTGGCAGTCGGGCGCGACTTGGGCTGGGATGCTGCCAAGGTCAACGTGAATGGCGGCGCGATCGCCCTGGGTCATCCGATCGGCGCCAGCGGGGCGAGGATCCTCGTCACCTTGCTTCACGAGATGCAGAAGAGGGACGTCAGGTATGGACTCGCCACTCTGTGCATTGGCGGCGGCATGGGCATAGCTTTGATCGTAGAGAGATAGACAGTCTACGTCCACTTTTGGGTACAGAGGTTTTTCGGGGCTGGCCGGCGCTCCGCCCGGTCGGAGCGCCGCCCACTCCCCCAATCCAGGTTGGCAGCTTCTGATGGGTATCTAGGTAGGAAGAAGTTCGGAGGATTTGGCGTATGGCTCGCGAGACTGTGATCGCGTCGTTCATAATGAGGTTCGTCAAGCCTGGCGTTGTAGCTGCGACTTCCGGCGCCGATGCAGGCGGCTCTGGCCCGCCTGTGGCTGCGCGGATAGCCGTGCGGCACGTTCAAAGTGGATACGAACGGCGTTTCGTCGACCTGGACGATGCGATGGACTTCATCCGCGAAGAGATCCGCCTGCTCGAGCAGGACTAGGGGGTGGGGATGTGTTCGGCCAGCAGGTTGTGAGTGGACTATCCGCAGGGTGCCTGTATGCCCTGGCGGCGCTGGGGCTCGTGTTGATATACAGAACCATGGACATCGTCAACTTCGCCCACGGCGAGATGGCCATGGTGTCGACGTTTATGGCGCATACACTACTGGTCAGACTGGGGCTATCGTATATTCCGGCAGCGCTTGGCGCAATCATATTCGCCTTCATATTCGGGATGGCTGTGGAGCGCATCTTCCTCAGGCCGATTCAGGGCGGTCCGTTGATTAGCCTCATGATCATGACGCTTGGCCTGTTCATGGTGTTCAACGGTGCAGCCGGATGGGTGTGGGGCTTCGATCCGGTGAGCTTCCCCAGGGCCGTTTCAGGCCGTCCCATCTGGCTTGGGGATCTGATCATCACGCGCGACAGCATCCTTGTGCTCGCGGTGACCATCGCGATGGCGCTCGCTCTCTACGTGGTGTTGAGGTTCACCATGGCGGGGATCGCCATCAGGGCCACTTCTCAGAACTCGCGCGCTGCCCGGCTCATGGGAGTGCCGGTGCCGAA
>DAOPWT010000276.1:0-1707 GCA_035351775.1 Bacillota bacterium | reverse complement strand
GACTAGATCCGGTAGTATCGCCTGGCTCCGACTGTCATCACGACGAGTACGCCTGCAACGATGATGGTGGACACAACTACCACTGCCAGAACAGCCCGTGTCAGCAAGATAAGGGCAGCGGAAGCCAGAAGCACTACGCCCAGAACGTGATAGCACATCCGCATCCATCTGGCGAACCTGTCAGGCTCCAGCATCTTCTCTTCTGTGTATCCGTTGACGAGAGAGAATCTTCGCTTGTCGCCGATGAGGTGCCCGAAGATGAACGACGCCACGCCGGTTATCGCAAGAATCACTGCTATGGCGACCATAGGTGCGACTTGCGGCCCTGTCATTGCTGCGTCAACCTCCTGCCCGCGGCGAATGCCGCCAGGTTCAGTTCGATATGCTTAGCCGGAATCACCGCGCCGAGCGCCTGTTTCCAATCATCTTCCGGGAACGCGACAAGCGAGGAGAAGGCTCCGAGCAGCACTGTGTTCTCCACGCGAACGTTGCCAAGGCTTGCTGCAATGGCAGAGGCGTCAAGCCAGCGCGCGTCGATGCCGCGGGCGGCGAGGCGGCCGGGGATATCGCCTGGGTACGCTTCGCGGCCTATCAGAATGGGCAGCGAAGGTATTCGTCTGGTGTTGGCCACTACTACGCCGTCTTCTCTGAGATAGTGCGCGTACCTGGCGGCCTCCATGCATTCGAAGGCCACGATGAAGTGGGCCTGCCCGGGAGAGATTGTCGGGGCGTCAACACGTGGGCCGAACCTCACGTGTGTCGTTACACTGCCCCCGCGCTGCGCCATTCCGTGCACTTCCGACATCTTGACGTCGAATCCTGCATCCAGCAATAGCTGTGCTAGTACCCGGCTGGCCAGGATAGTGCCCTGCCCGCCCACCCCGACCAGCATTACGTTGGTCGTTTCCGACATCACTTCTCACCGTCCTCTGCCGCGCCGGCCTGCTGGATGGAGCCGAACCGACACACCTGGCTGCAGACTCCACATCCCACGCAAGTCTCCGCGTCGATCTGCACGTTTCCACCTTCTACGTACAGTGCAGGACACGCCACGCGCAGGCATGCCTTGCACTTACGACATGTGTCTTGATCCACCTGGTAGGCGGAGCGCCCGACTACCAGCCGCCTGAGCAGCGCGCATGGGCCGCGGGCGATGATCACGGACGGGCCGGGATTTCCCATGGCGACCGCGACGGCCTCGCGCACCTGGGCCAGGTCGAACGGGTCCACAGTTTGGACCAGCTCGATGCCGACGGCGCGAACTATCTCCGCGAGCTGTGCCTCGCGCGCCGGCGCCCCGGAGAGGGTGAAGCCAGACCCCGGGTTCTCCTGATGCCCGGTCATGGCCGTGATGCGGTTGTCCAGTATGATGGTGATCACGCCCACGTCATTGTAGGCCGCATCGAGCAGACCTGTCATTCCAGAGTGAAAGAACGTCGAGTCGCCGATGACCGCTATAGTGCGGGCGGGCTTATCGGGCCTCAGGATGTCGAGAGCTGCCTGGAATCCGAGCCCAGCAGAGATCGACGCGCCCATGTCGATGCAAGTATCCATTGCAGAAAACGGCGGCGTGGCGCCCAGAGCATAGCAGCCAATGTCTCCCGAAACCATCACCGGCAATCTGCCCAGCTCGTAGAAGACTCCTCGGTGTGGGCACCCTGCGCAGAACATGGGCGGCCTTCCCACTACCTGCTCAGCCTCACGGCC
>DAOPWT010000275.1:0-1722 GCA_035351775.1 Bacillota bacterium | reverse complement strand
CGAGCGATCGAGCGAGCGCCCTCATCCTCAGCGAATCGAGCAGCCATGTCAGCACAACGAGGCATAGCGCTATGCAGAGCATCACAGGGTCGATGCGTGCCAGATCATGCCACGCGCGGCGACCTCCGCTTATCTTCACTAGCGTGAACAGCCCAAGCAGGCTGAAGCCTATTGCCGCAAACGCTCCGCGTTGCAGTTGTGCCGGGCGCCTTGTGCCGTTGCCTTGAGTCAATGGGCAGGCACCTCCCAACTCAAGCTGTCAAAATACAGCTCATTATAACATACGTTTTGGGCGGCATTGCAGTTGCCGGTCATGTCCCAGCGCTAGCAGACATTTCCTGGATGAACGGTGCTTTTGTCACGATAGTCCTACTTGCGTTCATAAACAGCTTCACCCATTACTAACGTCGTCTTTACCTGAAGTGTTTCAGCGTCGAGTAGGACGATGTCGGCGTCCATCTCCGGTTCTATTCGACCTTTCCGATCAGCCAAACCGATGAGACGGGCCGGAGTGGATGAGGCCATGGCAATGGCTGCGTGCAGCGGGGCGCCTGCGAACTCCACCATGTTGCGCACTGCCGTGTCCATCGTCAGCGTGCTGCCGGCCAGGACGCCTGTATCGAGTCGCGCTGCGCCGCCCGTCACGATCACGTGTTGCCCTCCCAGCTCATAGTGGCCGTCAGGCAGGCCTGCGGCGCGCATGGCGTCAGTCATGAGCACCGTGCCCTCTGGGCCTTTGGCTTGAGCTAAGAGCTTGACTGCGACGGGGTGTACGTGGATTCCATCGGCAATGATCTCGCATGTTAGCTCTCCGTGCACAAGAGCCGCTCCGACAACTCCGGGCTCTCTGTGATGTAGCCCGAGCATGCCGTTGTAGGTATGAGTCACGTGGCGCAGCCCGGCCTCAACTGCGTTCTTGATATCATCGTATGATGCTCCTGAGTGACCAACCGATGTCAGAACTCCCTGAGAAGCCAGCTTTTTCACAATGTCCATTGCCCCTGGCATCTCAGGCGCGATGGTCATGACTCGGACATTCCCGCCGCCCGCCTCGAGTATCCGATGGAGGATTGCCATGTCGGGGCCGGTTATGCCCTCCTCAGGCTGGGCGCCCTTGAAGCTGGGGTTGAGAAATGGCCCTTCGACATTGATGCCCAAAACCTGGGCTCCCTTGCGAGCCCGCGCAGCCTGCGCCGCGGCGCGCGTTGCGGCCAGCATGCGCTCGATCGGCGATGACATCACTGTAGGAAGAAAGCCCGTTACTCCGTGGGATGAGACGAACTCGGCTATGCGCGCCAGCGCCGAAGAGGTTGCATCCATGGTATCGTATCCTGCCGAGCCGTGTATGTGTATGTCAATGAACCCCGGCGCCACGATAGTGCCGCGCGCATCGATTATCCTTCCAGGGTTTCGCCGAAGTATGTCGCGGGTGGGTCCGACTTCAGCAATCCTGGACTCGCGCACCAGCACTCCTGTGTCAGTTGACATGCCGAACGACGATACGACTGTTCCTCCGGCTATAAGAAGTGTGGAATCCAAGTGACTCCCTCCCGGCTATCAGGCGCTGCGCGTCTGCCGGCGCCCGCAGCGTGTTGCCGAGGTTTCGCCGCGACCGGCGCATCCCCACGGCAGCCGAAAGTAGAATTCCCCGCGTATTTCGGTAAACCCTTCTTGTGAAATCAGGCGTCGGGGAACGGTGCATATCAGACGCATGGCTACAGC
>DAOPWT010000274.1:0-1744 GCA_035351775.1 Bacillota bacterium | reverse complement strand
ATGTAGAAGCTGCACTTGCCGTTGCGCTGCCTGATGCTCCTGCAACCCTCGGCTAGCTCCCACGAGCTTCCCAGTTCCATATCGGGCACATATTCCGGGTAATCGGTATCGAATCCGGACCTGTTCCACGCGGAGATAAACAGGTGGTTGATTCCCTCCTGCAATGCTTGGTCGTACATCTTGGGGATCTCATTGTACTTGTGCAGAACAACGCCGCCGTTCTTAAGGTCATACCTCGGGCAGAGCGCAGAATCGTACGCAAGGTGCTTAGGTATGACCGGCATCTTGATGTGATGGAGTATCCATGAACGATAGTGGAGGGCGCCCCAGCGCCAGTCGCCGTCATGGAGTGCGACTGAGTAGGGAGACGACTCCCATGCGGATCCTGGGCGAACAGGCACATGCTTACGGAATGCCAGGCCCATCCACGGCGACTCGGGCCCTCCCGTTTCGCTTCTGATGCCTGTCAGTATGAAGGTGGGGTCGTGTGAACCAGCGTAGATGCCGCGGGCCGTTCCTCCGTTTTCGGTGTACAGATCCATCCACATCATTGACGCAAGGCCACAGTAGTTCATCTCGCGGGCATATATGCCGCTGTCTTCGCGCACGGTGGCTCCGCGCCAGAACTCCATGTAGCGCCTGCTCGTCATCGTGCGTACCGGGTCTTGTATGCGTTCGCCTGCGTGATGCGGAAACACGAGGACGCTGTCGTCGCATCTGTCGCCTATGGCGATTCCGCGAAGCACGGGGAACATCACTTCTATGACCACAAGGTCATCGGTGCGGTTCTTAAGACGCACTCGCCACACGCTCTCGGATTCAGCCACAGAGGCGACCTCTATGCTCCAGGTACATGCAATGCTAACCTCACGGTAATCGCCTGAGGTTGCGCGGCAGGTTCCATGTTCAACCTCTAGGTGCGTATCAGTTGATGAGACTGACGTAACAGACGCGGGGGCAAGCTCAACTCTGTTTCCGGTGCTATCAAGGCACACAATGCGGACAGGCGCATGGCCGTTGGCGGCGCCGGCGGGCCTTAGCAGCTCATCGCTGAACTTGAGATCCTTGAGGCTGGTCAGGGCGCCGGTGGACTCGTCGACTGAGATACTGATCCGCGTATTGCTCAGGGTTGACACATGTAGTCCTCCTTCTGGAGAGCAAATGCCGACTACCGTTTCATCGACACGTAGAGCTTGTATCGATCGCCTCTGTACACAGAGGTCGTGTATTCTACGGGCTGACGTGATGAGTTGAAAGTGAGGCGTTCCACGCCAAGAACTGGCATCCCGCGCTTGATGCCCAGCAGCGATGCCTGCGCTGATGATGCAAGGGTGGATTCGAAGCTCTGTTCGGCCCACGCAAGGTCGACACCATAGGAGCGGATGAGCACATCATAAAGCGACTTGCCTTCAAGATCCTCTTTGGCCAAGCCTGGGCATAGCGATGAAGGCGTTCTGAATACCTCAATGGCGATGGGCTCGTCGTCGGCGGTTCTCAGACGCTCAATTCTGACTACTGGTTCACTCAGATCTATCTTGAGCTTGTCAGCTGCGACAGCATCAGCTGGCTCCTCAACCGCCCTTATGAGGCGTCCGCCGGGGCGTAGCCCGCGGGATCTCATGTCTTCGGAGAAGCTGGTGAGCTGAATCAGCTGCTGGCTGAACTTGCGCTGAGCCACGTGAGTCCCTGTGCGAGGTCGTCTGACCAGCAAGCCTTCGTTCACAAGCATCTGGATGGCCTGACG
>DAOPWT010000273.1:0-1773 GCA_035351775.1 Bacillota bacterium | reverse complement strand
TTGAGCACCATTTTCTGGGCAGTGCCCGCCTTGAGCCTGCTTGATCCCATCACTACCTCAGGACCCACGATAGGCTTTATGGCCACGTCTACCACGTTGTCCATGGAAGATGATGAGTTGCACGTGAGGCCGATAGTCGCCGCGCCCTCGCGGCTTGCGTAGGCGAGTACACCTAACACATACCGGGCGTTGCCGCTGGCCGACACGCCCACCACGACATCGAGCCCCAAGATCCCTCTCGCAGCGGCATCTTCCATGCCCAGCTCGAAATCGTCTTCCACCCCTTCATGCGCCTGCGCGAAAGCCGTTACGCCGCCCGCGATCAGCACCTGAACCAGCTCCGGCGGCGTGCCGAAAGTCGGCGGGCATTCGGCAGCGTCTAGGAGCGCTATCCGTCCACTCGTTCCTGCGCCCGCGTAGAACAGCCTCCCGCCCGCCGCGAGCGAGCTTACTACCAGGTCGACGGCTTCCGCCACCTGATCAAGCACCGCCCCGACAGCATAGGCCACAGTCCTGTCTTCCTCATTCATCAGCTGCAGGATCTCCCGCGAAGAGAGCATGTCGAGGTTGCTGGCCTTGGGGTTTCGGCCTTCAGTAATGCTCACTACGACTCACGTCCTTCATCAAGCGAACGGGCGCCACTTGCAGTGCTACTTGCAGCCCGGGATTGTGACTGGCAGCTGCCCTGATGGAACAGTGAAGCCGAATATGACCTCTGCCGCAGCCTGCATGCTACACTCGCGGAAGCTGTAGGCAGCTATGTATGTGCTGACTTCGGCAAAATCCTCAAGATCGTATGGGTTGCGCATGCCGACTACTACAACAGGCGATCCGGCCTGCACCACCCGCTTCACCAGCTCAGCCTGTGCAGGGTAGAGGTGCCCATTGTGCGTGCCCACGATCACTAGATCGCGCCTAGCGGCGCCAGCTGCTGCGTCCGCGATCTCCTGGTCCGACGGCGACTGCGACACCGTCATGTCCGACGCCGAAGGTACAAACATGCGCACAGCCTTGGCAAGAGGCGATCCGTGGGACCCGGTGTCCTCGACCATGGTGAGGTTCTTGATGTCAGGGCTGATCACCAGGACGTCAACGCCATCGTGGTCATCGCGGCATGCCCCACATTCGCCGCATTCGCCCCACTCGCCGCACTCCCCACATGCCCCGCCACCCGCATCGTCTTCAGGCAGCAAGAATGGGATGATCCCATCCCTGTCCTGAACAACCGTCACAGACTCGCGAGCGATCGCCAGTGCAAGCTTCCGATTCGCCTGCGAGCCCACACCTTCTGGCATGCCCGTACGCACAGGCGGGGTCAGGATTCCGAATAGCGCTTTCATCGAGAGCACGCGGCGGACCGATGAGTCGATCCTCTCCATGGATATCCGCCCCAAGCGCACGGCCTCCCAGATTGCGTGAATCGCGATGACCTGTTCATCAGGCTTATGGCACATGAGAACGATGTCCGCGCCGGCGTTTATCGACCGTATCGCCGCCTCGGCGAGGCCATATGACTTTGATATGGCGCCCATGAAAAGATCGTCGGTGATGATAAGGCCCTTGAACCCGAGCTCCTCCCGGAGCAGGCCCTGAAGGACTCTCTGCGACATCGTTGCAGGCAGAAGCGGCTCGGGCTCGATGGCGGGAAACGTGACGTGGGCGGTCATTATCGCCCCTACCCCCGCCGCGATGGCGGCCTTGAAAGGCGCCAGCTCTACCCGGTTCAGTCTTTCGCGGCTGTGAGGGACATGAGGAAGGTCAATGTGGGAATCC
>DAOPWT010000272.1:0-1803 GCA_035351775.1 Bacillota bacterium | reverse complement strand
GTCTATCAGGACCTTGAGCGGATAGCCGGATTGCACACTGACATTCTGTGGCTGATGCCCATTCATCCAATAGGCGTCGTCGGGCGCAAGGGCCCCCTCGGCAGTCCATATGCTATCAGCGACTATCGGGCGATCCACCCCGAACTGGGCGGTGAACGCGGTTTCCGGATGCTGATCGACAAAGCGCATGCTCTTGGGATGAAGGTCATGATCGATGTGGTCTACAATCACACGTCCCGCGATAGTGTTCTTCTCCGCGAACATCCCGAGTGGTTCATGCGCGATGCGCACGGCAATGCCGCACGCAAGGTCGGCGATTGGTCAGACGTGTATGACCTGGACTACAGTCATAGGGATCTCTGGGACTACCAAATCGCCACCTTGAGGAAATGGGTCGACTGCGGCGTGGACGGGTTCCGCTGTGATGTTGCGTCCCTGGTGCCGCTGGCCTTCTGGGTTACCGCGCGTGAGCAGCTGGCGCAGGCACAGCCCAGGGAGCTGATATGGCTTGCCGAGAGTGTGGACAAGTCCTTCACAAAGATCCTTCGCGATGAGGGGTTCGTCAGCCATGCCGATCCTGAGCTGCACACGGCCTTCGACCTGACTTACGACTACGATGGATACGATTATCTCGGGGGAGCCATGCAAGGCGCAAGGCCGCTCGGCGACTACCTCAACCACCTCTATGTACAGGAGACTCTTTATCCCGCCGGCGCCGTGAAGATGCGGTTCATCGAAAACCACGATAACCCACGCGCCGCGGGTGTCGTGGGCAGCAGGCACGCCCTGCTCAATTGGACGGTGTTCTATTCCCTGCTTCCCGGTGCGACGCTGGTGCATGCAGGGCAGGAAATGGCTTTAAGTCACTGCCCCGATTTGTTCAGCCAAGATACGGTACACTGGGACGAGGGCGATCCCGGGTTTGCGTCCTTCATGCGGGGAGTCCTGGGGCTATCGAAAGCGATCAAGAGGTCGTGTACCCGGTTTGCCGTGTCCGAACTGCGCGAAGGCGTGGCTAAGATCGTGTGGCGCGGAGGCGAAGCGACGTATGTTGCCTTCCTTAACCTGGGCGGCGAAGACGGCCAAGTCTGCTTGTATGAATGCGAAGCGGCCGAACTGCTTCACGGCCAGGTGTGCCTGGGTGAGGCTTTCAGCGAATGCCAGGCCTGGGAGGACGGGCGGACGCGCATCTGCCTCCGCCTGGAGGATATGCCTGTGGTGGTCAAAGTTCCCGGGCTCAGCGGCGCCGACGACGAACTGCCGATCTGAGAAGGATAAGGGCAGTAAATGGAGAAGCCACTCGCATCAGTGATTATCTGGCATGCGAGGGTTCAGCGACTATTCCGCGCGTGTGTAGCCCGGTGCCGAACCTGCGTGCTTTACATGATCGAATGCGTAGGCGCTATGTACTACATGAATGGGAGGAAACTGCATGTCTCGGAGGATGGTATGGGGGCCGACGTTTGAAGAGATGCTTCATCCCGGCAAGATCGATCCCACGATCCGGGAAAAAGCCCTCGCTGCGAAGGAGGGCGATCCGCTCAATGAGATCAACCTCTACAACATCACCTGGAAGCGGCCGGACGGGAAGCCGTGCTACATAGTGCTTCCCAAAGAGCTCACCGGAGTTGACGCCAACATCATTGCGCTGTATGGGCGTGACTTCCCCACCGGTTCGCACAAGGTAGGGGCCACGTACACAGTGACAATGGAAAAGCAGCTGCTTGGGGAGATCACCCCCGGAGAGCACACGCTGGTGTACCCGTCCACAGGCAACTACGGCATAGGCGGCGCCTGGGTCGG
>DAOPWT010000271.1:0-1829 GCA_035351775.1 Bacillota bacterium | reverse complement strand
ACTTCAGTGCCGAACAGAATCTCCAGTATCTGCTGGCGCTTGGCGGAGTCGGCGGTAAGGGCATCTCGGAACTGCCCTTGCGGAAGCAGGACTACCTGGCGGAACTGGTCGGCCTCAAAACCTAGGAGGTCTTCTATCTTGTTGGTAACCCGCATGAGACCTGTCGCGATTACCGAACCTTCCACTGAGTCGTCATCTATGCCCGTGCGTTGCCACAGCGCGGCATCTGCCTTGAGCGGAGTGCGCCTCCCCGGCATCTCTTGCTCGGGCCTTCGCCACACACGATACGATTCCCGCCCCACCGAAAAGTCGAGTATTACCTGCGTCGGCAGGTCATCGGGCGAATGGTGCGACCTCATCTCCCGGACATCACGCTCAGCCCCGCTGGACTTTCCATACAGGGCATAGCAAATCCCATCGAGCACAGTGGTCTTGCCCGAGCCCGTGGGCCCGTGAATCAGGAAGAACCGGCGGTTGCCTAGGGTGCGAAAGTCCACAATCTCCTGCCCTGGGTACGGCCCGAAGGCCTGCATAGCGAGGCGTATGGGTCTCATGACGCCGCGGCCTCCCTTCCTGCCTTGACCTGCTCTAGCAGCGCGACCACGGCGGCCGTCTCGTCCTCGCCCATAGGCTCGCCCGTAACCTGTTCCCAGAACTCGCAGAATAACTCGAGCTCTGTACGGCTGCGGTGATCAACACCCGCTCCGGCAAGGCGCTCCGGGCCGCCTGCCCCACCCAGTCCGGCGCTCCAGTCCACCTGCATGATATTGGGATACACCTCGCGCAGCCTGTTCATGCAATCCCATACAGGATCCGGATCAGACAGGCAAGCCATTATGTAGTCATCGCGATTCACGCCGCTCGCTGGGCCCCGCACGACTTCTTCGAATGTCCCACACACCCTCCGAACATCGCGCCTGGGCGCAAGGAGCACTGTCCTCACAGCCGCCTCGCCCGCCTCGGAAATGTCGACGACAGTCACCGACTTGGCGTGGTCCGCCTCGTCAAATGAGTACTTCATGAGCGACCCTGAGTACCGCACCCGGCTGCCGGCAAGGGTCTGCGGGCGATGGAGATGCCCCATGGCCACGTAGCTGAAAGGCGCGAAATGCCCAACGTCCACTGCTCCTGTGCCTCCCAGCGTAAGTGGTCGCTCTGACTCTGACTGTTCACCTCCAGCGACGTAGGCATGGGCCACGGCCACAACCCGGTCGCCCTGCTGCGCCGCCGCCTCAGCCGCCTTCAGCGCGGCCTTGACCTGAACGGCCATGGCAGCGTCGTGGTCCTTTGCCTCCCCGGCACCCAGCCGGTCGCGGACTACTGCCGGCTCTGCGTATGGAATGGGAACGAACCACACAGAGCCAGATTCGTCCGCCATTCCAATGGGGATGCCCGATTCAGGCAATCCGACTATGTGCAGGCCCTTACTATGCATGAGCGATGAGCCGAAGCTCAGGCGCTCCGGCGAATCGTGATTGCCGGCGATCACAATGGTCGGAATCCCAAGCCCCAGCACGATCCGGGAGAGCGTGTCATCCAGCAGTTCAACGGCCTCCACCGGCGGCGTTGACCTGTCGTATACATCTCCCGCAATCAACACAACATCGGGGCGCTCGTCACGGACGATGCCGATGAACTGATCAAGCAAGTACGCCTGGTCCTCAGTGAGATGGGTCTTGTAGAATATCCGCCCCAGGTGCCAGTCGGACGTATGTATCAGCTTGATGCGGACCGCCTCCCTCTCCCCAAGCGGCATTCAATTCCTGTTCCATTCCTCACATGAGGATTCTCCCCAAAAGAGGATCCTTCCTCTCGGTTTTCCTTGTGCA
>DAOPWT010000270.1:0-1840 GCA_035351775.1 Bacillota bacterium | reverse complement strand
TCCAGGCGAGAGCGGCGATGACTTGTGGGATAGCCCATGGGACCACAAGCAAGGTCCGGTATATGGCCTTACCCCGCATCGGGCGGTTCAGCAGGATAGCCAGAAAAAGCCCGCCCAACACGTGAAAGAATACGTTCACCACCGTCCACACCACGGTCCTCCCAAGCAGTTGGATGAAGGTGACGTTCTGGAGAACTGGATGCCTGAACACGTCCAGAAGGTTCTGTATCCCGTATGAAAGCCCCACTGAGAATTGCTTGAACCTGTACATGCTCATATTGCTGAACGCAAGGTAGATGTTGAACCCAAACGGGTAGATGACAAGCGCCGTTACGGCCACGAATGCAGGGAGAATCAGCATTATCGGCAACGCGTACTTATGCTTGAGCATCCGATACAGAACCAGATATGCCAGCCCTTCGAGAGCTGCAGTGAACGCCAGCACCATCAGAAGAAACCGGATAGTCTCCTGAAGTCCGCTCGACACGATATCCCAGGTCAGTGGGATCAACTCAATCACCACCCGTGCCCCGGCATTAGGACCACTTCCGACACAGCTGGGCGCCTCGGGCAAGCCGCCTTGGGCAAGCTGTGTTTGAGCGGGGATATATGGAGCTGGACGGCCCGGGCCATGAGCGCCAGGATCCCTGCCCGAGCCGTCGCAACACCAGTGCGCATCCAGGTCAGCGCACGCTCTTACTGCCAGGCAACTACTTCGTCATCTCGCGAATCAGCTTCTCGCATGCATCCTGCATTGCCTTGGCGGCATCCTTGGGAGCCATCTTGCCGGCCATCACGGCCTCCTGGTTGGGTCGAATAGCGTCCCAGGCAGCCCTCATCTCAGGCACTGTAGGCATCGGCTTGCCCACTACCATCTGGTCGGCGGAGCCGCTGAGGAGGGCGTCGGCCTTGATCAGCGGGCTGTCGAGCGCCGAGGCCAACGCGGGCAGCCGCTTGTACTTATTGAGGAACATCAGCTGCACATCTGGTGACGAGCAGTACTGCACGAACTCCTTGGCGATCTGCAGTTTGTCGCCCTCAAGGTATTCAGGCAGCATGAAGTATATGCCGGAAGTCATCGGGGACGGCCATCGCCCGGTCTTGCTGACCATCGGAATGCGCGCCACGCCCAGGTCGACCTTTTTCTTCACGTCGTCAGTCTGGTATCCGGCGAGCGACCAGTCGCCGTTGATCAGCATGGCAGCCTTACCTTCCTTGAAGAGCGAGTCGGCTGCGTCGTAGTCACATTCCAGCGGCACAATCTTGTGGACGAACTTGAGGTCGTACATGAACTGCAGGGTATCTACCATCGCCTGATTGTTCAGCGTAGGCTTCGTGCCGTCGAGCGGCCAACCGCCGAACCCGCCCAGCCAGGGCGCGAGCCAGAACGGCTCATTCAGGTTGTACACAAGCCCATACTGGTCGGGCATGCCGTCCTTGTTGAGGTCGCGGGTGATCTCCTTTGCCACCTTGATCAGCTCATCAGTGTTCTTGGGCGCAGCGGCAATGAGCTTCTTGTTGTAGAGCAACATCAAGTGGTTGCCCACACTGATCGGCACACCCCAGGTCTTGCCGTCGAGCTCCACAGCCTCCAGGCCAGGCCTGGCGAAGCCGCTGAGGAAGCTCTTCCCGAAGACCTCGTCTACTGGCCTGATCAGCTTCATCGCAACGAACGGACCCGCGTGGTCCGACACAGTCCATAGAAGATCCGGCCCTGCGCCGGCGAAAGCCGCCGATTGGAAGTTCTGCCTGAGATCCTCCACGCCGTAGTTGAGTATCTCAAAAGACAGCCCCGGACGGGACTTCGCGAAATCCTCGGTGAGTTTCACAATCTCCTGCA
>DAOPWT010000269.1:0-1861 GCA_035351775.1 Bacillota bacterium | reverse complement strand
ATCAACACCGTCTTCGACCGCCTGGCCCAAAAGCGCCTCTGCCCATCCCCAGCTCTCAGGGTCCTCTGCGTCCTCGATCATTGTGCCGGCAACCTGCTTGAGCTCATTCGTAAGCTCCGCAGCGTTGTTGATGCGGCCTGTTCGCTGGAGAAAGGCAAAGAAAGTCGTAAGCACAGGTTCAACTGCTCCATAGAACTCGGGCCCTGCCAGCACTTTTCTGGGAAGCAAGGCGAGGCAGCAATCTCTAAGCGCGCCTTCACTCCATTCCTCCGGAGTCTCCAGGTGATAGCCGTACATCAGATCGGCGAACACGCCTATGGCGAACGAGCTCTCCTCCTTCTGGTCAGCCGAGAGACTCAAGTATTCCTGGCTCTCCTCAAACTCGTCCATCCAGGCTGAGACTCTGTCCTTTATGTCCTGCGCAGCCCCGTCAGAGTAATCCTTCATGTCAAGCCACACTCCCGTTATCTCTCAGCCGGACCCGCGCCCACGCGGTGCCGACCTGCCTTATTCTGCCGGATCCCGGCCACCGCTACCCCTGCTGAACAAGACTGGCGGGCCGGCGATATGCCAGATAGGACGACCCAAGCTGAATGACGCGAGGATGAATAGTGAACTCGGTCAGGAATCACCCTTAAGCGATTCAACCACACACTGAATCAGCCTGCCGACTGACAGATCCGGCACGCCGACCACAACATTGTCACAGTGATTCACCGGTATCAGAATTCTTCTCGCCTGGCTCTGCCCTACAGCCACGGCCATCGCCGGTGTGATCTCTCCACAGAGCGAATCAGCGATCACTATGCCGATAGGCCCGATGACGAAATCGGCGTTTCTGCACGCCACAACCACAGCGTTTTCGCCCGTTGCGGCATTGTCGGCGCCGGCTTTCAGCATGGCGGAAGTGGCAATGCTGTTTGTCCCGACTGCTGTGATGATGGCCTCGGCGCAGTTCGCCCTGATAGCGGAGACTAACTGCTTACCAATACCACCGCCCTGTCCGTCAATGATCGTAATGCGCAGCTTCTGACCTGTATCTCGCATAGAACCGCCCCCATCTACCGTACTGCCGTGCGTGTTCGTCTTGGAACATCGATTTCCTGCAGCGCTGCGCGCCATGAGGCGCTTGCATGCACAACGTCAGGCCAGAGTAACCACGCGGGGTGACCACACGGAGTAACCACGTGGGGTCACCACGTGGGTTGACCACGCCATGTAGCCGAGTGCTAGACAAGCAGGCGAAGTTCCTCAAGTGCTCGGATCTCATACGTTGGGGCGAAATCCTCGCAGCAAGTCGCACCATGAGGGTTGTACCAGCAGGTGTGGATTCCGGCGTTGACGCCGCCTCGGATATCTGAACTCAAAGAGTCGCCCACCATCAGGACCGTGTCACGTCTTGGGCGCCCCAACATATCCATGGCATATTCAAAGATCCTCGGATCGGGCTTGCTCAGTCCGACCTCTTCGGAAATGATGATGTGCGGTATTACATCATGCAGCGCGGACCTGCTGAGCCGTGAACGCTGAACTTCAGCAATTCCATTGGTCAGGATCGCTAGGTCGCATCTTTCGGCCATGTACCTGCAGATATCCTCGGCTCCGTCGACCAGGTAGGAGCCCGCGGCTAGGTGCTGCAGATAACGCCCGCTCAGAGCGGCGGCGTCAGGTGAAGAACCGATCCCCTGCATCGTCCCCGGGATCTCAGCAAGCAGACGGCGAAAACGCTCCACGCGCAGGTCCGCAGAGGTGATATTTCCCTTCTCAAGCTCTTTCCAGAGTGCATCATTCACTGCTCGATATCTCGTGAGAATCTCATCAGAGAAATCTAGGTCGAAGTCATGGAACGTGGTCTCGATGG
>DAOPWT010000268.1:0-1863 GCA_035351775.1 Bacillota bacterium | reverse complement strand
TGTTGTATAGCAGCTAGTATCCAGCCCCAGGCTGCACAGGTCAGCGCGCAGTGTCACTGCCTCCTTGTTCTGGGCCGCTCGCGGCCTGTCGCTTGCGCCTTTCGGCCAGCGAGCCCAGGATTCCGTTGACGAATCGAGGAGAATCGGCGCTTCCGTAGACCTTGGCTATCTCCACTGCCTCATCTATCGAGCTGGCCACGGGCACGTCATCAAGATACAGCATCTCATATACTGCGATCCGCATAATGTTCCTGTCTGTGGGCGACATGCGGCTCACAGACCAGTCGTGAGCGACCTCCGCCAGGACCTTGTCGATCTCCTGCTTGTGCTCGCACGATCCGCGCACGAGTTGGCCGGCGAAAGACCTACCTTGCTCGGACAGTTCGAGGTCCTGCGATTGCTCGAGTGCGCACCGCAATGCCCACTCTGTCGCGCAGCCGGACAAGTCTACCTGATAAAGAGCTCTCATGGCGGCTTCCCTCGCCCGCCTACGCTCAGCGCGCATGCGCCAACCACTCCCGTCTTACTGCCTCTGCAAAGCCTAGTAGCGCGGCCTCCCAAACCGCCTGGCAATGGCGGCCTTGAGGCTGTCGTGATCGTCTACGTACCTGCCTAGCACGAATCCCGCAACCACAAATACACCGAACACCAGCGCCCGCCAGAAACCGGCAATGATGACAAGCAGCCCGAAGATGCCGCCGGCGATTGCGCCGATAACTTCACCCGAATGCTCCTCGGGTACACTCCACCTGCTGTTCCCAAACCACGGCATACAGCCCACTCCTCCACACTCGACGACCTCTACGACCTCGCCGATCCCAGGAGCAACAGCAGCTGTGACGGCTACGCCCTGGGCTTGCTGCGCTCATGCGCCACGCCGCGAACGACGGTATGTACAGACTTGACCGGAAGGCCCACCATTGCAGTGAATACCGTCGAGAGCTCGTTCTCGAGGCGTTCGCATACGTCCGGAATGCTGACATCCGGATATACCTGGATCTTCGTGAACACCGAGAGCCCTTCCGCATCCCCTGTCGCCTCGGCGTCCACTTCCCTGATGCCGGTGACTTGACGAGCAGCCCTGCGCACTATGGCCTCGATTGCCGACATGGAGATGCGCACATCGCCCAGGGCAGTGTTGACCACTATGGGCGTGGGCTCTTCGTCGCCTCTGAGCACAGCCGATACCAGGTACAGTACGACCAGGAGCATCAGCGCCGCCACAGCCGCCGTCGCGAGCTTGTGTTCAGACACGGCTCCGAAGAAATCCATGGCAAAGCCATTCGGAAAACCCGGGCCAGCGACCGACGCCAGCACTACTGCATTCAGCACAACTATGGATGCCGCTGCAACAACCAGCACAACCCTATCAAGGGCCTTCAATCCCGCCACCTCCGTAGTGCGGACGCCCTGCGCAAGCTAGCGCACGCGCGCCTCTGTAGACGGTTCCTTCTCATCGACCAAAACATTCGTGACATGCACGTTGACTTCGACCACATCGAGCCCTGTCATTATCTCTATGGCCCTCTTCACATTCTGCTGCACCGATGTGCAGACCTCGGGGATCACTGCGCCGTATTTCACAACCACGTTCAGATCGACGGCGGCCTCTTTCTCGCCCACCTCGACCTTGACTCCACGAGCCAAGTTCTTCTTGCCCCACAGCTCGCTCCATCCCTCGGTGATGCCGCCAGACATTCCGGCAACGCCATCCACCTCCGACGCGGCCAGGCCGGCAATGACCGCAACCACCTCGTTGGCTATCTTGATCGATCCCAGTTCGGGCCTATCCTCAATTTCCATCTCTACACCCCCCGGCGTCCGCCAGGAAGAATCACTGGCGATTGTAATAGAATTATAGCA
>DAOPWT010000267.1:0-1925 GCA_035351775.1 Bacillota bacterium | reverse complement strand
TCGCTGCTCTGTTTCGTGTTGGTCCCGTCGGCGGCTGTCACTTTGGTATGCCTGTTTCTGCTGGGAGGCTTCATGGCAGGGCAGGGTGTGGTGTATGCCGGGGTGGGCGAGATACTGGGCGAGCGCGCAGACGGCAAGGCGTTTGCTCTGTTTAGCCTGGCGATGTCGACGGTATCGATCTTCGGCCCGTACATGGGCGGTGCGATGTACGCTCGCTCAAGAAGCACACCATTCTACCTGGCGGCGGGGCTTGTGGCGGTTGGCGGCGCGTTGTTGGTAAGGGAGGGGATCGCAATCCGAAGCGGCAGAGGAGGTGGTCTGGCGGCGGAGCAGATTCCGGGAAGACCCGATTCCACTACTATCTAGCGTTCAGTTAGCCACCATGAACTGCAAGGAGGTACATAGAATGCGTAGACTCGGACTGATAATCGGGCTGTGTGCAATTCTGGCGCTGGCAGGCTCAGTGTACTGCCTGGCGGCTGCCAAACCCACGGGCAAAGTGGTTCTGACCGTAACGGGCGGAATAGCTGAGACCAACTCGGACAAAGGACTCGAGCTTGACATGGCGATGCTTGAGGGCATCGGCACCAAGCTCTACGAGGGCACCGACCCATGGCTCGGCAAGAAGAAGTACACCGGAGTCACCATCGCCGATATCCTTAAGTTCGCGGGCGCGTCCAAGGACGTAGCCGAGGTCATCGTGATCGCGAAGGACGGCAAGAAGGTGACCATCAAGCCCGAGGACGTAGACAAGTACCCTATCATGCTCGCGACTCAGGACGGGGGCAAGGCTATCGGATCAGGGCTGGGCGGGCCGGTCAAGCTGGTATTCCCCTACACAACCTATCCTGAGATCGAGAAGATGTACCCCAAAGACGACTGGAACTGGTTCGTCGTCACTCTTGAAGTGAAGGTGAAGTAATGGTGCGGCGCTTACGGGCGCTGCCGCTGTTCCTAGTTGCGCTGATTGTGCTGGGTCAGGCGGCGCTGGTGCTGGCATCCAGCGCCCCCGCCGCCGACCCGGCCCATGCCAGTCCGACGCAGCTGGGGCCGACGGTAGTAGTAGTAGTGTTGGACGGATGCCCGGTGGGCTCGCTGGATCTTCTGCCGGATGAGGCTTTCTTGGGAGCGGCACGGCGCGGCTGCGACTGCCTGTCGACAGTGGTGCGGACGGTCTTCCCGTCGTCAACTGCGGCCGGGCACGCTGCCATATTCACCGGCTCATATCCAGAGGAAAACGGCGTGACCGGAAAGGAATATCTGCTGGCCGATGGGTCGCCCGGCAGGTTCAGCTCTCCACGCGTGCTAGAGAGGCCAACGTTGTTCGAGGCCGCGCGCGCGGCAGGCTACGGCACTGCCATGATGTCCGCCAAGAAGAATGTGCGACTGATGCTGTCGGGGGCGGCCGATGTGTCGGCGGGCGCTGATGAAGTACCCGACTGGATCCTGAGCGCAGCAGGGCCTCCGCCCGATGAGTCCGAGCAGTATGCGGACTTCGCCGGGTGGCACGTCGAGCTGGATCTGTGGGTGCTCGGCACGGTTCGCGCCTATCTGGAGAGTAGCTGCGCTCCGGCACTCATCGGCGTCAACTTGGGAAGCCCCGACAAGTGCGGACACAGATACGGTCCTGCTCCAGCAGAGGAGACTGCCGCGGCGATTGCCGCCATGAGCCAGGGGCTTGAAGACCTGGCTGCGACGCTCGAAGCCACTCGCGCCGGCAACTGGTGCTTGATCGTAACCGCCGACCACGGCATGACGCAAGTCGATAAGGGCATCACCGTGCTTGACATCATTGACGAGGTCGCCGAGTCAACCGGAAGCGAGATCACTGCGACACTCGATGGCGGCGTGCTCTACGTGTGGGCAGAGGGTGAAGCCCAAGATGAACTGGCGAAGGCTCTCGCGGGCACCGAAGGCGTGGCCGA
>DAOPWT010000266.1:0-1934 GCA_035351775.1 Bacillota bacterium | reverse complement strand
TCATCGAGCAAAGGATTTTAAGTCCCCTGCGTCTGCCATTCCGCCACTCCGGCATCGATGCACTGTATCTGTCAAGAGTATACCACCTCACAACCGACCACGCTACGCACCCGTCGGGAACACACGTGTAATGGCACTCTCCGAAGCTCAACGCCGGCGAGTTCCCGGACCTACCGTCTCGGCCCCTCGACCCCTCTCCGGCACGCACCGACCATCGGAACACTCGAGTCCGGGCCCTGAGCCACCCTCGGTCAGTTGCCGCACGCACAGCTCTCCTACTGGGTTGGCATTGCCGGCCATGAAGTCGGCTACATTCATATGCAGGCATTTCACACCCGTCCAGTCCGCAGCGCCGCCCACCCCAGATTCCTCAATCACGCGCAGCATACCCGCGCCCGGTCCGTCCTTCTGCGCGTCAATGTGCAGTCCAGCCCGATCCGCGGCATCCAGCAACCCCATTCGTTGCGAAGCGTATCTGGTATTGGCGTCTTCGTACTCCTGCCTGAACTCCGCATCCTCGCGTATCCTGCACCGAACGTCCTCTATCATGCCTCGGCTTTCAAGAGTTGCCACCGCGCTCCGCAGATGGGGGCACGTAAGCCAGAAGACTGTGGGGAACGGGGCGCATCTCGGCGCAACGCCAGGGGTCGGTTCACAGCATGGCCCGGCGTCGCCAGCATGCTCCGCCGTGTTGTGCTCCGTGGCCTCCAGCAATGGGTAGGTGACCAGCACCTGCGGTTGCCCATATGAACAGCGCTTAGCCACGGCTATAACCCTGCCCGCAAGAGGCCTGCCCAGCTGCCTCGCGGCTACTGCCAGGTCGATAGCCTCAGCCCGATCCCACGCTCTGCTGATCATCCGAGCAGTCCTCCCCTTCCTCCTGTCTTGTCGCTCCACAGTCGCAGCCAATAGAAAAGCACTCCGTCTCAGGGAGTGCTGCGACCATATCGATGCCAGTTCTCACACCATTCTGGAAAGACGGGTTCCTCTGCCTCCACGCTTGGAATCCTGGTTGCGCTTGAGGTCCTGATGGCGTTCTTCGCTGTCTTTCAGGAACTTGGTGAGTTTGTCTTCAAAGGACTGCTGATACGCCCGGTCGCGGCGAGCCCTCTGAGCTAGGTAGTTGGGATCCGCCTGCTTAATTGAAAGCCCGACTTTACCGCTTTCAACGGCTATGACCTTAACTCTTACTACGTCATTTTGCTTCAGGTAGTCATTGACATCATGAACAAAAGCGTCGGCTATCTCAGAAATGTGGACAAGGCCCGTCCTCCCTTCACCAATATCGATGAACGCCCCGAATCTGGTGATTCCTGTGACGCGGCCTTCCAAAACTGAGCCGACCTCAATTGGCGACATGCTAAGACAGATCCTCCTGTTTTAATGATCCGGGATTTCACCCCGACCAGTGTTGTTCTCATTATACACGAGCGCTTGGTGTAGTGTCAATCAATGGAACACGATTGGAACACGATTTGCAACCCAGTTTCAGTCGTTGATCTCTATGGTTTTCCCCGGGCGCTTCTGCACTGGGACGAACCCGCTCGCATCGGGCTGAGTGACTATGAAGAGAGTCTCCCCCGGCTTGACAAGGCCAAGTTTTTCTCGAGCGGCCCTTTCCACGTACTCATCGGTGCCGGCCGCGTCGATCTCCTTCCTGAGCTCATCAAGCCTAAGCTCCCACCCCCTACACTCCTCGAGCAACTGCGCTGTCTCACGCTCAAGAGCCGCGCGCCTCATCCGCCCACCAATGTACGTCAGTCCGACGCACACTGTGAGCAACACCGCAAGCGCAACAGTGAGCTTCGAAGACATACGGCGGCCTCCTTCGCAGTATAAGCCCGTCACCCGTCTCGGCCGCCCTGACCGGATCGGGGTTTTGGGCTGTGTAACTGCGATAGTGTTCGCCGCGTTTTCAGAAATCCCTTCTGAAC
>DAOPWT010000265.1:0-1937 GCA_035351775.1 Bacillota bacterium | reverse complement strand
TGAATGGAGGTAGACTTGTATGCTAGGGATGCTAGGGAAGCTGAAGAGCCGACTCGCGCAGTCCATCATGCCCATCGTGGCCCTGCTGGTCACCATTGCCGCCGTCGCTGCCGCTGCAGCACCCGCCCGCGCCACAGCTCTCGACGACTACATCGCAATTCCAGACTCCTCATACTCATGGAGCATGGCGGGCAAATCCCCGCTGTCGGGGGGCGTGACTCTCTATCAACTCGACCTCGCCTCGCAGACGTGGCAAGGGATCCTATGGCAACACCGTCTCTTGGTGGCCGTGCCTTCAGGGGGCCCCCAGCGCAAAGCAGTCCTCATGTACATCACGGGGAGCGAGTCTGACCCCGAGGAGCAAGTCTTCCTGGGCATGCTGGCCAGACTGCTCTGTGCGCCCGTGGCCATTCTGTACGACATACCCAACCAGCCGCTCTACGGCGGCCTGCGCGAGGATGCTCTGGTCTCCTACACCTTCGCCAAGTTCCTTGAGACTGGGGATGCTACCTGGCCCCTGCTGTTTCCCATGGTGAAGGGCGCCGTGCGGGCCATGGATGCGATATCGGAGTTCGCCGCCCGCGACCTAAGATGGTCGACGGACGGGTTTGTAGTGTTCGGTGCCTCCAAGCGGGGCTGGACGACCTGGCTGGCAGCAGCTGTAGACCAGCGCGTGAGGGCCATCGCGCCTATCGCCTACGACAACCTGTCGCTGGCCGAGCAGATGGCGCACCAAGAGAGGCGGTTCGGAGCATACAGCGAAATGATCAGCGACTACACCGACCGCGGGTTGCAGGCTATGCTCCAAACAGCCCAAGGGCGCGTACTTGCCGACATGGTCGATCCGTACTTCTACAAAGACCGCTACAACCTCCCTAAGTTGATCATCCGTGGTTCCAACGACCCATATTGGCCTGTAGACGCCATGCAGCTTTACATACATGACCTTCCCGGCGATACATGGCTGCACATCGACCCCAATGCCGGCCATGGCCTGGCAAACTACGAACGCGTTCTGACGACCCTGGGCGGGTTATACCTGCACGCAGTGGGCTCACTGTCTTTGCGGCCCGTTCACACAACCTTCAGCGAAGGTCAGGATTCGGTCACGCTCACAGTGAAATCAGCTACACCATCGGTCGCAGTGAACCTATGGCAAGCGCAGGACACTACCCCTGACTTCCGCGAGGCCCGTTGGGAGTATCAGGCCGCAGGGCCAGGCAGCAACCAGACCATCACCATTAGCAGACCCCCGGAAGGCTTCACGGCCGTCTACGGAGAGATCGTGTATCGCATCCTCGGCGCCGATGTCGTACTGGATACACCGGTGTATGTGATCGAGGCGGGGAGGTAGGGCTGGGCCGGGGGCAATCCCAAGGCGCCGACGCCGTACATGCCCCAGCCGACACTGCGCGCGCCCGCGTTCTCCTGCGTGGAGCAACGCGGGCGGCTTTCGGTTTGCGAAATAGCTATCGTCTGTGCGCATTCAGAAGGGTTGCCGGGAACCGCATGTAAGCCAGGTCAATGAGTTCTTGTGTGACCTGTTTCACCGAGCACACACTGCCAGACGGGCCCGTGCTATAGGTGTACCAGGGTGCGGCATACAAGAAGACCGGCTGCACGAGATGAGTGGACCCCGGCGTCTCAAATAGCGTTGCGGCCCATCGCTCATAGGGCTTCTTGGGCTCGCGATATGCCTTGAAACGGAACAAGGCATGGCTGAGATCCCCGATGTGGTAGTCGATGTTGTCGCCCCATCTTGCGAAAGCGCTCGTGTTCGTGCGAATACTCCGGATGTTCTCGCTGACCTGACGGCGGATGCCTCGACGTTCAGTCTTGCCTACGAAGAGCGGAACGAAGTGGGGTAGGTCATGCCAGCCCATCACGTAGATCAGGCCCTCCCAGTCAGGATCCTCAAGGCCTTTCTCCACCAGATC
>DAOPWT010000264.1:0-1938 GCA_035351775.1 Bacillota bacterium | reverse complement strand
TCGTCCCACTTGCCGCGGGATATGGCGTCCACCTGCTCGGGCGTGATGACGCCCCGGGTAATGGCGCTCACCTTCTTGGTGATGTCCTCCCGGGTGACCTGACCCTCAGCCAACACGAAACGTGCTGCGCCGTAGCTGGTTCCGACTGCGTACACAGAGTCCTTGGAACGTACCGACTCCAGATCCGAAACAACGCCGTTCCTGTATATTACGGTATCCGGATCGATTTGCACTACCTGGTCGGTCCCGGCCGCGTTCTTGATATTGATGGTCTCAGTCGTCTTGCTGACGCCGCTGACGGTCCCCCGTGCAAACTGCGCCTGAGCCAGCGCGTTGACCATGTGCGCAGTTTCAGCCCTGGTGGCCGCGCGGTCGGGCTCGAATACCAGTCCGAAATGGAGCGGGATGATGTCAAGGCGGCGGGCTACTTCCACGTATCTGTATGCCCAGTGAGTCGAATCCACATCGCGAAAACTTGGGTTCCAGGCCGTGGCGTCGGCCTCGCCCACCTTGCCCAGCTGAGCCACGCGCGCGAGGATGGCCACCATCTCTGCCCTAGATACGTTCTGGGCGGGCCGGAATGAGCCGTCAGGATAGCCCGTGACTATCTCCGATGCATCTAGGGCCGACACGAAAGGCTCAGCCCAGTGGCCGTCCATATCCCGGAAACGTGTATCGACGGTGGGTGCGTACCCGAAGGCGCGCGCCACGATCTTGGCGAACTCTGCCCGGTTCACAAGGCCCTCTGGGCGGAATGAGCCATCGGGGTAACCCTGGACTACGCCCATCTTGACCAGTGTGGATATGGCCGATTCGGCCCAGTGCCCGGAGATATCGGACACGGCCGCTCGGGCAGACGCAGATGGGCCCACTGCGATGCCCAGTATCAGGGCCGCGGCGAGCGCGAGCGCCATGATCAGCTTCCTCGAAGCTGCAGTCAAAGCCATTGTCATAACTCCCTTCATCGCAGTTTGGCATGCGTATGGTGCGTTTCGCCATACACATGGGGTTTCCTTCAAGCAAGTGGTGGAACCATAGGAGGGAGGAGGGATTGCCGGCGCTCGTGTGGAAAATCAGATAGGTACAAGGACGACAGGAGTAGCCTGGAGCAGAAAGGGAGAGCGGATTTGTCGGAACGAAAGGCGCGCAAGATCCTTATCATAGACGGCCACAGCCTGGCCCACAGGGCTTTTCACGCCCTGCCTCCCACGCTTTCCAGAGCCGACGGCACGCCTACCAACGCGGTGCTGGGGTTCTGCAACATGATGGTGAAGCTTCTGGAGCAGGAGCAGCCGGACGTGGGGATCTGCGCCTTCGACAGGCCGTCGCCCACCTTCAGGCATGAGGCGTATGAGGCATACAAGGCCACCAGGAAGCCGATGGACGAATCGCTACGGGTCCAGATCCCGATAGTTCGCGAAGCGGCCAGGGCTTTCGGCTTTGCCGTAGTCGAGCTCGACGGTTTTGAGGCCGACGATGTCATCGGCACCTTGTCGCGCATGGCGGAGGAGGCCGGGGATGAGGCGATCATAGTCACCGGCGACCGTGACGCTCTGCAGCTGGCTTCTGACCAGGTGCGGGTGGTGCTCACGAGGCGCGGCATATCCGAATTTGAGGAATATGGGCCCGAAGAAGTGCGGGCGAGGTACGGGTTCGGGCCCGAGCTCATACCGGATTTCAAAGGACTGATGGGGGATGTGTCGGACAACATCCCGGGCGTGCCGGGGGTGGGCGAGAAGACCGCGATGCGACTGGTTTCGGAGATCGGCACAGTCGAAGACGTGCTGTCCGGTGCCCATTCCATCAAGCAGGAGAGGCTTAGGAACGCGCTGCTGGAAAATGCCGAACAGGCCAGGGCCAGCAAGCATCTGGCTACGATCGATCGGAACGCTCCGGTGGGCGTCGATCTGGAACAGTGCTGCGCAGTGCAGCGCGATC
>DAOPWT010000263.1:0-1941 GCA_035351775.1 Bacillota bacterium | reverse complement strand
CGCCGCGGCGGCGAAATCCAGGTAGACGGGCGCGCAGTGCAGCGCGACGGGAAGTTCCTCAAGTAGACGTCACCGCTGCGTGAGGCCGAACGCACGGAACTATATGAAGCGCGACCCGAACAACGCACCCCGGTCGCGGGAGTTGGCTTGCTTGATGCCTGCTCCGCGCCGGGGCGCATTCGTGTCCGCGGCGAATGCCTTGTAGTCCATCCCAGCGGTATAGAAGCGGACACGTTGGATAGCCTCGCGAATATCGCCGCGGGAGTCAAGAGGTCTACATCTGCCTCGAAGCGGGGAAGGCGTGGCAGTGGGCCGCGGGGGGTGGCTGGTAAAATCTAGGTGTCGCTTTTCTGAACACATTTCGGGCGATGCGTCGAGAAATCGAACAATGGTTGGTGCATATCGGAACGTATAAGTGTATAAGGCGCCCGAGGCGGAGCGGGAACAGCAAATTTTCCCGTTTAGGCTAGGGCAAAGTGGCACATCCTGGTATCATGGCCCATTTAGCAGCCATATCTCCCCACTGCCTGCCGGGGTGGCTACCATATTACTCCATCTCCGGCCTTTGTGCGGATATGCGTCGCGTTATGCATCAACCATCGTCCGGAATCGCGACACATATGGGAAAACCCGTTCAGAAAATGAACGCATATCAAAAGGCCAGGCAGATGGCTGTTTCACTGCGAACCAGCAGCGTACGGCGCGTATACCGCGAAACCGGGCGCATAGCTAACCCCGCACACGGCACGTGACTCAAGCCGAGACCGACTATTTGCGAAGCACCGTCCTCGCGGCCCCGGAATCGGCGAATGCCTTCTCCCATCGGGCGCCGTGTGCGTCGCCGCCCGCACTGTTGGAGCTGACCATCACAGGGGGTTCGATGCCCATCTCATGCAGCTTGCCCACTACCTCTGCGGATATCGCGTTGACGATGGCGATGCCGCCGAGTGTTGATGTAGGGCCGACCCTGACCGGGCATGCAGGTGTCTCTATTGCGGCGTCTCCAGGCATGCCGCAGTTATCGATTACGATGTCGGCTACCTCGAATAGCCGCCTGCCGCTGGCGTGACGCGACGACTGTGCTGCACTGTGCTTCATCGATGTGATCGCTATCACGGTGACACCGATCGCCCCTGAGCCGAGCGCCATCTCCACGGGAACAGCATTGATTCCAGAGTTGGAGATGACAATGAGCACATCGCCGCACTTCATCCCCGAGTTGTCGATCAGGATCTTTGCGTATCCTTCAAGGCGCTCCAGAGCGGTGGCCTTAGCAGGCGAATCGTGGAGAGTCATAGCCGGTTCCACGATGGGCCGGATGGGCACCAAGCCTCCTGCACGGTGGTATGGCTCCACCGCAACTGACGCTGAATGCCCTGTTCCGAACAGGTACAGCAAGCCCCCGCGTGCCAGAGAGCATGCAATCACGTCAGCAGCCTTCTGTATGGCCGTGGCTTGAGTGGCGGCAATTCTTCCGATCACCGCGGCCGCTTCTGAGAGGTACGACTGGCCCAACATCTCGAACACCGCCGGTTCACCCCCACACGCGTGAGGAGATTCGCTCGTTTCCGACACAGTGACAATGGAGGATTCACAAGTGCAAACCGCCTATCCCCCTGCAACAGGCGTGAACAGGATGATAGTCTCACCGTCGATGAGGACGTGCGACTTTGTGGCCGGTCTGCCGGCGACCACGACCCGCATCACCAGCTCGGTCTGGATGCCGAGTTTGGCAAGCATGTCGGCAACGGTATCGCCCGGCTCGAACTCGAAGTCGAACTCCTCGCGCGGATCGGGGAAGTACTCCAGCGCATGCCCGTGGACTATCACCCTGACGTTCAAACCCGCACCAGTCCTCTCATGGAACTGATAACCTTGCGCAACTTATGACCTTGTTCAGTAGAGGACGACCGTGACACCGGTCGCCCCCGCTTGCTTGCC
>DAOPWT010000262.1:0-1998 GCA_035351775.1 Bacillota bacterium | reverse complement strand
GCTGACGAAGTCCCCGTATCGGACGTTCTGGTAGTCTATGAATCAGGTCACGCAGTTGGAACTAGGACGATCCAGGCTCAGCTTCAGCCCGGTCCGAACCGCCTGGTCGTGGGCGGGTTGCCGGCCACGGTGGACCCTCGAAGCGTGGAATTGGCGTCTTTAGGCAACCGCGTGATGGTGGAGTCTAAGATGTTCGATTCCGCCGCGCGGTCTCTCGTGTTCACGGTGGTTCCGGAGGCTCCTGGTCCCGTGTCCCTCAGGCTGACATATACGTTTACCGGTCTTTCGTGGAGCGCTTCATACGTCGCTGTGCTGGATGGTCGCCTAGATGAGGCCAGTCTTTCCGCATGGTACTGCTTGAGCAACAAGTGTGGGGCGTCACTGGCTTCGCCAAGCATGACTTTGGTGGCGGGGCACTCCAATGTGCTCGCAGGCAAGGTTGACGCGCGCGGGGCAGTTGGCCTCGGAGTCACGGCGGTCAGTGTAAGTTGCCCGAGCACTCTGCGAGACGGAGCCGATTACTACCTCCAAGCTGCGAGTGCAGCCCGAGTCCCTGCCCGCATGGTGTACCTGGTTGACCGAATCGGGATCACTCTGCCCGAACCGACGGCTAGCCGCCGTGATGAACCCCGCGTCCTCCTGGCGCTGGACATGACTGTATCGCCGCTTGACCTGCCTCTGCCATTGCCCGCCGGACGGGTGACGGTGTATACGCACTCTGCGGACGGGATTGCCCATTCTATCGGCGAGGACGCTCTTGCGCCTATCCGCTCTGCAGGGTCCGTAATGGTCTGCCTGGGCAGCGCGCCGTCGCTGCGCGCGGAAAAGGCCCGTACCGACCAGAAGAAGATAGGCACCAGTTCGTGGGAGGAAGCATACCAGATTCGCATAACCAACTCGGGCCCAATACAGGCTGATGTGGTGATTCTGGAGGAGTTTCCGGGGGAGTGGGCCATCCTCCAGAGCACTCCGGCTGCGGCAACGCGCACGTCGGGCGGGTTTGCGCGTTTCAACCTGACGGTGGCGGCAGGGGCGCGGACTGAAGTTCTCTACAAGGTCCGTTACACGCTGTAGGAGGTCGAGCTGCGTTGCCCGTTTCGGAGTTTCCTCGTGGAACGCCCGTAGAAAACGCCTACGGCGAGTGCATCGTCATAGAGAAGGCCGTTCCCGCCGATCTCGGCAGTGTCTGGGACGGGAAGTCGCTTGACGGATCGTGCATCTCAAGCAACCTTCAGCTGGTGTATGGCATTGGCCCTGTGACAGAGGCTCGGCTGCGGGCAGAGGGGTACGATACCCTGTACGACCTTCTGGGCCACCCTCGTTGGGCAGACCTGGCGCGTCCGGTAGTTGAGGCGCTCGATCGAGGCGATGGTCGCGAACTGGCGCGACTGGGGGTGCGCGATGTTGAGCTGCTGAGTCTGTGCGGCCCGGGTGACGTCGTGTTTGTGGATATCGAGACCACGGGGCTGGTGTCCACTTGTCCGCTTTTCATGATAGGTATGCTGCTCCCGGAGTCGGCGTGCGAACTCCGTCTGGTTCAGGCCTTTGCGCGCGATTACGATGAAGAGGCGGCCGTGCTTGAGGAGGCGCGCGCGAGGCTCGCGCAGGCGAAGGCTGTTGTGACCTACAATGGCAAGTCCTTTGACATGCCGTTCATATCCCGCCGCATGGCATACTATGGGCGATGCGATGAGCTGGAGGCCATGGTGGTGGACCTCTTGTGGCCTACCAGACGCCTGTGGCATGTCGCTCTGCCCAACTGCAAACTCGCCACTGTGCAGAGTATGGTCCTCGATTGTCCTAGGGACGGGGATATCCCCGGCCGACTCATCCCCGAGGTATACGTGGAGTATGTCAGGACAGGCGATGCAAGCCTTGTGCTTCCCATCATCGACCACAATGAGCTCGACCTTTTGGCCATGGCAGGTCTCTTGCCCTTCCTAGTGTGACTTCTGCATAATCCCTCTGCTGCCTAATATACATGTAGCGTCATGGAGC
>DAOPWT010000261.1:0-2011 GCA_035351775.1 Bacillota bacterium | reverse complement strand
TAGTCTTGTTGATGCTGGGTGCATACTGCACTAGTCATCGTGTGGAGCGTCTACGCGTGCGGAAACAGAGGCTCATCAGCTCCGTGCTGAGACTACCCTGAGAACGAAGCCCAGACGCAGCCTATCCGAGCGCCTAAAGGCTCTGGCACCCTCCGCAGTAGTACACGCTCCCGCCCATGTACGCTTCTTTCCTGATGGTGGTCCCGCACGCCGGACACGGTGTGTCCACCGTGTTTCTGCTCAGCACCGTCTTGTAACCTCCGGAGCGGCCATACAGATCGCGCTCGGTATCCCTGCCCCCTCGCGCTGCCATCTCATGGAGTACGGACTTCACCGACGCGAACACGCCGTGCAGTTCCTGGCCAGATAGTGTCGACATTTTTCGCTTCGGGTGAATCCTGGCAGCCCACAGGATGTCCTGTAGGACCCCGTTGCCGAGGCCGGGTATGCGCTGCTCGGTAGCGAGGAATGCCTTTGCGGACAGGGATTGAAGCTTCTCGCCTTCCAGCAGGGATCCGAAATGGGCATAGTCAAACTCGTCAGTTATCGGCGAAGGCTTCTGCTTGGCCGCCAGATAATACTGGTTATCGAATTCGCCGGCGGGAAACGCCCACAGTCCTCCATACATCTGCACAGAACCGACGAGTGAAGACGAGTCATCGAACTCGATGAGAAGCTGGTGCTTCGACGGTAGTCGCTCCCCGGCGGGGAAGTAGCGCAGGCTGACGCCGTCCCCGAGAAGAATCCGCGCTGGGCCAGCCCATATCTCCACCATGCCGCCGCAAGGCATGGCGCCCTCAATGGTTTGGCCGCTGAGCAGGCCGTTGTAGCCGCCTGGATCACCGTAGAACCATGCGAACTTATGCGGCGACTGGTTTGCCAGGACGCTTTTAATGCGCTTGCCCCTTAGGGTAGTCTCTACTTGCTCTGCGATAACGATCGCTTCGGGCAGTTCAAGCATTGTCAGCCCTTCCTTCCTACTATCGGCTGGCCTGAATCGGATGACGCAATATGGTCCTGAGCTTCTCCGGAGCCGAGCGCCTCGGATCTCCAAGGTATATCTCGTGGTGCTTGCCGCAAAGCATGTAGCTGTTCTGTCGCGCGAATTCCTCCATCCTGGCCAGAGTGGCTGGTTCGTCACCGTACGGGCCGATATGCATTATCTGCATGCTCAGCCCTTCGTGGAAGGCCCCAAAGCGTAGCCCATCGAGAGCAGGGCTTGGCCGTTTCTTGCGAAGCTTGGCCAGCCCCTCATCGAACATGGAGTCTGTGATGTGGTCAGGCTGCATTATCATCGCCGTCCAGCCCCAGTTGCCGGGGTGCGATATATCGAACTGGCCGTCTAGAGCCCACCACAGCGCCTCAAGAGGCATCACCGTGTAGTCGATGGGGTCTTCGCTCCGCTGTTTCGAGGCGAACTTGAGTGTGAAGGATATGCCGTAAAGCGCCTCTATAGCCTGCTGAAACGCGGGTGAACTCCCGGGGGCGCACTCGGGCTCGATAGCGCCGTCCACCATAGCGAACTTGAGCTCGGGCACGTCCACGACCTCCACCATCTTGGCAGACGGCTGGTACAGGTGTTTGAGTTGCTTGCGCAGATCGAGTCTCTCCATAGATGACAAGACTCCCTTCAGCAGCACGGCAAGTGCTGTGCTAGCGGCGCCGTGCACTCCCAGTTCCTCGGGCAGAGTTTTCTGCACTCGGAGCGCTGTCTCCTGCAGACGAACATCGAAAGCCTGCCTCACTCATATAGCCCGGTAGCCTACACAGCGCCGCCCGTGAGACTGGCATCGAGGTGGTGGAGGTGATTATGTAAAGGTACACACGTATTCAGATCGACGCGTGGGGCATCGATTTGGGGATCACTACTGACGAGATCGTAGGTTTCGTCTGGGAGACCCGAGAAGAACCTCGGTCCCAAATGACCGGAGCGCTACGCTGTGCGGGCTGTTTACCGTGAGTTCGGGCACAAGGTATAATGCACATGCGAGATCATGGAGGCAGGAATCCG
>DAOPWT010000260.1:0-2021 GCA_035351775.1 Bacillota bacterium | reverse complement strand
ACGAAGATCTCGATCTTGGGGTTGATCGTCCAGACGCCGGCCTTGAAACCAGCCTCAAACCGCTCGATAACAGGGAAATCCATGCCGCCAACGAAGCCAACCTTGTTTACCTTAGTGGTAAGCGCAGTCAGTACTCCCTGGAGGAATGATCCTTCGTGTTCCTTGAAGAGCACGCCAAGGACATTCTTCATGCTCTTGTACTCTTCGTCAGAGTACCCGGAGTCGATTATGCCGAACTTGACGTTAGGATACTGCTGGGCTACCTTCTTCATGGCATCAGCCATCAGGAAGCCGATTCCCCAGACTACTTCGTAGCCCTCCCTCGCAAGCGAAGCCAGATTGGGCTCGTAGTCGGAAGGAGTCTTGGACTCAATATAGGTAGTTTGCGCGCCGAGCTCCTTCTTCAGCATCATCAGTCCTTCATAGGCCGCGTCGTTGAACGACTGGTCGCCACGACCTCCGATGTCGAAGACGATCCCCACTTTGGGAGCCGGAGCCGAGAACACCGGTACTACCAGCGCGAACAGCATCCCGATCGCTAGTGCCAATGACAAAGTGCGCTTCATAAAACCATCCTCCCCGTGTAGGTTGTTGGACGTATACAACTTCGCTGTCTCGTGGAGAACTCCTTCCTCCATATCCGTCAACATTTCTCTGGCGACAGGCGTTTTCCAAGTGGCTAACCTCATATTGTCCGGCAGGAGCACACTCCTGTTTGTCGAATTGTTAGTTGTCGATGTACTACACTGTTTGGAGGTAGTGAAATGGCAGGAAGCCAGTATGAGCAGGTACTCGCCAGGCTCCGCGAAGCTTCTCGGATTCTCAATCTAGAACCGGGCATCTTCGAAATACTTGCTGAGCCCGAACGCACACTGGAAGTCGCACTTCCGGTAGAGATGGATGACGGCAGCACAAAAGTGTTCATGGGTTACAGGTGCCAACACTCCACAGTGCGAGGCCCGGCCAAGGGCGGGGTCCGTTATGCAATGGACGTCTGCATGGACGAAGTGAAGGCGCTTGCATCCTGGATGACCTGGAAATGCGCGGTAGCGGGCATCCCGTATGGCGGCAGCAAGGGCGGCATACGAGTCGACCCGCTGAAGCTGTCGCAGAACGAGCTGAAGAGGCTGACGCGACGCTACGTGTACGCCATTCTACCGATCATAGGGCCCGAAAAGGACATACCAGCCCCTGATATGGGCACCAATGCGCAGATAATGGGCTGGTTTGTCGACACGTATTCTGTACTTACGGGCGTCCTCAGCCCCGGCGTAGTCACTGGGAAGCCCATTCCCATCGGCGGTTCGCTCGGGCGCCGCGAGGCCACAGGCAGAGGCGTGGTGTTCGCCGTCAGGGAACTCCTCGCCAGGCTGGGCAAGCAGCCGTCGGAGGTCACCTGCGCCGTTCAAGGGTACGGCAACGTGGGGTCCGTCTCCGCAGAACTCGCCCACGAGCTGGGCTGCAAAGTGGTCGGCGTCAGCGACGTCACAGGCGGAGTTTATAACCCGGCCGGCCTGAACGTGCCTGAGATCAGCCAGTACGTGGCAGAGCATAAGTTCATTGAGGGGTATACAGCACCGGGAGTGAGCATCATCTCCAACGAACAACTGCTCACGCTGGATGTAGACCTCCTGATACCGGCGGCGCTGCAGGGCCAGATCACCGAGGCGAACGCCGACCAGATCAAGGCCAAGTTGATCGTGGAGGGCGCAAACGGCCCCACATCCGCCGAGGCCGACAAGATCCTAGAGGAGAAGGGCGTCATCGTGGTGCCCGACATCCTGGCCAACGGGGGCGGAGTCGTCTGCTCTTATTTCGAGTGGGTGCAGAACCTGCAGAACTTCTACTGGACCGAAGAAGAAGTCAACACCCGTCTCGACGGCATCATGACCCGCAGCTTCGCCGAGGTGTGGGACTTCGCCAAGCAGCGAGATCTGTCGATGCGCACCGGCGCCTACATCCTGTCAATCGCAAAGGTCGCCGAGGCAATCAGGATGAGGGGAATCTTCCCGTGATCTGCA
>DAOPWT010000259.1:0-2031 GCA_035351775.1 Bacillota bacterium | reverse complement strand
GCCCGGAACGTGCTGCCAGGCAGTGTGCCGCATTCCGACGCTGTGTTCAACGTGGGGCGTACGGCCCTGCTCGTGGCCTCGCTGGCATCGGGCGACTATGCCAACTTGCGGTATGCCTTTGACGACCGACTTCACCAACCGTACCGCTCCGGATTGGTGCCCGGAATGATCAACGCCATGAAGGCGGCGTGTGATTCAGGCGCGATAGGTTCGTACATGAGCGGCGCAGGCCCATCCATAATGGCCCTGATTGACCGTGATGGGCTGGCGGAGCCAGTGGCTTTTGCAATGAGGGAGGCTTTCGCGCGCGTCAGGGTAAACGCCTTAACCATGGATTTGCCAATGGCCGAATCGGGCGCTGCATTTGAAGTTGTGTAGATGGCATATGAAGCTCGCTTCAGTGAAAGACTGGATGGAACCGACGGGCGGTGACGCAGGTGGAATTGCCGGCCTACTTTGGCCTGGGCTCGAACCTCGGCGATAGACTGGGATACCTGGCGCGGGCATGCGAGATGATGTACAGTGCTCCGGGGCTCGCGCAACACGCCGTGTCGAGGGTATACGAGACTGAACCCTGGGGATTTGCCGACCAGCCTGCCTACCTTAATTGCGTTGTCAGGGCGTTCACTGATCTAGATCCCGACGGCCTCCTTGATCTGGCACGCAGGATAGAGGGAGCTTTGGGACGCACGCGATCGGCGGAGGATGTGAGATGGGGACCTCGCACTATCGATGTGGACATCCTCATGGTGGGCGATCTCGAGGTGAACCGTCCTGACTTGACGATTCCGCACCCGAGGATGTGGGAAAGATCGTTCGTGATTGCACCCCTACTTGACCTTGAGCCTGACATGCGGGCTCCGGACGGAAGGAGCCTTCATGCCTTTATGCTGGACCTTCCGGATGTGGCCGGCGTCCGCCCGATATGCGCCGGGCTCCAAGGAGTTTTCGGCGGGGCGGAGAATAGGCTAGGTGAATAGCATGTTGAGATACCCGTTTTGCAGCAGGAGGGCTCTTGGTGTCAGAACAAGGCAATGTGGTTGATTTTGAGAAGAAAAGGGTTGAAATCAGATTCAGGCGACTCACAGAGCGCCTGATGGCTTTCGTCAACGGGTCGGAGTTCGGGGCTGTGGCCGCTACCGGCCTGCGCAAGTTCATGTCGGAGACTGTGGACGAGGACGAGGAGTATCCGGATCAGGCTCCCGCGGGAGCCCAGGACGCACCGGATGACCTGGAAAACGAGTTCATCGAGTGGCTGGTGCTTGACTACGAAGATGACGAGGTGGGAGGCACTCTCATCCACACCTTCCTGGCGTCGCTGGCCGAGGGCGAGCTAGACGAGTGGGAGGAGCGTTCGTATGCCCAGTGGGCGCATTCGGCGCTGTCGCTTTTTGAGGCGGAGAGGCTGGTATCCGACGACCGTGTGGTGCTGCGGGATGTGCTGTCCGGCGAATCTTACGACGTAATAGCGCCCAGCGTGGGCGTGGGCATCTTGAGATGGTCGGCGGTTGTTACACGGCTGCTCGCTGTGGACGATGTGTACACCATCGGCGCAACCGCTCTGGAGATTCCAAGGCCCCTGCTGAGGTATGTGCTTCGAGTGGTGGGGCATGTGTATCGCAACCTGCGCGCGCAGGGATACGAGGGCGGATGGACTGATTTTCTGAAAAGCTCCGGCCTCAGCCTGCGCAGGCTGGCCCGACTTATGCTCTCTGCCTGGAACTCGGATGGCGAGCGCAGCGCGGCCGAGGAAGATGATCCCGCGGAGGGCATGGTGTGGCAGCACGAGCAGCCCGACCGCGCTTTGTACCGTTCGTTCATAAGGGTCAGCGATGTTGGGCCGGCAACCCAGGCCGTATCGGGCATGCGTGGAATGCGAAGCGTTATTGACGGGCGGGAGTACGCGTGGATCAGGCCTCAGCGTAACCAGGATCAGTCGGGGATAGCGCCCTACGGTCCTGATGATGTGGCCTTCATATCTTTAGGCGGCGACACTTTCACGGTGTATGCGGAGAGTCGCAGCACGCTCGG
>DAOPWT010000258.1:0-2032 GCA_035351775.1 Bacillota bacterium | reverse complement strand
GCCAGTCGCCCCGCTGAAGCGCCGATGCCCGACAGAACTGCGAGATACGCAAGCTCAGCCTCTTCCTCGCCCGGAATCACCCGCACTGCAATCCCTGAGGAATTCTGCACCTCCCCGACAAAGTCGGCTGAGTTTCTCGCAGTCCTCAGCGCCATGGTGCCCACAGCGACGATCTCCTGCGCTCCACTGGCCCGCGCGAGTTCGGCAAATCCGGCCACCGCCTGCGCATTGCGGGCGATCGCCTCAGGCTGCAGAATGCCTGTGTCGCCCATGCCCTCACCCAATCGGGCAATGTTGTTCTTGTCGATGACACTGGCAAGACTGCCGTCGGACGCGCGTTCAGCAACATACAGCTTGATCGAGTTCGTCCCTATGTCGATTACTGCTTTTCTATCCATTTAGTCCATCCCCACAACGCGCTTCATCGCGGCAATGTAGTTTATGTTCGCATGGGACTCCAGCCCAAGTTGGCGTACAGTCTCGATCACAAGCGCCGGGTCCGCATGTTCTACGCAGATGGTCTGTAGAGGAGTAGAGTTGAACTCGGTGTGGGCAAACTCGACGGTGCATCCGTTGATAGTCAGCCCATATCGCCGCTTGCTCACGTTCACCGCGGCAAGGTCCGGGTGGGGTTTCACTATCTCTTCAATGAATTCGTCGTAAGTGTACGACTGCCCCAGGTCCGACGGAGCTGCGACTTGCAGAACGCCCAGCAGTCTCACAAGATCGTCCACACCCAATGGGAACTGCTCCTTCATGATCGGACGCCACTGCTCCAGGCCGTCGTCATTCACGGCCTGCAATGACTTGATGTCCATCAGGCCGTCGCGAATCTTGGTGTTCTCGTTGCTTCTGCGCGATAGTATGTAGACTTCCTTGCTCTCCTTCAGTTTGGCCTCGCCGTGGCTCAGCACTTTCGCGCCCTCGGCTTCCAAATTCTCTGCGAAAGTGCGCCATTCCCATCTGGGGACTATGACATTGTCCAAGCATCATCCCTCCGTCCACATGGCATATGGCGGGTTAGCACCTGCGGTTCACGGCCGTCGAACCATTGCTGCATACCACTACTATCTGCCTGCTGCAGTGTAAATGCACGAACCGTGCCAAATGCGTGACCCGGCGCGAAGCGGGCATTCAGTGACGGCGGGCTGAAGAAATGCGCCTCCAGCAGTTCATAATGACCGTTTCATAGGTTCAATATGATATCATGTATCAAGAAGCTGTGTGTCTTGGCAAGACGCACCACGTCCGGCTAACCGCAGGAGGGACCAGCCATGCCGTCATCGCGAGCGATCCTGTTTGTGGCCACCAATGACGAACTCGCCAGCATCGCCAGGGAAGTCGTGTCGAGCACGGAAGACTCAGTGAAGGTCGAAATCGTGATGGGCAACCCAATGAGCGCGCTACAGATCGCGCGTGACGCCGACAAGCAGGGTTTCGGCGCCATAGTGAGCAGGGGAACAACATCGCGAATCATGTCCGGCAGTGGTGTAGCCATTCCGGTCATACAGGTGAGGGTCACCGGCTACGATGCAGTGCGGGCGCTGCTTGCCGCCAAGCGCCATGCCGACCACGTGGGAATCGTGGGGTCTGATGACATGATTCGATGGTTGGATGGACTCGGCGGTCTGCTCGGAGTGAAGGTGTCTACGCGTTTCGCGGAATCGTGGGAACAGATCGGGGCTGCCATCAGGTCCCTGAGAGAAGAAGGCGTTGGCGCCATCGTAGGATGGAACCTGGTTCAGCGCAGATCGGCCGAGATGGGACTGCCTTTCGTGCCGCTGAGCTCAGGCAGAGAGGCGGTTCACGATGCGCTGGCTGAAGCTCGATCGGTAGCGAACGCCAGGTGGCGCGAGGCGGAGCGTGCGGAGCGGCTCAAAGCGATACTCTCTTCCGTGACAAATGCGGTTGTGGCGGTCGATTCTGACGGCGCCATAACCCACTTCAACCAGGCAGCAGAGAGCATGGTGGGCATCAGTTCCGAGCAGGCCATAGGGCAGCACATTTCCACGATCCTGAAGTCAGAACAGAC
>DAOPWT010000257.1:0-2045 GCA_035351775.1 Bacillota bacterium | reverse complement strand
GGTACATCCGCTCGGTCATGTCGGCCGAATGCAGTATCACTACACCTAGAACCTGTCCGTACGTGCGCAACTGCTCCACAAGACTGCGCCCTGCGCCCCCGCGCAGACGCACCGCGCGCAGCAGGTCTTGTAGTTCGTCGACAAGAATGAAGAACGAGCGGTAAGCCATGAAAAGCGCATCGGATACTATCGCTGGCGTCACTCGGGACACAGCGGCGAAGACGTCGACAAAAGGCGTCGTAGTGATCAACGTGGCGGCGACTAGGCCTGCCGAAAAAGCCCGGATCACTACCGTCAGCGCGAAGAGAGGGCTGGAGCGAATCCAGCCCGAGGCGAACAGGCCCGCGAAAAGCACCGGGTAGAGCGCCATTGCCACTGCATGGCGCAGTTGGTTACCCGACGCCGACGCGAACATGACCACGGCCGCCGCCGCCGCCGCGGCAGCCAGGGGAGTGCGGGCCGCTATCGATGCCGCGAGCAGCGCAGCCGAGGCTGCTATCTTCGCCCAGGGCAGTGCGTCATGCAGCGGTGTGCGGCCATTGGCCGCCAGCTCGTCAATGAACTGCACATCCATGAGCTCAAGCCCTCCTACCTGAGCCTGAATCCAGCATGTCCGGCCTGGATTTAGTGATGAACTCGGCAATCGAGCCCACTACCAGGGCCTCAACGGCCCATCCCACTGCTCCGGCAGAGTAGACAATTGCGGCAAAGGCTTTCAGCGATCCAAAGTCGCTGCCCGCGGCATGCCCATGATCGGCGAGTTCCTCGTGATCGTGGTGGTGTAGCGCCAGATCGGGGTCGATTCTCGTTCCCACTACGATGCCGAGCATCGCTGTAGTCGATATCAAAAGGGCGACGACTGTGGCGATTGCTGCCGCGGCGAATGGCCGCTTAAGCGCTCGCCGGAGAGATCTCCAAAGCAACCAGCCAAGGCAGACTTCAAGCCCTCCAACAAGCGTATTTAGCCCAACAACGGTGATGCCGCCGTGCGCGGTGAGCGCCAGGATCAAGTTGACGACCAGCGCGGCGATGAACCCCTCCGCGGGCCCGGCGATCATGCCCGTGAGGACCGTAAGGTTCAGGTGGTAGCCCAGCACTGGTATGGGAAGACCCATAGCCAGCAGCATGAGCGCGGAGAGAGTGGCGATCCGCGGGACGACCCTGGCGCGATCTCGCCCGCTAAGAGCCCGAAGCGCAACATAGACAAGGAGCACCGTGAGGCCTATCCCCGCCAGGATCCAGGGCAATGGGATTAGCCCATCTGGGATGTGAAGATGCGACATAAATCAGTTGTCCTCCTTTGCATGGTCGCGACACTTAGGGCACTGGCCAATCAGCTCCAGCCAATGTCCCTCAATACAGAAACCGCTCATTCTCTCCAATTCGCGCTCTATCGATTTGATCAGGCAGTCGCCGAACTCGACCACCTGACCGCATCCAGTGCACACCAGATGATGATGATGACCCGCGGAATCCGGGCGCCGCTCGTACCGGTCAAAACCGTCGTTGAACTTAATCTTGTCGAGGATCCCTACACTCATGAACAGCTCCAGACAGCGATACACAGTCACCAGGCCGATGCCCGGTTCACGCGCTCGAATCGCGTCGTGAGCCTGTTGAGCAGTGAGATGCTGAGCGCCATCGGAGCAGAAGAGCTCGAGCACCGCCCTGCGCTGCGGCGTCAGCTTGAACCCGCGTTCACGGAGCTTCCTGAGAGCGTCATCGAAGCAGTTAGCCTGCACCTGAGCCCCTCCCAGCCGTAAATGAAAATCACTTTCAATTATCATGCCCATTATAGCCCCTTGTGGTACATGTGCGCAAGACGGGGATAGATCACGCAGCGTCTACTCCTTTCGCGAATTCCGTCTCGGCTGTCCCAATTCATGGTTGACGACTCCCAGGCGATATGGTAGTATGTACCTAAAGTTACAGTATCAAGGGGTTGAGACCCGTGCTGCCAGCATCGCTTCCGCCCGCCTATTCCCAGTCACCTGTCGCCTGCCTCCGGCCAGGTGAAGAGAAGCTCGCCGCGCTTTCGCTCTCAA
>DAOPWT010000256.1:0-2052 GCA_035351775.1 Bacillota bacterium | reverse complement strand
CGTATCGCACAGGTGACCTACCTTGGAGAGAAAGTGGAGTACGACATCGAGTGCGGCGGCACCCAGATCAAGGCAGTGAGTTTCGATCCGGCCCGCCACGGCATGTTCCTGCAGGGGCAAGATGTGTACCTCCATATGCAGGGCGGATCGATGATTCTCACGGATCAATAGTAATCGGGCAGCATGGGATGGGTGAGTTTGGGGCCTGATGCCGATAGCCCGGGTCGATTTCGGGGCGATGCCATGATGGATACCCGCAGGGGGTATGCGTGCAGCTTTTCTCCCCTCTGGAGGCGCTCAAGGGAGATTTTCTGCACTCACGCGGCAGGAAATTTCTGCGTTTAGCCCCGGAGATCGCAAAACTCTGCAGGCCCAGCTAGAAGCGCCCAAGCGGCCTCAGGCTCAGCGAATCCCTGTGTGATGCCGGTTTCCCCGTCGAGGCCTCGCATCACACTGCTTTGCCAGACGCCGCCGCCTCCGCCCGAGCGGGAATAGACGGAGGTTCAAGATGAGCAAGCCCTTACGCCCGGACCTTTCCATGGATGCAGGCGATGCATACCGTGTGGCCTACAGGTTTGACGGGAAGCCTGTCCGCTGCCACACAAGTTGCCTGCAGCCCGCGCCCTTTTCCTTCAGTAGTCCCAACTTCGCCTCGGTGCCCAGCGGGCGAACCCGTCTTCCCCTAGGGAGGGAGCGGTATGGTGACTCGCGGGAGGTCCCTCGTGCGCTATGGATAATACTCGAACTGGCGGCCGCGCGCAGGTACAGGTACAGCGTATCTACACAACCTGCGACAATCCGTAGTACTGGTCGAGAGTACTCGGCGAGGAGGATGTTCCATGGGCGTCATCACCGTTAAGGGAAGGGGCTATGTGTCGGCGCAGCCGGATGTTGTGACGTTGTCGTTCACTACCGGAAGCAAGGCGCGGGACTACGCGGAATGCGTGGATAGTCTAAACGGGCGCACGGCGGCCCTGCGCCGGGATCTGGCAGCATCGGGGGCTGAATGCGCAGAGCTGAAGACTGCCGATTTCCGTGTGGATGTCGAGTATCGCGAGGAGAAGGGCCGGTACAAGTTCGACGGGTATTCGGCCTCGCACCGCCTGGAGATTGAACTGCCGGCTGATAAGGGCATGCTCAACCGCGCGTTGGCGGCAGTTGCCCAGGGAAACAGCGGCGCAGAGATACGGATCCGCTTTTCGGTCAAGGGCATGGAGAGTCTGAGACGGCAGGCCCTTGCGGAGGCCGTCAAAGTGGCAAGGCTCAGTGCCGAGTCGCTGGCACAGGCGGCTGGGGCGACGTTGGGGAAGCTCCAGAGCATAGCGCACGGCTGGGACGAGATTCGCCTGTCCGGGCCTGCCTACGGCGTGGTGTGCGAAAGCGTTTCGAATCATGCAGTGGACATAGACCCGAAAGACGTGTCGGTCAGCGAAGACGTGACGCTGGTGTATGAGATCGAGGAATAGACGCCGCACAGACATAGCTGAACACGAGATGCACCGTGCATTTGGCGATGCGGGAATTACCCCAGCGATGGGGGAAACACTCTGCTGCAACAGCTTGTCTTTCGAGGAGGTGTGACCGTGGTCGACTATGGAACTAACGGGTGGGATGTACCCGAAACCCGTGATGCGGTGTTCCGAGGGTCCAAAGAACGTGCCGAGTTTGTCAGGGCTGATGCGATGGAACGTGCGCGCCGCATCGCCGATCTCCCCAAGACCCGCTGCTCGGCCTCAGCGGTCACGCTGTACGGCTCGCTCGCTGAAGGTTGCTTCCACGACAAGTCGGACATAGACATCCTCGTTGAAGGATTCACGGGTGGGTACTGGGAGATGTACGTCGCGGCCGATGAGATGGCCGCCCTCTGCGTCTCACTGCTCATTCAGCGTCGTAGTCAACGTCATCGTAATCATCAAACACGCTGGCGGCGGCCTCCCCGCACAAGGATGCAAAGTCTGCCCTTGCCGGGATGAGCACGGTCGATTCGTCAATGCCGTGCCTCCTCAGGGAACGCGCGACGGAGCTTATGAGATGGCCCATGTGGTAACGCCA
>DAOPWT010000255.1:0-2068 GCA_035351775.1 Bacillota bacterium | reverse complement strand
GACTGGGGATGAGGAAAGAAGCGCACTTTGTGAAGAGCATAGTGATCGATGGCAAATGGTGTGATGATTGTGTCTATGCAATACTGCGTGAGGAGTGGGAGGGACTGAGCTGAGCTCTTCTCGAAATCGGGCATTCACCCGATATGCTGGGCGAGGTGAGGGGTCCTCGCCGTCTGGGTGTGCCTTGCCCATGGCCGCAATAGACTGACGGTGGGTGCAGCGAGTTCAGCCCTTTCCTCCGAACTCGCGCCATTGCTTTTCCCGTTCTGCTTCCCTGCGGCGTGATTCATCCTGGTCCTGCATATCGTGTTCTACGGCCTCGATTTCGCGCTGCACAACCGCACGATCATGGTCGACCTGCATGTTGATGAACTCGTCGAACGAAGTGCGTGTCCCTTCCGTCATCTCGCGCCTGATGCACTTGTACTCCACGGGGTAGTCCTTGCTCATCAGAGCGTACATCATCCCGCCTGCCCAGCCTGGGGATTTGCCGCGCATGCTCAGTGCCACACTGTCTTCTAGGTGCATCAGGACGTCTATGTAGCCCCGGTCCTCCCACTTGGTCTCTTTCAGACGGTCACGGACGAACTGCGTCCTGATGTCGTCGTAACCTCTCGCCAACTCCGACGTCTTCTTCAGCTCTCCCACGAACGGGCACTCCTCCTCGAAGTCTCTCTCCAACTGGCACACCTCCTTCCCGGAGATTATTCGGCTTCCCAGATTCGATAGTACTCCATCTGCGCGATTCTACCTTCCAAACAGGCTGAGCATGTGTGCGGATCGATCCGCCGGTGGCGCCGGGACTTCTGACCTTGTCCATGCGATCATCGGTAAAGTACGCTAGACCAGGACTTTTGGGTCATGACTGAAGGAATACCCTTGGGCGCGGCGAAATCGCCACCTGTGCGAATTTTCACGTTTAATATCGAAAACGAGGCACCAGGTAATGCGGAAGAGTATCTTACCAGTAATTGCAGTTGTTATCGCTCTTGCACTGGCATCGGCGGGCGCATCTGCGAAGGAGCTCGGGCTGGAACTCGGGGCAGGCTTGTCCTACGGCACCCTCAGCATCTCAGATCACGACAGCTACGACAGGTACTTCACGAATCTTCCGGTGGTATCTGTACACGGCAGCTACCAGGCACTTCCCAAGCTCAGGCTTCGTGCCGAGTACACCTTCGGAAAGGCGACTCTCGACGAGACCGATGATTTCGACGTTGATGTCTACTCCTACTCTCTGATCGACCTGGCCGGAGCCATCGCGTTGACTGACCACATCGATCTGACCGCTGGCTGGAGCCGATTCGCTTCAGGTTACGTCTATTCGGACGAGTATCCGGTAAGGAATGTCGGGGGAGGCTTCAAGCTGGGGCTGGCGTCTGACGTACCGATTGCGAAGAACCTGTCTGCCAGCGTGAAGTACGCTTTCGTCCCTGTGATGTTTGCTTCCACATTCGTAGACGATCAAGACACCGCTTCGGAGAACTACATGGGCCAGGGCCACGAGCTCAGGGCTGACCTCACCTACACGACGAAGTTCGGCGTCAGCGTATCCCTGGGCTTCCGCTCAGAGAAATACGCCGGCATTTCCGATTGCTGCCAGGATAGCCTGCATGACGTGGCCAGCTTCAGGGGCGGATCCCTCACGCTGTGCTACGGATTCTAGCACCTCTTCATATCTATGCGGATCGGGAGGGGCGGCATCGCCGCCCCTCCTTGGTTTGCTCCAATGGAGTGCGTCAAGTCCGTACATGACTGCTCAGTGGCTTCAACTGCAACTGCGAATCGCATTCAACCATGACGGTCGCGCATAGACTGGGTTTGCGATATCGCTCAGGCCCTTCGCCAACCCGCCCCCCTTTCCCGCGGAGGCCTATTGTGCCGGGCCGACGAAACGCGACCCACGCGCCTGCAGAACACTCCAAGATCCCGAGGGCACAGCCCTGACCCCCCCCGCCTGTGTGCTGCAAGCGCCTGTGACTCCGGACGCTTCATGGCGCGCAGTCTCGCCAGGATCCGCCGAGCACGATATTTCGAGAAGGTGAGGCGACCGCTAACGCGAATGGAT
>DAOPWT010000254.1:0-2091 GCA_035351775.1 Bacillota bacterium | reverse complement strand
GGGCTTTTCTGTATGGAGTCGATGGCGGCAAGCGACAGCACACGAGTGGGATCCTCAACAACTATCCGCCCGTCCTGACCCGTCGACACCGTTATCATGGCCTGCCCAGTCACTGCTATCACCTTGGGGTCGGAGTTGACGATGGCGAGCACCGCTTCGCGCCGCCTGTTTTCCTGCTCGCGCTCGATGACATCGCCGGTGGCTCGCCCGTAGTAGCCGATGATGTACGCGATGCCCTCCGCGTCGCCCGCCTTGGATATCTCGAACTTGAACTTGGCGAGAGCCTCGCGCACCGCGCTGTTGCGATCCAGCCCCAGCTTGACAGCTTGAGACTCATAGTAATCCGCCAAAGACATGGCTCCCTCGCGCAAAAGAGCGGTGCTGGACACCTCACCCGGGAAGGTTATCAGTTCGGCGGCCCGAGCCAGCACCAAGATGTTTACGAACAGAAGCACTATTATGATGCCCGTGAGCCACTGCCGCTGCCTGCGGACGCTCTTGCCCTTCACTTTGGCGTTGGAAGCCATCTACGGTCTCACCTCGCCTCCCGAGATAATGGATACCAAGCGTGGGCCGAAGATCATGATGCCCACTACCGCCGCCCCCACTGCCGCCGTCAGAACGGCGCCTGCCGCTATGTTCTTCACCTTCGCAGCGAGGGGATGGTACTCTTGAGTGACCATGTCGACGAAATGCTCCAGCGCGGTGTTGACCATTTCTGCAACTATCACGATCACAGCCGCCAAGATCACGGCAGCGGTCTCCAGCGCCCCGAGGCCCAGCACGTACGAGAGGAACACTACTGACACAGCCGCGGCTGTGTGTATCCGGATATTACGTTCACTCCCAAATGCCTGGGCTATTCCTATCGCCGCGAACCGGAAACTCTCGCCCAAGTTACGAGCCTTCAAACTGCCCGCCCCCACCTGCTACATTGCATACGCAAGAAGGTTCCGCTACCTCGGAAGCCCGATCCGATTCATGACCGACTCCTCGATCTGTCTCATCCGGGAGGCGCCGGCTTCGGTTTCGTGGTCATGCCCAAGAAGGTGCAGCACGCCGTGGACGGTGAGGTAGCATACCTCTCGCTCCAATGAATGGCCGTAATCCGCAGCCTGCTCCACTGCGCGGGGAAGTGATATCACAACATCGCCAAGCAAATGGCCCTCGGGATCGCCGGCATCATCCCAGGTGTCGTAATCGTCCGGCGGGATGATATTGGGCACGTCAGGGCATTCCGCCAACTCAGCACAGTCGCCTTCGTAAGCCGCGAATTCGTCCGGGTCGTCCATTGGAAACGACAGGACGTCCGTGGGCCCCTGCACGCCCCTATACTCCTCATTCAGCTGCGCGATCTCTGAGTCGTCAACGAAGCTCACGTCTACTTCGAAATCATCATGTCCCATTGTCAGCTTGAGTGCTATTTCGACTGCCTCCTTCACTTTTCCCTCTAGCACAGGTGCCACGTCGACCTCAGTCTGCCTGTTCACTATCTCGGCGGACATTCGTCGCCTCTCCTTCCTGGCCACCCTGATCAGCGGGCGTGGCCGGCTGATCCTTGGACCCCGACGCCTTCAGGTCGGGATATTCGACACGTTCATGATACACTCCCGACAACACGTCGAGAAAAGCGTTCTCAATGGCATGCAGATCCCGGAGCGTGAGATCACACTCGTCAAGCTGGCCGTCGGCGAGTTTGCCCCTGACAACCTTCTTCACAGTACTCTGCACTTGCCACGGCGACACGTCTGATTGGGCTCTGACCGCCGCCTCAACCGAATCGGCCAGCATCACTATGGCAGCCTCGCGCGACTGCGGACGCGGCCCCGGGTACCTGAAATCCTTCTCGGCGACTGATTGATCCCGGCCATTCTCTGAGGCCCTCTGATAGAAGAATGACACAAGCCCCGTGCCGTGATGCTGCTGAATCAAATCCACCACTGACTTGGGCAGCTTGTACTGCTTGGCCAGTTCCACACCGTCTTTGGCATGAGAAGTTATCACCAACGTCGACAGACTCGGGCTGATCTTGTCGTGCGGGTTTGCCTGAGCGAACTGGTTCTCCACGAAGAAATACGGCCGTTTGAGCTT
>DAOPWT010000253.1:0-2100 GCA_035351775.1 Bacillota bacterium | reverse complement strand
GGCATCGACATAGGATCATCGTCAGTCAAAGCGGGTGTCTGGCGCACTGACGGCTACTACCGTGCCGCCTTTCGCACGGCACGCGTGATTAGGCCTGAAGGGTCGGTCGGGGCCGAGCAGGACCCGGATCAGATCTGGGCAGCGGTGATTGAGTGCCTCGACGAGGTCATGGCCGGCCAGGACCCGGGCGCTGTTCGCGGCGTGGGCCTGTCCGGGCATGGTCCTTCCTTGATCGCCGTAGACAGTTACGGGCGTGCGCTCAGTAACATCATAACTTGGATGGACCCGCGACCGGTACAAGACGCTAGAGCGTGCGAGATTCTCGGCCAGTGCGCGGGCGAGGCGTCCGGGGCGCCCGAATCGTCCGGGCCGTCTTTTGAGGCCACGGCTGTGTGGTTACACCGAAAGCTCCTTGAGGGAGGGCATGATCTTGCCCGCGAAGGTGTGACGCTACTGCAGCCCAAGGATTACATAGGCCTCATGCTCACAGGTAGCGCCTGGATAGATAGGTCCGCAGCGTCATGTATGTCGTGGCCCGCGGGCGGCGATCCGGCGCAGAGTCTGTTTCCGTCCACGGTGGATTCGTGGCGGCGGGCGGGGGAGATATCGGCAGTCGCGAGCGGCGAGACTGGTCTTCCTGAGGGCACTCCAGTTGCGGCCGGGGGCATCGATGCGTTTGTGGAGGCTCTAGGAGCGGGAATCATCCGACCGGGCGTCGCCTGCGACTCCACCGGCACTTCCACATGCGTGGCGATGGCTGCACCCGATGGCGAGTTCAGCCTGCCGACTGTGGAGCATGTGGCGCCTGGGCGGCGACTCGCGGTAATACCCGTGTCATACAGTGGTGGAGCGTTGGCATGGGCGATGTCGGTTGCGATGCCCGATGTGTTTCGCAACCAGAAAGACTGGACTGAACCTGTTCGGGAAGCGCTCGCCAGCTCAGCGCCTGGAGCGGCCAGCCTTTCGTTCATTCCGCACATGACGGGCAGACGCAGCCCGACCACTAACCTGCGCGCCCGAGGGGCGCTAGTCGGGCTGGATCCAGCACACACGGCGTCTGACGTCATTCGGTCAGTCCTAGAAGGGTGCGCCTACGTCATGCAGGAGTGTGTTCAGTCGTCCGTGCCCGAAGCGGCCGTTACGGAGCTCAGGGCGGTGGGGTCGGGAGCGAGGCATGACGCGTGGCTCCAGATGAAGGCGGATGTCTTGCGGGTTCCTGTGATCAAGATGAAGGTGTGTGAAGGCGCGCTTGCCGGCGCAGTTGTGCTCGCCGGCGTGGCAGCCGGGGTGTTCGAAGATGTCGAGGCCGGTGTGGGGGCGGTGGTTCGGCCGGAGGCGAAGTTCGAGCCCACACAGGATCCAGATGTGTGCACGGCATACTCGGATGGCGCGGCCAGGTTCCGCCGCGTCGAGGCGGCGCTCGAGACGGCATGGTGAGCGCTAACTGGAGGACAAGTGATTGACATTGCAGCATGATGCATTGCGACGTGAGGCCCCCCGAAGTGACAGAGTGCTGATTCCACGTGCCATATGGCTGCTAGCGGCCGGAATGTTCCTTTGGGGGTTTGGCTACGGGCTTCATACTTACATGTTCCCGGTCTATTTGCGCAGCATCGGCTGCACTCCGAGCCAGGTAGGTGTGGTGTTTTCGGTGTCAATGGCCGCTACCGCCGCGTCGTGCATACCCGGCGGCGTGCTGGCCGATAGGTACGATAGGCGGAAGGTGATACTGCTAACGTGGCTTGCCGGAGCGCCATCGCCAATCCTTTACTACCTGGCACGCGATTACCGCATGGCCGCGGTGGGCATCGCGCTCTACTCAGGGTCGCTTCTGGGGTATCCGGCACTGAACGCCTACGCGGCATCATCAGCGACGGCAGGGGCGTCTGGGGCCGCCTTTGGCGTCATAAACGTTGGGTTTGCGGTCGGGATGATCGCGAGCCCTCTGGTGGGCGGACGCGTTTCTGACGTGTGGGGGCCAAAGACCGTGTTCCTGTGGTCGCTTGCGTTCTTTCTGGCTGCCTCGTGCGTCATGGCCTTCCTTCCGCCGGAGCGCAGGGAGGCAAAATCAGAGGCAGCGGCAGGGGCGGGGGCAGCGGC
>DAOPWT010000252.1:0-2112 GCA_035351775.1 Bacillota bacterium | reverse complement strand
AGGGTTACCAGTTTTGCACTCTCTCCGAACTCTGGCATTTCCTCGGGCTGGACGCCTCGTTGCCTCATCAGAAAGTGTACTTGAAATCCGATTCGTTGCCTCACGTAGTACGGTAGTCAAAATGATCCCTCCGTCTCTGGTGAGGTAGGGGTACGCCAGCGGGTGGGCCGAGGCGGACCGCGCCTTCTGTGGCGGGGAGCCGAGGCCCCACCCGTCGATTCGTTGTTCTGGACCGTACTCCTCCGTCCTAACTCTCTTTGGCGCCTGCAGTATCATCGCAAGCCTCCGGCGGCGAGGCCTGGGAGGCATCTCGGCGGACAGTCTTGGCCAGTTCGGCCTGTAGTTGCGTTATCTGCCTCCTGAGCGATGCTGGGTTGAGCTTCTGGTATTCCGCTGTGAGCATCTCCTTCACAGTATCGGGGATGTCAGGGTGAAGCATTGTCCGCTGGTAAGGGGTCTTTGCCTCGTCGTAGCGCCTGGTGACTTTGGAACCGTTTCTCTCTTTGGACGCAAGGGTCATCACCGGCTGGAAGTAGTTACTGTACAGCCTCAGCACACCGTAGAGGCGGTTCAACAGGTCTGTCTGGTCTTGCGTGTCGTATCTTGCGTATCCCACGGTCACCCTTACCAGCGACCAGTTCTTCTGTTCGACGTAGCAGGAATCGTTCTTCTTGTTGGGACGCGACCTTGTGAAAGTGACGCTGTTGGCGCGGCAGAACCTGATCATATGGTTGTTGATGAACTCTGACCCGTTGTCTGAGTCAATGCCTTTGAGCGCAAAAGGCATGCATTCGATGATGTGCATCAGCGCTTCGAACACCCAGCGCTGGGCCTTGTTGCGGACAGCTCGCGTCTCGGTCCATCTGGTGGCGATATCCACTGCGTCAAGGGTGCAGGCGAACTCGCCTCTGGGATTGCCGTGCTGCCGCAGGCCAAGTAAACCTGCCCAGGGCTAATCTCGCCTGACATGATGCAAGGGCCCGGACAACGCTTATGAGCAGTTCCGGATCGAAACCGCGGGTTGCCTAGATGATTGCATCCCCCGCCCTGATCTTCAATGCGTTCGCCGGGGCGCCGTCCTCATTCCCGGCCCGACTGACGGTTGTCTTGAGGAACACCTGACATCGCCTCCCGCGTAGCCTCGACTACTTCCAATGCTAGCATAGCGGGAAGCAGAGCACAGGCAGGATTCTGGCATTTGGTTCATTGCCGAAGGGAAAATCCGCAGCACAGAAGTAATATTGGGTCTCGCTGCACTCTGATTCCGGAACCTCAGTCGAGCCCGGATATCCGGGTGAAAAGGGCGCATGCTCTCGACTATTCACACTATCGACAACCGGTTCTAACTGGCCCAATGATTAGCGGTTGCCAAACATGGGATGCATGTCCCTGGTCTCGATTGCGTTTTCCGATAGAGTAATGACAAGCCTGGAGATCAGTAGGGCGTGGCCGTGAGGGCGACACGAGTGTGCATGCTGCGCGGAATGCGCACGTCGGCTGTTGTAGGAACGCGGCAGTACCGCACTGGAGACAAGCTCAGTAACTCGGCAAGCTGACGACGTATCAACTCTGCCGAGATTGCGCATTTCACCGCCTGAGAGCGTATGCTCTCCGGGCTAGCGGAAAGGCGCCTTGCGCGACAACCTCCACCGCAATGGGCTACGGCGATACAGTGTGAGCACTCCGAAGGCACGTTCCCCTGTGCCCTCGCAACGGCTTGGGGATCAATGACCACGCGACCTCCAGAGGCAGAACCGACAAAGAAGTCCTTGGTCAAGGGATGATCGGGCTGAAAGACCTCATAGCATACGGAAATGTCGCCGCTGGGCGTAAGGACGAAGTTGCTCCCGTACCCACCACAGTGTACCGGTATCAACCGGCAGACCGATACTCCAGAGTAGGACACTGCAACACCCGATCTGTCGCCGATGGTCTTCGCGTCTGCAAAGCCCGCGACGAATCCCTGAGCCGTAGGAAGAAGATCACTCAGCTCTGCTCGTCCGACGAGCGCCACAGGTTCGAAGTTGACTCGGCGAACGCCCAGATCGGCGAAGTAGCGTATGGATTCGGCCATGAACGATACCGACAGGGAAGTAACCGTTGCCCTGATTC
>DAOPWT010000251.1:0-2112 GCA_035351775.1 Bacillota bacterium | reverse complement strand
GTTCCGAGCAGGCCATAGGGCAGCACATTTCCACGATCCTGAAGTCAGAACAGACTGACAGATTGCGCGCAGACAGTGAATCCCGAGGAGAATGGGTAGAGAAGGTAGGATCCCTCACAGTGCTGGCCAGAAGCGAGCCCATAATAGTAGACAATCGCGTGGCGGGAGTGGTATTCAGCCTGGATGATGTGACTCGAATACGCGAGCTTGAGCGAATCGTGCGCGAAGAAGTGCGCGATACCGGCCATATGTCCAAGCACAAGCTGAGCGATATCGTGGGCACAAGCGCAGCCGTGACCGAAGCTGTTGAGCTGGCCGAGCGCTTCGCCAGGGTAGACTCTACCGTTCTGATTGAGGGCGAGACCGGCACCGGAAAAGAGCTCTTTGCCCACGGGATACACTCCGCGAGCGCGCGCAGGGATGGTCCGTTCGTCGCCGTCAACTGCGCCGCCATACCCGAAACCCTCCTTGAGAGCGAGCTCTTCGGATACGCCCCGGGCGCCTTTACCGGCGCACGTCAGTCCGGGAAGCCCGGCCTCTTCGAAATCGCGCACCGCGGCACCATGTTCCTCGATGAGATCGGCGAGATGTCCGGGCCCCTGCAGGCGCGACTCCTCCGTGTACTGCAGGAAAGGGAGACTATGCGCGTGGGCGGCGTCAGGGTGATCCCCATCGATGTGCGCGTGATAGCCGCTACAAACAAGGACCTGTTCGGCCTCGTACAGCAGGCAGCGTTCCGTGACGATCTGTTCTACCGGCTGAGCGTGCTGAACCTGCACATACCTCCCATGCGAGAGCGGCCCGAAGACCTTCCCGTGCTGGCAGAACACCTGATGCGTTCAGTCGCAGCGCGATTGCAGCGACGGCCCAGGCGCTTTACTTCCGGGGCCGTCGCCGCCCTGCAAAACTACTCCTGGCCCGGAAACGTACGTCAGCTCGAAAACACCATCGAACAGCTCGTGGCAGTCGGCGAAGAACGCCAGCCGGTGGAGCGGACTGAAGTGGACAGAGTCCTCGCGCGGTACGCCGCCCCAGGCAGACGCAATCGGCCTGATGCAGGTGCGCCCACTGCTGTTGGCGCGATCGAAGATTGCAGCCTGAGGAGAATCGAAACAGAAGTCATCCTCCGAACCCTGGATGAGGCCGGAGGCAACAAGGCTGAAACCGCGCGGCGGCTGGGCATAAGCAAGACTACCCTATGGCGCAGGTTGAAGCAGATCGACACGAGAGCGTAGTTCAGGCAGGACCATGCTCACGCATCGGATCCCAGCGTTCACGGCGGTGCAGAACACCTACTCTACATCGGGCGGCGGCCCTGTGCAGCCAGCTCGCGCTATTTGACTCGCGCTGCGCCGTTCTCACCAGCCTACGCCTTGCTAACCTGCCTGACCGGCCGCGCCTCGATGTACCCACGGTAGCCCATGGGAGCGAGCTGGAATCTGGGTGCGTCTTCGTCGGCCCACTCGAACCCGTAGACCTCAGGTCTGTGCCTCTTCATGACTTCCCACAGTTCCCCGATGGCCTCCTCGAAGCGGCAATCGTCGTACGGCTCGCCCTGAAAGACCATCATCTTGCACGGAGGCAGGTCCATCACCTCAAACCCATCCGGAACCTCACCGGAGTAGTCGGCGGGGACCTCCACTCCCTGGACATACGTCGACGTGCCGGGTTTGATCATGCCTCTCGGCAGCCACATTCCGATGGGCTCATACATCGCTTCCTTGACGCGCGATAGAACATCCCACACATCGCAGCCAACCTCTCCGCAGTACTCGAAGTAGTGTGTGGCCTTGATTCCCCGCTTCAGGATGACTTTTCTAGCCGGGCGCTCAACCACCTGGACAAAGAGTGTCTTCGCGGCTTCATCTGCGGCCATCTCGATCTCCCCTTTCTGAAGCTTGAGGTAGCGATCGCGTGCCCGGTCCGGCATGAACAGACGTATCGGCTTCGGGTTTCTGCGGTAGTCAACAGGGCAGAGCACATTATCTATTTCCGCGTGGCCGGGATTGCAGGAACACACCCAGCTCTGCGCGAATTCTCGCCGCAAATGGCGCGAAAGCAGAAAGGGCGGTGAAGACTATGCTAAGCGTCCGACGCACACGATTGACTCTG
>DAOPWT010000250.1:0-2144 GCA_035351775.1 Bacillota bacterium | reverse complement strand
AGGGCAAGGATGTCGTAGCCTCGGGCGATCATCCGCCCGAAGGCAACTCGCACCTTCTCGCCCAGGCTCAGCACACTCACGCGTTTGCTGGCTGCACTGCCCCTAAAGAGCAGTGCCCCAAGGATATCTCGTACTTCCTGCGGTGAGCGTGCGCCTGCGGCGCACGATACGCTCTCGAACACCGTGTGTGAAGGGTCAAGCTGCTCCAGGGTCTGGTCGAAGTAGAACCATGAGGCGGATGGGCTTCTCCACACTGTGCCCGATGTGGGCCGTTCCAAGTCGAGGAGCATGCGGAGCAGGGTGGTCTTGCCGGACCCGTTCGGGCCCACGATAGCTATCCTGTCGCCGCGCATGACGGCCACATCCGCCGAGCTGAACAGTGGCCTGTCAAAGCTCTTGGATATCCCCGTCGCATGTATCAGCCTCCGCCCAGCCTTCTGCGCTCGACCCATTCGGATCAGAATCGCATCTGCCTCTCGCGGTTTCTCGATACGCTGCTCCCGGAAGCGTTCAAGACGCGCGAATGACGCGCGTGCTCGGGCCGCGCCCTTGCTGGCTCGGGCCCTCAGGAAGTCATTCTGCCCGGCACGCTTGTGCGCCTGGCGAAACCACTCCATCTCCCTGGACGCCACTTGTCGGAGCCGGTCCTCCTCGCGCTCCTGTTTCTCATACAGCCTCCACTCTGCCTCGAGTTCACTGTCCTTTCGGGCGCGGAACGCGGTGTAGTTGCCATTGTAGGAGCGCGCGCCAAAAGGAGTCAAGTCGATGACCCGCTGGGCGGTGCGGTCGAGGAAGTAGCGGTCATGCGATACAAGCAGCACTGCGGCGCGGGACGAGCGGATCAAGCCGGCTAGAAGGTCCATTGCCGGCGCATCCAGATGATTGGTGGGTTCGTCAAGCATAATCAGGTCGGGCTGCGCTGCCCATACCTGGGCCAGGCCCACGCGCCTATGCTGGCCAGCGCTGAGGTTTGACATCGGCATGCCAGCTGTGGCCGGCTCGATGCCGAATCGGCCCAGCACCGCAGGGTCACCACACAGATCCGAAGGCGTCAGGTCGCCCTGGAACTGCAGAGCCTGCGGCAGGTAGCCCAGTATCACTCCGGGCCGAGTCCACACGGTTCCTGAGTCGGGCTCCGTACGACCGGATATGATGTTGAGTAACGTGGATTTGCCACATCCGTTCGGACCGAACAGGGCGACCTTCTCGCCCGCCTTGACCTCGAATGATACGCTGCGAAACAGGGTTCGCGCCCCGAACGATTTGGCGAGATCGCTTACTGACAAGGCCAACATCTTGCCGCCTCCCAATAGGTGATGCACAGGTGACGCCTGGGATGCGGCGACTTCCATCGTGGATGACCGGGGCTGCAAGGAGGGAACATCGTGCGGTGGTTACTCGACTTGCCGGGCATGATCGCCCAATGCAGACCGCACAATGCGGACCGCCCAATGCAGATCGCACAGCGCGGTGTCGAGCTTATCGCCCCTTATGTGCTACATTCGGAAGACGCCAACATCCCCGTGAATGCAGACACGCGACTGCAGGGCCCGACGCTGCGGGACCCGCGAGAACACGCCCTGCGGTTCATCTAGAATGTGGACTGCTTCCTCATGTCGCTAAGGCCCTTTCTGAGTAGTGGAGCAGCGTGCGGGTAGCGGGTGGTGAATAGCACGAAACGCTGGATCAGTGCTCCGCCCACAGGATACCATGCGCGGTCAGTGCGCGCAAGTTGGCGACCTTGTACAACCTCGCGCGACCTTGCGCGGGTGCGTGTAGGGACTCCAGGTAACGGCTCAGCAAGCCCATCGCCGGCTTTGGATCATCGGTTTGCAGGGCCCCAGTTGCAGCCTGTCGCGTGGCGGCTACGTCCTACCCACATCAATGGAAAGGCCGGGGCGCAAGGGCTTGCTCATCCTGTACTCTCGTCTGTTGCCGCTCGGGCGGAGGCCAGGTGGTCTATTGTGACCGCGTGATGCGTGGTCTCGGCGGGAGACTGGCATCGCACAGGGGCTTTCTGAGCCTGAGGCTGCCGGCTTTTGGAGTCTTCGGCGCCCGGGCACTTTGAGCTGGCCCTGCAGAGATTTGCAGTCTCCACGGCGCAAAGCGGAGATTTTTCGCCGCGTGGGTGAAGAAAATCTCCG
>DAOPWT010000249.1:0-2151 GCA_035351775.1 Bacillota bacterium | reverse complement strand
CGAGTCGCCCGCGAGTCGCGCGTGAGTTCCCGTGAGTGCCCGCGAGTCGCACACGGGTTGCGTGGTCCTGTGTTCATCGCTATCTTGGCTATAATCGGCGGTTGTGCTAGGATATACACAGTAACACCTGAATAACGGAATGCCGGTGGGTGCCCGCGCTAGCGGGTTTGAGGGAAGTGGCAGCCGGGCGCATGAATGCGCCGGGCCAAGCCCGCGGTCCCGCCACTGTATCCGGTGAGCCGAGGCGCACTTGATGTCACTCCTGCCAAGTGCAGCAGGGGGAAGACGCGCGCAGGCGACGACCCGGAAGTCAGGAAACCTGCCCACTCGGCTTGCCGACTCCACCTTCGAGGATAAGGGGGATGCGGAAGGTGCGCCGCCGCCTGGGTTTTGGGTGCGCACACCGTACCGACTTCTCCCCTGTTCACTCGCCGGTGAGCAGGGTGTTTTTACGTGCGCGACCGCATGTGCGAACAGCTGCGCGGCGCGCGCCGGAGAAGGAGTGTTACTGAAATGTCCAAACGTCCTATGTCCAGTTGGTTTCGGTCACCCGGGGAGCATGGATCGCGCATATCTGAATGGCTTCGCAAGTCGACTGTGGCGATCCTATTCATCGCTCTCCTGGCCGCTGCGGGTTCGGTGCGAGCGGCCGGCGCGTATCCCATCTCGATTGTGGACGACACAGGCGTCGCCATCGAGATTCCTGGTGAACCTGCAAGGATCGTGTCTCTTGCGCCCAGCAACACTGAAATCCTGTTTGCCCTGGGTCTCGGCGACAAGGTCGTCGGTGTCACCTCTGCATGCGACTACCCCGAGGCTGCCAAGAAGATTGACAAGATCGGTGACTACAACATCAACATCGAGGCCGTTGTGGCCAAACGGCCTGACCTGGTTGTGGCTGTGGCGGACCTGCAGATGCCTGTCATCCAGAAGCTGCGCGAACTCAAGATGAGGGTGGTTGCAGTCAACCCGCGCACACTTGATGAAGTGTTCCGCGCCATACAGGTCATCGGCGATGCTTGTGGGGCCAATGCTGCTGCGCGCCGCACGGTCGACGGCCTCAAGGCTCGTGTCGCGGCGGTGGAGTCGAAGACGGCAGTCATGCCTGCCGACAGCCGACCGAGGGTGTTCGTGGAGATATGGAATGACCCGCTGATGACTGCCGGAGCAGGCACTTTTGTTGACGACCTTGTGAGGCGGGCAGGCGGGCGCAACGTAGTGGGCCACATCGATGGATGGCCGCAAATAAGCCCAGAGACTGTGATCTCCGCGCATACCGATGTCGTCATCCTCACGTGCTTCAACCGAGCTGAAGTCATGGCCAGGCACGAATGGCGGAAAGTGCCGGCTATCGTGCAGGGACGCGTTTTCGAGGTTCACCCGGATCTGATGGTGAGGCCGGGGCCGAGGTTAGTGGATGGGCTTGAGACTCTGGCCGGCCTGTTCGCAGGTGCGCAGTAGCGAGCAGTAGTGAGTAGACTGGATAGACAAGGCTACGAACGCCAAAGGAGAACGGTGACACGCCATGCCTCGATCTCGCGCGAATAGGACCCGCATAACGCTTCTGGTCGCTGCAATGCTGGCAGTGGTGGTCTGGGCCGCATCGGCGGGAACCGCCGGCATCCCGACCTCGCTGGCTTTGCGCATTATCGTATCGCGAATACCCGTCGTGGGCAGGGCTCTGGCCGCGTGGCTAGAGTCGTGGCCGCGGCTGTGGTCGGGGCATGGCCCGGGGCCGATGCCTATCGACCAGTCGGTGCTCGAAAGCGCCGAGATCATTGTCCTGGAAGTCCGCCTTCCCCGGATTGTGCTGGGGCTTCTGGTCGGGGCTGGCCTTGCGGCCACGGGGGCGTCGTTTCAGGGGCTGTTCAGGAACCCTCTGGCTGATCCGTACATCATAGGAGCATCATCAGGGGCGGCGCTGGGCGCGTCCATCGGCATTCTGTCTGCCGGGCGCGTGGGGCTTGCCGCCCTTTCGCTTTCGTCTCCGTCTTCCTATATACCTATCTTCGCGTTCATCGGCGCAGTGATCACGGTCCTCTTTGTATATGCCCTGTCTACTGTGGACGGACACATGCCCACCGACACTTTCCTCCTAGCCGGGGTGGTTGTGGGATCGTTTGTGTGGGCCCTGGTATCGTTCCTCATGGT
>DAOPWT010000248.1:0-2153 GCA_035351775.1 Bacillota bacterium | reverse complement strand
CCGCCTCGCGAAGACGAGGAACCACCGGTGGAGCTGGAAAACAACAGATTCGCCTCGGCTTTCGAGCCAGTCACCAAGATGATGGGCTATCCGAGGCAGGGTTCCCTGGATCCCAGCCCGTTTCTGGGTCCTTTCTTCCTGATATTCTTCGGGCTGTGTATGACGGACGCCGCCTACGGCATCGTCATCGCCGCCCTGGCATACTGGCTCATAGGCCAAACCCGAGCCCGCGGCATGGGTCGGCAGTTCCTCAACTTGCTCATCATGAGCGGGCTGGCTACTGTGTTCGTCGGCGCTATGCTGGGAGGCTGGGCAGGCGATCTCTTGCAGCGCCTTTTCGGCTGGCGCACAGCGATCTTGTTCGACCCGATGGAGGAACCCACCAAGTTCCTCATCCTTTCGTTCGCGCTCGGCGTAATTCAGATCTACACAGGCATCATCCTCAAGGCGTACGACAACATCCGGCAAGGCGACTGGAAGTCGGCCATATTCGACCAGGTATTCTGGCTTGTGTTCCTCACAAGCATCGGCCTGGCGCTGGGAGGAGGATTCCTGGGCCCGAACGGACCCGCCATCGCGTCGGCAGGGCAGAAACTGCTGATCGGGTCGGCGATAGGCCTCGTGTTGACTCAGGGCAGGCATCACAAGAATCCTCTGATGCGTATCGGCTCCGGCCTGCTTTCGCTCTACAACACCACCGGATACATGAGCGACATAGTGTCGTATGCCAGGCTGTTCGGCCTCGGGTTCACCAGCACGGTGCTGGCGTCGGTTATGAACGACCTGATGCTAAGGCCTGCCGGCGTACCGGTGATAGGGCCGATCATCGCCCTGATCGGTCTGGTCTTTGGCCACTTGTTCAATATTCTCATTAACATCATAGGCGCTTACGTCCACTCCAGTCGTCTGCAGTACGTCGAGTTCTTCGGCAAGTTCTTCGAGGCTGGAGGGCGCAGATTCATGCCGTTCGGCATGTCTACAAAGTACGTTGATGTGGAAAACGCGAAGGGGGCATAGCACATGGAGGGCTTTCTCGGCACAATTCTGGGCTTTTTGGGAGTGGCTCTGGCGATCATCACGCCTGGAATCGGTTCGTCGGTAGGCGTAGGCCTAGTGGGCCGGTCGGGGGCGGGAGTCATCACTGAAGACCCCGACAAATTCGGTTCAATCCTGCTGCTCGAGGCTATCCCGGGCACGCAGGGCGTTTACGGCTTCCTCACAGGGCTGATGATCATGATCAGAATCGGCGCTCTCGGCGGCGGGCTGCGCACCCTCACAGTGGGGCAAGGCATTCTGTTCATCATGGCTGCCATGCCCATCGCCGTGGTAGGTTGGGTATCCGCCATATTCCAGGGTAGGGTGGCCGCAGCCGGCGTAGGCATCGTTGCCAAGCGTCCGGAGGAGATGGGCAAGGCCGTCATCCTGGCGGCCATGGTCGAGACCTATGCAGTGCTGTCGCTCCTTGCCAGCCTGCTCTTGGTCTTCTCAGTGAACGTCTGATTGCCCGGGAGTTGATGACATGCATAACCTGGATAGGCTGGTAGCCCGCATCATCAGCGAGGCGCGGAGCAAGGCCGACGACATCCTGAGGGATGCTGATGCGCGCTGCGCCGCTCTGGCCGGTGAGGGTGGGAACAAGGCTGATGAGATATACACGGCGGCCATCGACCGGGCCACTCAAGCGGCGGCTGAGGAGGAGAGGCGGGCGCAGATCTCGCGCTCTCTCGATGTGCGCAATGCTGTTCTTCGCGCCAAGGGCGACATGGTCGACGCGCTCATGTCCGAGATACCCGCCAGGATACAGTCGCTTCCGGACCAGGACTACCTGGCGCTGATGAAAAAGATGATGATAGACGCTGCGCCGGACGGCCAGGTCGAGGTCATCGTGGCCGAGCCTGACCGAAACCGGATAAACGCCGCCTTTGTGGCAGCGGTCCAGTCTGAACTGGCATCGAAGGGACGCGGTTCGAAGCTTGAGCTCGCCGGCGACACGCTTCAGCTGACGGGCGGCTTCATACTCCGTGCGAGCGGCCTGGAAATCGACTGTTCGCTCGATGCGATACTCGCCGCCAGAGGCGATGAGCTGGCCCCGCTGGTGGCGGAAGCACTGCTTGGGAGGTAAGCGCCGTGGGCTTCGATGGAAGGTTCGCGTA
>DAOPWT010000247.1:0-2173 GCA_035351775.1 Bacillota bacterium | reverse complement strand
CGGAGTTCGTCAACAAGCTGATGCTTTCCGGCAAGAAGGGCACTGCTGAGGCCATCTTCTACGGGGCCGCAGAGATTATTCAGAGCAAGACGGGAAAAGAGCCCCTAGAGGCGTTTGACCGCGCGCTCAAGAATGTTATGCCGGTTCTCGAAGTCAGGCCTCGAAGGGTAGGAGGCGCGACGTATCAAGTACCCATTGAGGTCAGGCCCGAGAGACGGAAGGCTTTGGCTCTGAGATGGATCGTGACCAATGCTAGGAAGCGTCCTGAGAAGACCATGAGCGAGCGGTTCGCAGGCGAGATCCTGGATGCTTCTGCTGGTCAGGGAGCCTCTATCAAGAAGAGAGAAGACATGCACAAGATGGCGGAAGCGAACAAGGCCTTTGCGCACTACAGGTGGTAAGCCCGCTGCCCGGAATATCGGGGCGCGAGAGGAGGGAAGAGATATGCAAGGTGCATTGCCTCTTGAGAATATCAGGAACATAGGGATAATGGCGCACATCGATGCTGGGAAGACGACTACCACTGAGCGTATTCTCTTCTATACCGGTCGCGTCCACCGGTTGGGAGAGGTAGATTCCGGCACGGCCACGATGGACTGGATGGTTCAGGAGCAGGAGCGGGGCATCACCATCACTTCCGCCGCTACGACGTGCGAGTGGCGCGACTGTCAGGTAAACATAATCGACACGCCCGGGCACGTTGACTTCACTGTAGAGGTCGAGAGGGCCCTCAGGGTGCTCGATGGCGCGGTGGCGATTTTCGATGCCGTCGAAGGTGTGCAACCTCAGTCGGAGACTGTATGGCGCCAGGCGGATCGGTATCAGGTACCGCGGATCGCCTTCATCAACAAGATGGATCGAGTCGGAGCCAACTTCGGAAACGCTCTCGCGATGATGGAGGAGATGCTCGGCGCTATTGTAGCCCCGGTGCAGATACCTATCGGCGCTGAAGACCAGTTCCGCGGGATGATCGACCTGATCGGCAGAAGGGCCATTGTATACCTCGACGACCTCGGGCTCACCAGGCAGGTCACGGAAATTCCCGACGATCTGCGAGACGAGGCCGAGCAGGCGCGCGAACGGCTAGTGGAGCGAGTTGCCGAGAACGACGATGAAGCAATGGAGCTGTACGTGGCGGGCGAGGAGATCCCCAGCGAAGTACTGGTCGCGGGCCTGCGCAGGGCGACACTGTCTGCAAAGCTCACGCCGGTGCTGTGCGGTTCGTCTTTCAGGAACAAGGGAGTTCAGTCCCTGCTCGACGCCATCGTCGACTATCTGCCGTCGCCGGTCGATATGCCTCCTGTGGTGGGGGTGGATCTTTCGGCAGCGAAGGAGCGGGTGACAAGGCAGCCCTCGGACTCTGAACCCTTCTGTGCTCTGGCGTTCAAGATCGCTACCGATCCATACGTGGGCAAACTGGCCTATTTTCGGGTGTACTCCGGAATGGCCAAGGCGGGCAGTGTGATCTACAACGCTTCGAAGGGCAAGCGCGAGAGACTGGGCCGCATCCTCAGGATGCACGCCAATCACCGTGAAGAACTTGACGTGATCTCAACGGGCGACATAGCGGCAGCCGTGGGCCTGAGGGATACTACTACCGGCGATACCCTGAGTGAAGAGGTTAGCCCTCTGCTGCTTGAGCGCATGGAGTTCCCTGAGCCGGTCATAGATGTGGCTGTCGAGCCTAGGAGCAAGAATGACGAGGACCGCCTCACCATGTCATTGGCGAAACTTGCTGAGGAGGACCCCACATTCCGAATCCACACAGATCCGGAGACTGGCCAGACCATTATCTCCGGAATGGGTGAACTGCATCTTGAGATCATCGTCGACAGGTTGCTCAGGGAGTTCAATGTGCAGGCCAACGTGGGCAGACCTCAGGTGGCCTACAGGGAGACCATTACGGACTCAGTGAAGGCAGAAGGCAGGTTCGTGAGGCAGACAGGCGGGCGCGGTCAGTACGGCCACGTCGTTTTGGAAGTTGAGCCGGGGCCTCCCGGATCGGGCCTGGCGTTCGCGAACAAGATCGTGGGCGGGGCGATCCCCAAAGAGTTCATACCCGCTGTTGAGCACGGCATTCGTGAGGCGGCCGGAACGGGAACGCTGGCCGGATACCCCGTGGTCGACGTGGCGGTGGCACTTGTGGATGGTTCATATCACGAGGTGGATTCCT
>DAOPWT010000246.1:0-2245 GCA_035351775.1 Bacillota bacterium | reverse complement strand
CGACAGCGATGACGACAAGATAGACTAGGAGCCCGAGGGCGAAGAAGGGGGAGAGGCGGATGCTGGACGTCAACGATTTCGAGCGGATCAGGATAGCGATGGCATCCCCGGAACAGATACGCGGGTGGTCGAGCGGCGAGGTGAAGAAGCCTGAGACCATAAACTACCGCACTCTTAAGCCCGAACGCGAGGGACTCTTCTGCGAGAAGATATTCGGACCCCAGCGCGACTGGGAGTGCCACTGCGGAAAGTACAAGCGGATCAGGTACAAGGGAGTAGTCTGCGACAAGTGCGGGGTCGAAGTCACCCGCGCCAAGGTGCGCCGCGAGAGACTGGGCCACATTGAGTTGGCGGCCCCGGTCTCGCACATCTGGTATTTCAAGGGTATTCCGAGCCGTATGGGACTGCTTCTCGACATGTCTCCCAGGGCTCTTGAGAAGATAATTTACTTCGCATCCTATATCGTCACCGACCCGGGCGACACGCCTCTGGCCAGGAAGCAACTGCTGACCGAGACGGAATACCGGGACTACAGGGACAAGTACGGTCAGCTGTTCAGGGCGTCAATGGGGGCAGAGGCCGTTCAGGAACTTCTGCGCCAGATCGACCTGGATGAGCTGGCCACAGAACTGCGTGAGGAGATTGACGGCACCTCCGGGCAGCGGCGAATCAGGGCTATCCGACGTCTAGAGGTGGTTGAGGCCTTCCGCAAGTCCGGGAACAGGCCGGAGTGGATGATCCTGGAGGTCGTGCCGGTGATACCACCCGATCTCCGCCCTATGGTGCAGCTTGACGGCGGCAGGTTTGCCACCAGCGACCTAAACGATCTGTACCGCCGTGTGATCAACCGCAACAACAGGCTGAAGAAGCTTCTTGAGCTTGAAGCGCCGGATATCATCGTGCGTAACGAGAAGAGGATGCTGCAGGAAGCCGTGGACGCCCTGATTGACAATGGGCGCCGCGGACGTCCGGTGACTGGCCCAGGCAACAGGCCCTTAAAGTCGATATCCGATCTTCTCAAGGGGAAACAGGGGCGTTTCCGCCAGAACCTTTTGGGCAAGCGCGTCGACTACTCGGGGCGTTCGGTTATCGTGGTCGGTCCTACTCTGAAGATGCACCAGTGCGGTCTGCCCAAGGAGATGGCTTTGGAGCTGTTTAAGCCGTTTGTCATGAAACGGCTGGTGGATCGGGGGCTAGCACACAACATCAAGAGCGCCAAGCGCATGGTGGAGCGGGTCAGGCCAGAGGTCTGGGACGTGCTCGAGGAGATCATCGCGGAGCACCCGGTGCTGCTAAACCGTGCTCCTACCCTCCACAGGCTGGGTATACAGGCTTTTGAGCCTGTCCTGGTCGAGGGCAGGGCAATCCAGATCCATCCGCTGGTGTGTACCGCATATAACGCGGACTTCGACGGCGACCAGATGGCTGTGCACGTGCCGCTCTCGGCTGAAGCGCAGTCCGAGGCGAGGCTCCTCATGCTGGCAGTCAACAATATTCTCTCGCCGGCTCACGGAGGCCCAGTGGCTACGCCTACGCAGGATATGGTCCTGGGCTGCTACTACTTGACGTTCGAGCGCATTGGCGCTCACGGCGAAGGCAAGATCTTTGAGAATCCCGAAGCTGCCAAGGCTGCCTATGATGCGGGAGTGGTTGCGCTCCATGCGCGGATACTCGTTCGGATGCCCGAGAGCAAGAATGTGCTGGGCGCCGAGGAAGCCGGCACCCGCAGGATAGTCACGACCGTGGGCAAGCTCGTGTTCAACGAGATTTTCCCTGACGACTTCGCCTATATCAACTCGGCGGAGGCCTCTTTCGACGAGAAGCTGACCGCCGGCGATTTCGTGCCCCGCGGGATGTCGGTAGACGAGTTCCTAGCGTCCGGCGGCGGACGAACCAGGAAGCCTGCGAGCAAGAGCTTCCTGAGCAAGCTGGTGGGCAGGATCAGGCGGAAGAGCGGCAACGCGGCGACGGCCGATGCTCTGGACGCCCTAAAGCGCCTAGGTTTCCACTATGCTACGATTTCCGGCACTACTGTGGGAATCGGAGATATCGCGATCCCCGATGAGAAGGCGGAGATCATACGCGAAGCCGAGACCAAAGTCGAACAGATCGAAGGCCAGTACAGGCGGGGACTGCTGCTCGAGGACGAGAAGTACAGCCTGGTGATAGATGTATGGACTGAGGCGCGTGAGAAGGTCCAGAAGGCCATGATGAGGCACCTCAACCCTGAGGAGATCATGAAGGA
>DAOPWT010000245.1:0-2293 GCA_035351775.1 Bacillota bacterium | reverse complement strand
TTCTCCTTCTCAGGCTCGTTGAAGATCTCGTGATACAGGCCCTCCCACACAACCAGCTGCTTGTCAGGGTGCGGATCATTGTTGTAGAAGTCCACGGTAGCCTGTGCAGAGCAGATCTGATCGGCGCCCGCCGGCATGAACAAGCATGGTACCGCGAACGATTTCGCGTCCTCGAGAACAGCCTGCGTGGCCCGATTCCACTCGACGTAGAACCTGGCAGTTACCGGGGCATACCTAATGCTGTCGGACTTGTATGCTGCCGCAACCGCGGAGTCATGCGACAGTTGCTCGGCCTGAATGCCGGTTTGGAATGCCATGCGAGGCACAATCCGCGAAAGCACGGCTGCGAGTGCCTTTTTCCAAAGCGGTACCTTCACGACAAAGGCGAGGCCTGGCGAGCTGACAACGACACCGGTGATTGTCTTTGGCCGCCGCGTGGCGTACCCAAGCGCGATGAGGCCTCCCAGGGAATGACCGATGATGAACAACTTAAGCCCGGAACGGCGCGCTTTGGCGGTGCGGATCACAAGCCATAGATCGTCATAGTACTGCGTCCACCTGTCCACATGACCGCGCACACCGCCGGACTTGCCCTGCCCGCGGAGGTCATAGGCGTACACGGCATAGCCCCGCTCTGCAAAGAATTGCGCAACATGCGTGTATCTTCCAGAGTGCTCAGCTTGACCGTGGCAGATCACTACCAAAGCCCTCGGCCCGTCCGGCCCGCTCGGCAACCATGTCCGGCAGAACAGCTCGATCCCGTCCTGAGTCTTGAGAGTCTCTTCACCATAGACGACTTCTGGCAATACCCGTCCCTCCTTTGGCGCCCGGCCGGGCCCGCGGACCCCGCCGCCCAGCAACCTCAGATGATGCCCAGTTCCTTGCCCACCCGCTCGAAGGCCCGGAGCGCAGCATCCAGGTCCTTCTGCGTATGCGTTGCCATGACAATCGTGCGTACCCTGGCCTTCCCCCGCGGCACGGTCGGGAACGCCAGCGCCTGAGCAAACACGCCCTCCTCGAAGAGCCTGTCGGACAGCTTCATGGCCAGCGCGCCGTCGCCCACGATGACCGGAGTGATAGGCGTCTGGCTGATACCTGTGTTTAGCCCCAGACCCTCAAGCCCCTTCTTGAAGAACCGTGTGTTCTCCCAGAGCTTGTCGATGATCTCGGGCTCTGTCAGCAGGATATCGAATGCCTCGAGGCATGCGGCCGTAACCGCCGGCGGATGTGATGTGCTGAACAAGATAGGTCGCCCACGATGGATTAGGTAATCGATTAGCGTCCTGGAGCCCGCCACGTATCCGCCGAGCACGCCGACGGCCTTCGACAACGTGCCCACCTGGATGTCTACCTGGCCATGCAGGTCGAAGTGATCGACAGTTCCCCGACCGTTCCGCCCCAGCACACCGCTGGCGTGGGCATCGTCCACCATGGTGATGGCGCCGTGCTCCTTGGCCGCCCGGACGATCTCCGGAAGCTTTGCGATGTCACCATCCATGCTGAACACGCCGTCAGTCACGACCAGCACATGGTGGCCCGCGTCGCGCACAGCGTCGGTCTCGTCGAGCAGCTCTCTCAGGGCGTCTATGTCGCCGTGCGGGAAGACCTTGATCGAAGCCCGCGACAGCCTGCAGCCGTCAATGATGCTGGCATGGTTCAGCTCGTCGCTGACGATAACGTCTTCCTTGCCCAAAACTGCGGCCACCGTGCCGGCATTGGCTGTGAACCCAGACTGAAACACCAGCGACGCTTCAGTATGTTTGAACGCGGCGATCTTCTTCTCCAGTTCGACGTGCATATCCATTGTCCCGGCGATAGTGCGAACGGCGCCAGAGCCTGCTCCGAACTCCTGCACCGCCTTTGCCGTGGCCGCGATCATCCGCGGGTGTGTTGCGAGGCCCAGGTAGTTGTTGGACGAAAGGTTGATGACCTCGCGGCCATCGTATATGGCTCTGGCTTGTTGCTGCCCCCTCAAAACCTTGGGGTACCTGAACAGCTTCTGCTCGCGTAGCTCGGCAAGCTCGTCCGCGAGATATGCCAACGCGTCAGACATATGCAATGCCTCCTCTGTCATGTCGCTGCCTTACGGGTACAGGATTACCTTTCCGCACTTACCTGACATCATGAGTTCCATGCCTTTGTCTAGATCGTCCCACAGTGACATCCTGTGCGTTATCACCGGCATTATGTCGATCCCCGCCTTAAGCAGCGCCCGGGCCTGGTACCAAGTGTCGAACATCCTGCGTCCGTTGATGCCCTGCACAGTGAGGCTTCGGAATATGATGTCGTTTGC
>DAOPWT010000244.1:0-2312 GCA_035351775.1 Bacillota bacterium | reverse complement strand
AGGACTTGATCGGGCACTTTCGCAACATGCTAGTGGCGAAGGAGTGCCCAGGCCGTCCTGAGCTGGTTGACACGCAGGAGGCGGCCTATTCGGCCCTGGCACAGCAGGCGGCCACTTTCTCTCGCGATCGTCTGATACAGATTCTCGGGGCGCTCAGCGAAGGAGAAGCACAGCTCAGGCGCTCCTTCAACCCTCGGTTGGCTCTGGAGATCACAGTGGCGAACCTCTACGCATTGCCTGACGCGCCGGCACAGTCACCGACGACACCCGGGGCGCCGAAACCCGCACGGGTTCAGGCCCCCGCCCCAGCCCCGACCGCAGCGCCGACACCTGCGCCCAGGGCCGCGGCGCAGCAGAAGGCTGCGGCGACTTCGCCTCCATCGGGCCAGGCCGACAGCCAGGATGCGGGCGTGGACGTGGGCCAGGGCACAGGCAGGTTCTCCGGGATCACGGAGTCGCAATGGCAACAAGCGCTGACCCGAGTCAAGCAGGCCAATGTGATACTGGATGCACTACTAAAGGAGACCAGTTCTGTAGTGGTTGAAGGCGACTCAGTGCGGATCATGTTCGATCCGGCGTGGGCGCTTCATGCACAGAAGGTCGCTGAGCCCGACAACTCGGTGATTGTATCCCAGGCTTTGAGCGGGGTTCTGGGCCGCACAGTGCGGTGCCAATCGATGGCAGGGCGCGATAAGCCGCGCATTGGGTCGACGCCGACATCCGGGAAATCCGGGGCGTTGGGCTCCGACTATGCGGACATGCCTGAGGTTCAGGCGGCCATCGAGCTGTTTGATCCGAGGGAGATCAAGACCATCACTGATTGACATAGCGAGGAGGGGCCGAAGTGGGCGGAAACATGCAGAAGATGATGAAGCAGATCCAGAAGATGCAGGCTGAGATGGAGCGTGTTCAGCAAGAGCTTGCGGACGATCGGATAGAGGGCACGGCGGGCGGGGGCGTGGTGCGGGTGGTTGTCAACGGGCACCAGGATTTCGTTGAAATCCACATAGACCCGGCTGCTGTTGACCCTGACGATGTCGAGATCCTCGAAGACCTGGTCCTTGCTGCGTGTGGCGAGGCTGTGCGCAAATCGAAACAGGCCGCCGAGGCCAAGATGTCCAAGGTAACTGGCAATGTGTCCATTCCTGGGCTCAAGTTGTAGACGGCGGTTGCCAAGAGACGGGTGGGAGTGAACTGATGTTCTATGCAGAGCCTATAGGCAGGCTCATAGATGAACTCCGCAGACTGCCGGGGATCGGTGTCAAGACCGCGCAGAGACTGGCATTTCACGTGCTCTCCATGCCTGCGGAAGAGGTGCGTAAGCTTTCCGAGGCCATTGTCGATGCCAAAGACAAGGTCCGGTGGTGCTCCGTGTGCGGGAATATCACTGATGTGGACCCCTGCAGGTACTGTGCCGACGCCTCTCGCGATCGGTCTACCATCTGTGTAGTGGAGCGCCCGGAAGACGTAATCGCCATGGAGCGGACGAGAGAGTTCCGCGGGGTATATCACGTGCTAGGCGGCGCGATTTCGCCGATGGAAGGGATCGGGCCTGGCGACATCAGGCTCCGGGAGCTGCTGGAGCGGGTGAGATCGGGCGAGGTCGGCGAGGTCATCATCGCCACCGACCCCAACATCGAGGGCGAGGCCACTGCGATATACATCTCCAAGCTGCTCAAGCCTTTGGATATCCGGGTTACTCGCATTGCTCATGGGCTGCCCGTTGGGGGCGACCTGGAATATGCCGACGAAGTGACTCTGGCACGAGCCTTGGAAGGCCGCCATCGAATGTGAGCGCTCGATATCAGCTGCGTCAGGCGTCCCGTTTTTGTGGATATGAGACATGTTGCACGGGCATAATCTCAATCTGGAGAGGTCCGTTCACATGTTTCTTACGGAAATGGGGGACGCGGCTTGAACGTGAGGTCGATCTACCGGAAGCTTTCGCAGACGATGCGCCGCACGGCTCTGGTTTCGGATGTTGCCGGCGCGCGGGAGCCTTCAGAGGAGATGCGGCTCCGTGCGGAGATCCGTGCGATATGCGCCGAGATGGAACAGGCTGATACGATGTTCAATAATGTGACTGATCCCGATTTGATAGACGCGTCGGTATTCACAATGCGCGCGTGCGAGCGCAAGCTCGGATACCTGGTCAAGCAGGCAAAGGCGCAGCGTGCGGCCATGGCGTTGGAATCTCGTGACATGAGGTGTAATCAGGCGCTGAAAATGCCGTAAATTGGCGTTGACAGGCCTACGGGACGGTGCTAAGATAGCAACTGTCGCCCCCCACAAGGGCGGCGACACGAAGCGGC
>DAOPWT010000243.1:0-2318 GCA_035351775.1 Bacillota bacterium | reverse complement strand
GAACATACTGGTGGAAGGGGGCAGAACGCATGACCAAGTCCGACCTGGTTGATTCAGTAGCCGCCAAGGCCGGGATGACCAAGAAAGACAGCACCCGGGCGGTGGACGCAGTCTTCGACACCATAAAAGAGCAGCTCAAGGCGGGTGACAAGGTGCAGCTCGTCGGGTTCGGAAGCTTTGAGGTGAAGCAGAGGGAAGCTCGTGTGGGCCGCAACCCCAAGACTATGGATGAGATACGCATTCCAGCGCGAAGAGTGCCTGTTTTCAGGCCCGGTAAAGAGCTAAAAGAATCGGTCATGTAGCAGTGCGCAGTGAGATGCGCATACAGCAGAGCAAGAAGCGTAGACCGTAACAGCGGCTACGCTTATCTGCTTTGCCTGACCGCGTGTGCTCCGGGATGGGCGGCGTCGAAGTCCAGCAGAACCCTGGGCGCTGAATCACTCGGCTCATCGCCAGCGCCTCGGTCGCCGCGCCCTGTGACTAAGCTGACCACAAACCCAGGGAGGAACTCCTCGAGCACCATCCGACCTTGCGCCGTGAGCCGGACGGGCTCCCATCGTCTGTACCCGGCCTGGCGGTAGTCGGCCTCGATGATGGCTGTGCGAACTGCGCTGCTGCCCACGACGACCTGGGCTCGCCTGATAAGCCAGGTGTCGGGGTCCACGTATAGCGTCCAGCTCAATCCGGGTTGACCCAGACCTGACGACACGGCCGATATGATCCATCTATCGGATCGCGCTGACTCATCTCGGACGCTGCAGGCGGGCGCAGACAGCACTGAAAGGGTGTAGTCGTCCGAGACAAATGTCTGGGGATCAATGAACATCAGCCCGTGTTTGGGTTTGATGGTCGCGCCCAGCCATCGCACAGCCACGTAGTTGGGCCTCTCAATCACCAGGCCCACCGAGGTGGTCAGCACGTTCCGACCTCCGATGTATACCTTGGCCCCGGCTGTGCCCTCAAACGAGGTCAGGTTCTCCTGAGCTTGAAGCATCCTGAGCAGGACGTCTTGGGCCATGGCATTGCCGCGCTCATCCCCGAGGTCACCCAATGCCCCCCACGCCACGGGCGGGGAGCAGACACACGCCGTGATGAAAAACGCCGTGATGAGGAACGCCGTGATGAGGAACGCCGTAATGAGGAGCGCGAGCGCTGCTTTAGTCTGAGTCACTGCGACCCACACCGTCCTTCCATGCCCGCCGGCGCCGGCATGGGATTGTGGCACCTCACAAGATGTGGGCCTGATTCAGAGTACTTCGACAACGGAGTGAGAGCGGGCAGATCCGTTCGGCATTTCTCTGTCGCTACTAGGCAGCGGTGAGCGAAACTGCATCCAAGTGGGGCTGGGCCCTGAGCCGGGTCTGCCGCCGGCTCGCGTGGACCGTATTCGGTGTCGGAACCGCGGGTATGGCGAGAGTGCCGTCTGCTGAGCCTGTGCCCACTCCCAGGGATGGCCGACAGCAGTTGCTGTGTGTACGGGTGGGATGGTTGTGAGAAGAGGTCGTCGGCGGCGGCAGATTCCACGATCTGCCCGCGATACATGACGGCCACAGTATCGCTCATGTAGTACACTACCCGGAGATCGTGCGAGATGAGCAAGTACGACAACCTGTACTCCCTCTGCAGATCTTGGAGCAAGTTGATTATCTGGGCCTGTACGGATACGTCCAGGGAGGAGAGGGGCTCGTCCGCCACGATGAAGCGCGGACGCATCGATAGGGCGCGCGCGATACCCACGCGCTGACGCTGCCCGCCGCTGAGCTGGTGCGGGTATCGATCGAGATGGTCTTGCGCCAAGCCGACCCGTGCGAGGAGGGATCGCGTCTCCTGCTCGCGATCGCCTGCCCGAACGCCCCTTGCGGCCAGAGCTGTTCCGATGGTGTGACGAACTGTGTATCTGGGGTTAAGCGAGCTATACGGGTTTTGGAAGATAATCTGGGCCCTGTGCTTCAGGTCGACGCGATCGAGGCGATCTGGGCCCCACACCGGCGACCCTTCGTAGAAGACCTGCCCGGATGTGGGTTCGGTCAGCCCCACCAGAGTCCGACCGAGAGTGCTTTTTCCACAGCCCGATTCTCCCACGAGGCCAACGGTCCGGCCTGCGAATATGTCGAGGTCAACGCCGTCGACAGCCGGTATGTGTCGAGCGGTTGCACCGCCAAGCTGACGCGAAAGAAACGACTCAGCGCTGGTGAAGTGCTTGCTGACGTCCACAGCGGAAACCAGTGGCAGACGGGGGCTGTTTGCGGTCAAGGCCAACACCTCCGTGCCATCATTATAGCACTATCACTCAAGGCGTGACCCAAACACGGTGGTAG
>DAOPWT010000242.1:0-2321 GCA_035351775.1 Bacillota bacterium | reverse complement strand
GAGCCCCGAAACGTGGGAGACTGTTTCGGTTGCCGGGAATTGCTGCGAATCAGGAGACATGCTTGTATGGGATGTCGCCATGCCTCGACCTGAAGTCGGCGACACGCTCGCGGTGTTCTGCACAGGCGCCTACAATTACTCCATGGCGAGCAACTATAACCGCTACCCGCGCCCTGCAGTTGTGCTCGTTCTCGACGGACGAGCCGACGTGATCGTGGAGCGGGAAACGTATGCGGACATTGCGGCGCGCGATCTGGTCCCGGTTAGGCTGAGACCCAGCGCAGCACTGCCTGAAGGAGCGGGGTCAAGTCGTCACGACTCAGCCGGCGCTCAGTCTCGCTGAAGCCTCGCGCGTGTTGTTGACCCTCCTGGGGTGGAATGATAGTATTGTGGCACGTAACGGAAAGGGGCGAAGCAGCATGCGTGAGAAGGTTGAGGCTGTTATCGGCAAGATACGGCCGTCGCTGCAGGCTGACGGCGGCGATGTTGAGCTCGTGGATGTGACTTCAGATGGAATCGTAAAAGTCAGGCTGAAGGGCGCCTGTGCTGGCTGCCCGATGTCGACGATGACGTTAAAGAATGGGATTGAGAGGATTCTCAAGCAGGAGATCGCCGAGGTGAAGTCGGTCCAGGCGGTGTAGGCATCAGTCTGGATAATTGAGTGATGCGGGGGCCGTGATCCTCACGACTTGGGTCGGCGGATGGATGGCCCCGTTTTCGATTCGGCAGCCTGCGCTGGCCTTCAGGCAAAACCGCATCTAGCAGGGCGTTAGCGAACCTATAAGAATAGAGTACGGTTTTTTGCGGAGCCTAGTCGTAAAGTACTAGGTTTTGACGGGCAGTGGAGAAAAGCGGAAGAATATGGGGCTTACTGGGGGATTCAAAGCCCTCCGGGGGCCTTGTCGGGGAGACTCGGGAGATATGCGCGCGTGACCATATTATGTAACCCGCCTCTGCCTGCGGATTTGCAAAGGGCCCGACTCCAGAAAAAGGATGCGCCGTTTCCGGCGCGAATTCAGAAATCTTGTACCCACCAAACCATGTAGAATCCGAGTAGGCTGTGCGAAAAACCTATCACAAAACGAATAGGATGCCTCCAAACCTCGTTAGGGCCAGCCACCCGCGATCCTTGCCTAATCCATGACCGACATTCCAAGAGCGTCATATGTTCGCATGTCGACTATGCCCGTCACAGGCAGTCCTGTGTCTTGCTGCAATCGCATAATCGCCCGCTCGGTTGCAGGGCCGTAGACACCGTCTACACCGGCCTGCTCGTATCCCAGCTTCGCCAGTCTCAACTGCACGGCGTACACATAACTACCCTTGGCGCCCGGCTCTATCCGAGGGCGGGTGGATCCGAGCACGCCGAAGTGCCCGGCGGTTATGATCACAGGCATGCCTACCTCAACTGCGGAGTAGAGCTTCTCCACGTCGCGGTTGAGCATACGCACGCATCCGCCTGACTTGCGTTGCCCCACAGTCCAGGGCTTATTGGTGCCGTGTATGCCGTACTCTCCCCAAGGTACGTTGAGGCCCATCCACCGAGTGCCGAACCCTCCCGCCCATGCGGCCTTCTCCGTCACCCTGAAGTAGCCCAGAGGCGTGGGCGTAGATGGCTTGCCGATTCCCACCCGGAACTGGCTCACAGGTTTCCCGTTTTCGAGAAGGGTCAGCGTGAGGTTGGATGTGTCTATGAGAACGGCGCGCCAGGGCGCTTGGCTCGGGCTGGGCCCGGCCGCGATGATGTCGCCGCTGGGCTTGAGAGACGCAGTGACGATGGGCTCACACGTTCGTCCGAGCGCCATCCAAACTGCCATGTCGACGATGCCGTCTTGGGGAAGCCCCACCCCGGCCTGAAAGGCGCGCACAGCGCGATCGGTCCCAGGGCCGAAAACGCCGTCTGCAGTGCCGTTGTAGTAGCCAGCCACTTTCAGGCCTTCCTGCAAGTCCTGCACATGCTCGCCAACCATCCTCGGCTCTTCGAGCCAAAGCCGGTGGAGATCACCGCATGAGCACATGTCTGCGCCTTTCGAAACGCGCGGCAGTGATTCCTGTCCTTCCTTACCGCCTGCCCAGAGCGAGCGAAGCAGCTCACCGTAGCTTGCCTGGGAGCTAGCCTGGGCGGTGGCAATATCTTCATCGCCCTCAGGCTCATACCCAGACTCAGGCTCCGGCAGAAGCTCAACGATGCGAAATCCGTCATCCTGCCCCATCAGCTCGGCGTGCCTGGTTTCCATGTCGTGATATCCACGCGAGAATACAATCGCCATGATCAACCCGACCAGTACAAGCCCGGCCAGGCGCGTCATGAGCTGCTTGGA
>DAOPWT010000241.1:0-2332 GCA_035351775.1 Bacillota bacterium | reverse complement strand
CCGCTGAACCCTCCCTATCTAGCTACTTTTTGAACATCCTGAGCATTCTGTCGGTGACGAGGAACCCTCCGACAACGTTGATCATCGCCAGAACGATGGCCACCGCGCCGAGAAGTTGGCCCATGGCAGAATTGCCCATCGTTTGAGCCATAGCGGTGACGGCTAGGGCTCCGAGCACGGTGACGCCCGACAGAGCATTCGTGCCCGACATCAGCGGAGTATGCAATAGACTGGGGACGGCGCTAATCACCCTGTACCCCACGACCGTCGCGACAACAAACAGAATCACGAGAGAAAGCGCAGACACTATGCTCACAACTCCCTACTAGTTCGTCCTTCTACTTGCTCCCGCAATTGCAGCCGCAGTTCTTCTTGCCGCCACCCACGGCATTCATCGCCTCGAGCGCTCCAGCGTGCACCAGAACACCATCGCGAGTCACCAAGGAAGATGCAATGATCTCGTCGGACATGTCGACATCGATCTTTCCGTCTTTGACCAAGTTGGCTACGTAGTTGAAGATGTTCTGCGCGAACATCCACGTAGAGGCCGTCGGGACCATTCCGGGGATATTCTTGGTACCATCGATGCTCACGCCGTACTTCTCAAGTATCACACCCGACTCGCTCAGCGCGCAGTTCCCGCCCTGGTCGATGGAGATATCGACGATGGCCGAACCAGGCCGCATCGACTTGACCATCTCCTCGGTGATCAGGACCGGAGCCAGCTTGCCCGGGATCAATGCCGCGCTGACCACGATATCAGCGTCGGCCACGATCGGCGCCAACACCTCTCGCTCCTTGAGCAGCCACTCTTCGGGGAGCTTGAGCGCGTATCCGCCATCGCCTATGGCCAGCTCCGCCGGCACGCCCAGGTCCACAATCTTCGCGCCTACGCTCTTCGCCTGCTCGCTCGCAGCGGGCCTGATATCGGCCGCGTAGACCACCGCGCCCAGCCGCTTGGCCGTTGCAACAGCCTGCAGGCCCGCGACGCCCGTGCCTATGACCAGAACGTTGGACGGCTTGATCATCCCGACTGCAGTGCCCACCATGGGCATGAACTTCGGCAGCCTGTTGGCGGCCATCAGCACCGCCTTGTAGCCTGCCACCGTACTCATGGAAGTGAGAGCGTCCATGGCCTGGGCTCTCGATATTCGTGGGATGCCGTCAAGCGTTAACGCCAGGATCCCCTTGGCCGCCATGTCCTTTACCATCTGATGGTTGCCTGGATACGCAGGATGCAGGAAGGTGATTATGCACTGCCCTGCATGCATCAGATCGACCTCGTGCTTGCCGATGGCCTCGTTGAAGATAGGCTCCTTGACCTTGAGAATGATGTTCGCCTTGGCGAACAGGTCCACAGCGCTTGCAACGATCTCGGCGCCGGCAGCTGCATATTGGTCGTCATGGAAGTAGGAACCTTCGCCGGCTCCCTTCTCTACCAGAACCTTCGCGCCTTCCGCTACCATCTTCCGGACAGTGTCGGGAACGGCAGACACTCTGCGCTCGCCCTTCATGATCTCCCTGGGAACCCCGATAACCAGCCCTGTGAATCTCACGTGCAGACACTCCCTGCTACATACGTATTTATGGACATCGGAGAAAGCGTCATTCGCTCGGCGCTCCCCCGGACACACCCAGCTGCCGGCTGTTGATTACCCTAACGCCCGCTGCGCGCATCTCGGACACAGCGCGGGCGACATCCCCCGGCGCAACTTCCACGCCTCGACATCCGTCTTCAATTAGGAATGTCGGAAAGCCGAGCGCCACACCGTCGAGCGCCGTGAACTTCACACAGTAGTCAGTAGCCAGCCCCATGACATAAATGGCATCAACCCTCCGACTGCGCAAGTAGTCCTCCAGTCCAGTCGAGCGTCGATGCCCATTGTCGAAAAATCCGCTGTAGCTGTCTATGCTCGGATCCATTCCCTTGTGGATGATCCTGGATATGCGTGACCTATCAAGATCCGCCGCGAATTCAGCTCCACTGGTGCCCTGCACACAATGGTCCGGCCAAAGCATCTGCGGCATGCCCGCCAGCTCAACACAGTGGCCTACTCGCCCCAAAGGATGCGCCGACGCGAAGCTCCCATGCCCCGGGGGGTGCCAGTCGGCAGTCGCAATGACAATGTCGAAGCAGCGCTGAACGGCATTGGCGACAGGAACCACCTCGTGCCCACCCGGCACAGCCAGAGCCCCGCCTGGCATGAAGTCGTTCTGCAGATCTACAAGAATCAGTGTGTTCATGAGGTCACCCCACAACGTCACGTTTCTACATCACATGCAAATATCCTGTCAGTCATGGACAATATGTAGGACTGTATATAGATCGTTG
>DAOPWT010000240.1:0-2351 GCA_035351775.1 Bacillota bacterium | reverse complement strand
CGTATTGAGAAGATGAGGCGGGAGGACGAGATATCGTGCAGGGCTTGATCGGATTACTTAAGGCCGCGGGGTCGCTCATGAGTCTTGAGCCCCTTCTTCTGATAACCGCGGGAATCATCGTGGGGATACTAGCCGGCGCGATGCCCGGGGTATCGCCTTCGATGGGTGTTGCGTTGATGGTTCCATTCACCTACGCAATGGACCCATCTCTGGCCCTGGTATACCTGGCGGCCATATACCTGGCAGCCAACTACGGTGGTTCCATAACAGCGGTCACCATAAACACGCCGGGCACACCGTCGGCGGTTGTGACTGCGTTCGATGGATACCCCCTGGCCAAGAAGGGCAGGGCAGGGGAGGCGCTCGGGGTGTCGCTTGTGGCATCCTTCGTGGGCGGCGCCGTAGGCATTATCGTGCTGATACTGTTTTCCGGGCCCTTGGCCAGAGTGGCACTTAAGTTCTGGCCGGCTGAGTATTTCTCTCTGTCAGTGTTGGGCCTGTCCACCATTGCAAGCATGGGCGGGCAGAATGCCATAAAGAGCGCGATCTCGGCAGTTCTGGGACTCCTCATATGTACAATCGGTATGGACCCGGTTCTCGGCGTCTCCAGGTTCACCTTTGGAAACGTGAACCTGTTCGACGGGTTCGAGTTCATCCCCATGCTCATCGGTCTGCTGGCGCTCAGCGAGGTATTCGCTGAGGTGGAGAATTTCGACTTTACAGCCGAATCCGCAGCCGGCTCTGCAAAGGCCAAATGGCCATCGCTGGGCTACTACTGGAAACTGCGTATGTCAATGCTGAGAGCGTCCATCATTGGCACCATCGTGGGCATATTTCCAGGTGCCGGCGCCACTATAGCCACCTTCATCAGCTACGATGTGGAGAAAAGGTTCAGCAGCACACCGGAGGAGTTTGGGCAAGGCATGCCCGAGGGGGTTGCGGCTGCGGAAGCGTCGAACAGCGCATCCGTGGGTGGCGCTCTAGTACCCATGCTCACTTTGGGGATACCCGGTAGCGCAACCGCAGCAGTGCTCATGGGCGCATTGATGATACACAACCTGCAACCTGGGCCTGAGCTGTTTGTAAAGAGCCCTGAACTTGTATACAAGCTGTTTGCGTCTCTCCTCATTGGGAACATTGCGATGCTCATCCTGGGTCTGGCCGGCAGCCGACTGTGGATCAACGTCACTCGGGTCAGGAAGCAGATACTATTTCCGCTGATATTCGCGTTTGCCATGATTGGCAGTTACGCAGTGAACTCGAGCATGTGGGATGTCATGGTATGCCTCGGGTTCGGCGTGCTGGGTTGGATCCTCAAAAGATATGGGTACCCTCTGCCTCCCCTGGTGTTGGGCATGGTATTGGGCGAGATGGCTGAGGTCAACCTGCGCAGAGCTGTGATGATGGCTGGGCCAACTGCCATACTCCAGCGACCTGGGAGTGTGGCCCTGCTGGTCATTGCGGCACTGTCGTTCGCTATCCCCATACTACAGGCGAAAAAGGCAAAGGAACGGTTAGGGGCGAGGTCTCAGTGACGCCACGGAGCCCGACAACCTGACAAGAAAGGGGATTTGAAGAATGCTCAGAGGCAGGCATTTCACAGGCAGGCGGCTGGCATTACTGGTTGCCATTCTTGCGATGGCCGCGTTTGCCCCGGTCGCGGCCGAAGCGACTATGGCCACGCCAAACAGCCGGGAGCTGAAACTCCTGATCCAGACGGACGTCTTTGCCGACCGGGCTGAAGGCTATAAGCAGTGCTGGGGTATTGTGAAGGACCTGGCGACTGAAATGGGAATACAGGTCGTCGAAGTCAAGGATCCGTTCGATGAAGGAGCCCGAAAGGTCATGTACCTGGACACAGGTTCCGAGCAGTTGCGCAAGGAGAACCTGAGCCTCCGCCTACGGATCAAAATCAAAGATGGCAAACTCGAGAACAAGGTTGACCTGAACCTCAAGTACCGCAGGAGTGACGTCGACACTGTCCCTTCTGATGCGGTGACGGCAGCGGCGGGTATTAAGGCCTCGTTCTCATATGAAGAGGATGTCGCCGGCTTCATTGGCGGCGTGGTTGGCCAGAGTAGCAGCGCCGCTTCGATGGCCTGCACAATCAAGGGAGTCGCTGTAGAGCGGCTTTCCGGCAACACTCTTGGAGTATATGTTGAGCACTTTCCATCACTGGCCAGGCTGGGAATCCCCGCCGATTCGCAGCTGGAGATGGTCGGAGCCATCGCGATCAGGGAACATAAGGTCACACCCGGCGAACTCGACTTTGGCCAGGGCATGAGTACCGAAGTCGACATCTCCGTGTGGTACAACTTCGATACTGGCAAGATCATCACGGCGGAGATCTC
>DAOPWT010000239.1:0-2366 GCA_035351775.1 Bacillota bacterium | reverse complement strand
CCACACGAAATCACCCACACCAAATTAGCTTGAATTGTCCATGCATGGAGCCTATAATATGCGCAATACGTGTTTACAGGCTGTGTTGCGAGCTTTGTCCAAAATCCAGTTAACGACCGGCAATTATCGACTGACGGTGCGCGCGCGGCAGATGTACGAGGGGGAGATTGTCAGTGTCGTCGGTGGCGTCCGAATGTTGTCAGCAACGGGCAGAACCTGCTAGTGCTCCGCTGCTTGACATACGGGATCTCAAGACCTACTTCTACTCGGAAGATGGCGTAGTGCCTGCTGTCGATGGTGTCAGCCTATCGATCGAAACCGGCCACACGCTAGGCGTCGTTGGAGAGAGTGGATGCGGAAAGAGCGTCATGTCGCTGTCGGTCATGCGGCTCATTCCGACCCCGCCCGGGAAGATCGTAGGGGGCGAGATTCTGTTCAAAGGCCAGAACATTCTGGCGAAAACCGAGGCTGAGATGAGGCGGATCAGGGGAAACGAGATATCCATGATATTTCAGGAACCCATGACCAGCCTTAACCCGGTGTTCACTGTCGGAGATCAAGTATCTGAGGTTATCCGGCTTCATCAAAACGCTTCTCCCAAAGAGGCGCGCGTTCGAACCATCGAACTGCTCAGGCTTGTGGGCATTCCGTCTCCCGAAAAACGCGTTGACGACTACCCCCATCAGCTGAGCGGCGGTATGAGGCAGAGGATAATGATTGCGATGGCTCTGTCGTGCAATCCGACGCTCCTCATAGCCGACGAACCCACTACAGCGCTGGATGTGACCATACAGGCGCAGATACTCGACCTCATGGCTGAGCTGCGAGAGAGGCTTGGAACCTCTATAATGCTCATAACCCACGACCTCGGCGTCGTTGCTGAGATTGCAGATGAGGTTGTGGTCATGTATGCAGGGAAAGTGGTTGAGAAAGCCGACGTAGTCACAGTGTTCAAGAATCCGACCCACCCGTATACCATTGGCCTGCTTGGATCGATCCCAAAGCTGCATGCGACATCGAATAGGCTCCAGGTGATCCGCGGGGTTGTCCCTAATCCCGCCAACATGCCTCGAGGATGCCGGTTCTACCCAAGGTGCGACCGAGTTAGGCAGGTGTGTCGAGAGAAGGAACCGCCCCTTGTGGCCATCAGCCAGGGCCACCTGGTCAGATGCTGGGAAGCCGGGGGGATCTATCATGAGTGAACCATTGCTCGAAGTGAAGGACCTTGTGAAACATTTCCCAATCAAGAAGGGGTTCATCCCCAGAAGGCAGGCAGAAGTAGTCCGAGCGGTCGATGGGATTAGCCTCGATGTGTACCGCGGCGAGACTGTCGGGCTGGTTGGGGAGAGCGGCTGTGGCAAGTCTACCACAGGCAGGCTGATACTGAGGCTGATCGAGCCCACATCTGGGTCTGTCTCTTTCGAGGGCCGCCAGATACTATCGCTTGAAGCGCATCAGATGCGCGAGCTTCGCAAGAAGATGCAGATAGTCTTCCAGGACCCGTATGCGTCGCTAAACCCCAGGATGAGCGTGGGGGACATCATAGCAGAACCGATCGAAGCTCATGGCCTGGCGCGAGGGAAGGCATTGAACCAGCGAGTGGAGGAACTCCTCGAGATGGTCGGGCTGGCTCCCTACCACATGAGGAGGTATCCGCACGAGTTCTCCGGCGGGCAGCGGCAGAGGATCGGCATAGCGAGGGCGCTGGCAGTCGACCCCGCGCTGGTAGTGTGTGATGAGCCGGTGTCTGCTCTCGACGTATCCATTCAGGCGCAGGTCATTAACTTGCTGCAGGATCTCCAGGACCGGCTGGGCCTCACCTATCTCTTTATCGCCCATGACCTCAGTGTAGTCCGGCATATCAGCGACAGGGTGGCGGTGATGTATCTCGGCAAGATAGTCGAGATTGCGCCCAAAGACAGCCTGTATGGCGATCCAAAGCACCCGTACACTGAAGCGCTTTTGTCGGCGGTGCCGATTCCAGATCCCGAAAGGAGACGACAGAGGATCATCCTAGAGGGCGATGTACCTAGCCCTGTGAAGCCGCCCAGCGGTTGCAGGTTCCACACAAGATGCAGGTACGCCCGGGATATTTGCTCCGACCGTGATCCCGCCCCGAGGCATGTGGGCGATGGGCATCAGGTGGCATGCCATTTCCCTCTTTCCTCGCGCGGCAGTTCGGATAGCGGACATCAATTAAGGGATAAGGAGATGAACTAGTAGATGCGCGTTTATCGATTCACACTCGTCTTGCTGGCGCTAGTTGCCCTGTTCCTCAGCCCGTTCGCAATCAATGCAGCCCCGCAGGCTCTACCCAAGGATGTGGTCGCGGGCGATGCAGACGCCGAGGCGATTCAGTTCGTAAT
>DAOPWT010000238.1:0-2372 GCA_035351775.1 Bacillota bacterium | reverse complement strand
CTCGCGTCAGGAACTCGCACGGCATGCCCATTGCGTCTCCTATGGCCACGCCGGCAAGGCTTCCTGCCATTCTGTCCAGCAGAATCCCCATGCCGCCGCTCATGACTGTGCTCCATCTCTCCCGCGCAGCCCGGCGCCGCCGCGGGCAGCGAGAAACATCTCAAGCTCTTCCGAAGTGGGCAGGGCCTCGCGCGCTCCGACGCGCCCGATGGCCATGGCCGCGCAGGCGTTGCCTCGCCTCAGGCACTCGACGGCCGGTCGCCCCTCTACCAGGGACGATATGAAGCCTGACGCAAATGCATCTCCGGCCCCCGTAGTGTCAACGACGTCGACGCTGAACGAAGGCGCCCACGTCGCGCCGGCGATATGCCCAGGCCGCCGGCTATAGCATGCCGCCCCTTGTTCGCCCAAGGTCGCGACAACGTTTGGCACCCCCCGCTCCAAAAGCAATCGTGCACCCGCTTCCGGCTCATCGAACCCGGTCATGGCACGCAGCTCGGCCCGGCTCATGAGCACGAAGTCGGCCAGCCGCATCAACTCGGCCAGGTTATCCATGCCGATCCAGGACGCCGCTGGGCCCGGGCCGTATACGACCTGGGCGCCCACGCTTCGCGCCTCCTGCATGGCTCTGCGCGCCACCTCCGGAAACGCTTCGCCCACATAAAGCGCCGCCGCGCCGCCCAGGATGTCGCCGGTGAACTCGTCCGCCGATTCCAGCAGGGCCGTCCCTCCAAGCGAGTAGATCACTCGGCTTCCCGAAGGATCCACGGCAATCACCGTCTGCGCAGTGCGCCCCGCAGGGTCCACCGACAGCCACCTGACGTCGACTCCGTCTTTCGCAAATGCCTCTCGAAGCGCCCTGCCATTGGCGTCATCTCCCACCTTGCCGACGAACCTTGACGCCACCCCTATCCGGGCGATACCAGCGGCGATGTTGGCTGTGGATCCTCCCGGGAACAGCCCTGGTTCTCCTTCCGCGAACACCATCTCGTCGGCCTCGGGCAGGCGCGGGACCCGGATGATCAGGTCCATAGCGCACGCCCCGACGCAGACTACACAGCGGCCCTCGGCGCACCGACCCTCTTCGCTCATCTACAGCGCCCCCAGGCGGAACAGTGCGAGCAGCACAATGCTGGCAACCATTGCCCCAAGCGAGCCAATGAGAACCACCCAGTCGAACGGTTCCATGCGGTACGGTCGGATGAAGGTGAACTTCCTGCTGGAACCAAAGGCTCTGGACTCCATTGCTAAGGCCATGGTGTCGGCCATCGATAGTGAGTTGGCAAACAGCGGCAGCACGATTCCAGACGTCTTTCTGATCTTCTCCGGGAAGGTTCCCTGTTCGAAGTCGACGCCCTTGGAGCGGTGGGCGTCCATCAGCGTTCTCATCTGCATCTGCACTACCGGGACGAACTTCCACGCCGTAGACATGACGAAGCCCACCTGGTAAGGCATGAAGGGCACTCTCGCGATTATCTGCACTATCTCGGAAGGCGATGTGGTGAACCCAAATATCGCCACTACGACCAGGACTGTGACTACCTTGAGTGCCATACCGATCCCGTACAGGAATCCGCCCACCCGGATGGGGCACGCCGGTCCCACTCCCGGAATCCAGCCCGGGATCAGGTGGAACAGCACCCGTGCAGGCTCATCCAGCGTCACCGTCTTGGGGACGTATGTAGCGCCCTGAACCAGGGTGATTATGGCTGTGACTATGATCATGAAAGACAGCACGCCACGGATCTTGCTCCACGGAAAGCCCGCAAGCAGCCCGAAGCCCACAACGGCCAAGGCCAGGGCGATCAGGTAGACAGGGTGTGTCCACATCACGCTGATCACTATGGCGGCGAGCATCCACGCGAACTTGACTCGCGGATCCAGGCGATGCACCGCCGAGGACTTGCTTTCGTACTCTACAATCACTCTGAACACACCCCCGCGGCTTGAGATTTGGCGGCGAGAAGCCTGGCCGCGGCCTCAGCCGGGGTCAAGAGTACCTCGCCCCACAACGCCTGCGACAGGTCGGCGATGGGAGGCCGCCTGAGGCACGCAAGCTCCATCAGATCAGGCTGCGAGAATATCTCACGCGCCGTTCCGTCGCCTACTACTCGGCCCTTGGCCATGACCACCACTCGCCTGGCATACAGGCTCACGATGTTCATGTCGTGGGTGATTATGATGATTGTCTTCTTGCGCTCATTGCGCAACCGTTCCAGGTAGTCAAGGATCTGGAGAGACTCTACCCAGTCCAGCCCGGTGGTGGGTTCGTCCACTATGAGCACGTCCGGATCCATGGCCACGACTGACGCCAGAGCAAGCCGTTGCCGCTCGCCCTTGGTAAGGTACTTCGGCCATACCTCGCGATACTT
>DAOPWT010000237.1:0-2418 GCA_035351775.1 Bacillota bacterium | reverse complement strand
CCGCGGCCCGCGACAGCTGGAAGGCTACTCAGTTCTAGATCCTCTCGAAGTGCGTCACATCCACGACGAAAACCGTAGCGCCGCCTGACATGACTTCGATAGGGGGCACTGCAAGCCCGTGTGAGATCTGCATCGGTTGTGGAGTAATCAACTCCTGCCTGGTCTTGCAGGTAGCCCGGATTATGTCCAGGACCGATCCTACTTGGTCGTCATCGACGCCCACCAAAAGCGTGGTATTGCCCTTTCTTAGGAAACCGCCTGTGGAAGCTAGTTTCGTGTAACGGTGCCCGGCATCTGCAAGTTCGTCCTGGAGAATCTCAGAGTAGTCGTCCCTAACTATAGCTATCACAAGCTTCACCTGCTAGAGCACCCCCCTTGTTTTTCGGTTAAGCCGGCGCCGACGCAACGCTGACGGCGAAAGCGTCTTGTGCAGCCGTACAAAGGTGTCATCTGTTCCCGACGCTACAATGTACACGATGCACCCGGCAGCGCGAACGATAGTTGACAACACGAAAGCCGATGTCACGCCGTATCGTGACACCACAAACGCCGCCAATGGCGGACCCAACACGCCCGTTGCGTTGATCAACATGTTGAAGACCGCGATCCCATTGGCGCTGTCTTCAGGTTTCACATGTTGCAGTGTAAGGTTGAGGATCGTAAGAGCAAAACCGGCGTTAAAGAAACCTATGCTGGCCTGCAGCGCCAGCAGATAGGTGACTGACCCGTGCATTCCGTAAAGCGCCGGAAACGGAGCATATGCCAGTATAGACAGGAGGTACACCACAGAATGCCCTGCCCTGCGCGACAGGCGACCCCAAAGGGGGTAGGCGAGCACAGTAGTGAGCCCTGCCGCCAGCGACAATGATCCGATGACGCTGTTGGACAGGTGGAGGGTCCGAACGTGATATATGGAGTAGGCAGGGACCGCAATGTTTATGCCCAGGTGCAGCAGGGCCGCGCTTATGGCAAACACGCTGAACTTGCGCCCACACTCCGGGTCGGCGAACGGCTGCCGTAACCTCTCCGCAACCGACCTGCGAGAGGCGGGCCTGGGCCTGATAGGCCCCTCAATCAGCTTTGCGCAGTATTGCAGCGCCACCATTCCTGTGATGAACGATATGGAGAACAGCGTCATGTAGTTGGCCGGGTAGGGGATACGGTCGAGCAGAACGCCGGCAGCCAACGACGAGATCAGCGCGACGAAGGCGCTGTACATGTTCCTCATGGCGAACAAGTGCGCCCGCTCTTCCTGGGGGAACATGTCGCCTAGCAACGCGGTCCAGGCAACTGCCATGATGACGTTAGGTATGGTCTGAACACCCAGAATCCCGATAAGCATTGCCGCGCGGTACTGGGGCCACGGCACAAACGGGACCACGGCCATGGCCAAGTAGAGCAGACGTGCAACGAGCAGCGTCCTCACGGTGATCTTGAGCCTGCTCCCGCCGCGCTCCACGAAGGATGCCGCGGGCAGGTACATCAGCATGTTGATGAAGGCCGGCACGGCCGTGATGAGGCCTACTTCCGTGTTGGAGCCGCCCAGGGCAATGGCGAATACAGGGATGAAGGGAGTGACCATCCCCACAGCCACGTTGGAAAGCATCGCGTCGATATTGCTGATCCGGAAATTCCATCTGATAGTCTGGCGTCGTTCCGACACCTTGCTATCTACATTATCTGCCAATCGAACACCCCTCCGGGTCCAGCCCGGTCATTCGCGCTCGTATGGTGACCCCAGCGCCTCCGGCGCCCTCGAACTGCGCTTCGCTGCTGTGGCGGTGACGATGACTAGCACCACTATCGTGAACACGTAAGGCATCATCTTAAGGAAGAATGACGGTATTCTCGCTCCTAACACCTGTATGCGGAAACCGAGTGCATCAATCCCTCCGAACAGGTATGCGCCGAGCATGGCCCTGAACGGATCCCATACTGCGAATATTACTAGAGCCACTGCTATCCAACCGCGCCCGGCCGTCATGTTCTCCAGCCAGCTGGGGGCGTAGGCCAGCGATAAGTAGGCCCCTCCCAGCCCTGCCAGCATTCCGCCTGCCGTCACACTCGCGTACCTAATTGCAAAGACATTCACTCCAAGAGCGTCCGCGGTTTCGGGGCTTTCGCCCACCGACCGAAGGTGCAAGCCTGGACGGGTGCGGTACAAGTAGAACCACAGGACAGGAACAACAACATACGTAAGGTACACCAGCAAGTCATGCTTGAACAGAATCGTCCCTATCAACGGGATGCGGGATAGCCCCGGGATAGGCGCCTGGCCGAATGTGACGGGCAAAGGCACTCCAATCATCGACTTACCTAGGTAACCGCTGAGGCCCGTGCCGAACAGAGTAAGGGCCAGGCCACTCACAACCTGATTGACTTTGAGCGTGATAGTCATGAACGCATGTATCAGACCCA
>DAOPWT010000236.1:0-2451 GCA_035351775.1 Bacillota bacterium | reverse complement strand
TGCGCGGGTGGAGCCGCGAAGCCAGGTCTCTCAAAGCCCCGCAGATAGCGTGGCGTATCGCACCGCACGTGTTGATTCCGGTTGTCATCTTGGTCGTGTTGTACCGCTTCCTCGGCAGCTTGTTCCTGGGCGAGCCAAGAGCCTGGAACTTCCGAGTTGTGGGAGCTTACTTCATGCCGGACATCGCACTGCTGATGCTACTGTCTATCGTGCCTGACCTGCTGCAGGCCATCTATATGACAGTGGCTGCTTTGGCACATCGCCCCGCCGGCCGCACGGCGCGCCCGTAGGGCGGCGCCAGGTTGCTTCCTTGGCCGGGTTGGCTCGGCTGAAACCATAGCACGACTACCGTGAACTCGTGCTCTCCGAGGGTCAAGATCCGCATGTCTATGCCTTGGTTCGGGTGTAGATCAGAATGGCATCCCTGAGGAACGCTGCCGTGCCGGGCTGATCCTTGTCGTAGTACGCAGTGAACCTCTCATCATCGACGTACATCTGCGCGAGCCCAGCGTGGGCTTCCCTTGAATAGGAGTCCCACCAGAAGCCCAGCCACTGGCGATGGAGTTCAGCCGCTTTTTGAGCCAGCGGCCCTGCGGGATCACCGGTCTTCAAGGCGGCCTTAAGCGTCTGTTGGATTTCGGCAGCCGATCTTGCAGACTCCTCGTACTGCTTCTGGGTCATACCTCTGACCTTGGCATTGGATGCGCTAACGATCTCTTCGCCATACTTTTGGCGGGCTTCCGTGCCATATTTGGCCTCATTCTCATCGACCAGTTCGCGCATGAAACCTCTGAACTTGTCTTTATCAGGCATAATAGCTCCCTCCTCAATCGTAGCGATAGACTTGTCGACATTGGCGATAAGCATGTCCAGCCGGGCCCTGCGTTCCAGAAGGCCCCGCCTGTGCTCGCGCAGGGCCTTGGCCCTATCGAAGGAAGGCGAAGTGACGATGGCCTTAATGCTTTGAAGGTCCATGCCGAGTTCTCTGTGGAAAAGAATCTGCTGCAATCGGTCGACTTCGGCTTCGCCATACAGCCGATACCCAGACGAGTTGATCCTGGCCGGCTTCAGGATTCCGATCTCGTCGTAGTACCGCAGCGTTCGTGGGCTGACCCCGGCGAGCTTCGCTAGTTTCCGCACTGTGTATTCCATGGTGACTGCCTCCCGACAAGACAATCATAAACCTTGACGTTGCGTCAATGTCAACCGAGTTGGTCATTAGCCTACCCGTCTCCGGATTTGGCCCTCTGCATGCGGGTTGGCCAGGATCGCACCGAAAGCAGTTGTCGATTTCCGCCGATAGTTGTGCCGATAGACGCAATCTCTGAGCACATCCACTTGGATCGGGGGCGGCTAGTCGGCGGATCAGTTCGGTGGAGGAATCCGGAGATTGGTGCAGAAGGCAGAGGTTACTCGGATTCCAGCGTGCTGGGTTCGGTCAGAGAAGGAGACCTCCTGTGTGGACAGGAGATGCTAAGCGAGAACCTGGCCGCAGCCTGGCGGGGCTGCGCGGAATAGGACATGATGGGCCCATATGGACGCTCACGGCGCCAACGTGCGAAATCGCGGCACTCGATCAAAGGGGTGTGGCCTACAGTGAGAGGAACAGCCAGGAGAAGACAGAGAAGAGCGAATTTGGTCTTGATCGGTCTGGCAACTACAGTCGTCCTGTTCTCGATCTGCTCCATGGCCGTCGTGAAGACCATGTACGACAGGCAGTTTCCGAGAGCCGACAAGCCCAGATTCTCGGGCTACCTTACACACGGCGATGTGGACGGATATGATCGCAGAGTGGTGAGGTTCAGGTCAGGTGACAACGTTCTCGCGGGTTATGTATACGGTGAGCGCAACGACAAGGGGCTGGTTGTGATCGCCCACGGGCTGGGAGGCGGCGCAGAAAGTTACCTGGCAGAAACGATGTATTTTGTCGACAATGGCTGGCGTGTGTTCTCGTTCGACTGTACCGGAAGCCACGAGAGCGAGGGGAAGGGCACCATCGGGCTTCCGCAATCAGTGCTGGACCTGAACGCAGCTCTGAGCTACATAGAGAGCGACAGCTCCCTGGATGATCTCCCGGTTATGCTCTATGGGCACAGCTGGGGCGGCTATGCGGTTGCTGCTGTCTTGAACTATGGTCATGATATCACCGCGGCAGCGAGTATCGCGGGCTTCAATGCGCCTATGGGAATCCTCTTCGAGCGGGCAACGAAGATGATGGGAGCATTCGCATACCTAGAATACCCGTTTCTCTGGGCATACCAGACGATGCTCTTCGGCCGAGCTGCGCGGCTTACGGCAGTCGACGGGATAAACAGCGCGGACACTGCGGTCATGATCATCCATGGCGATAAGGACACAACGGTGTCGTACGATAAGGCCGGCATCATCGCGCATCGGGGCGAGATAACGAATCCGAACGTGGTCTACAAGACGTGCACGGCCGAGAACCAC
>DAOPWT010000235.1:0-2451 GCA_035351775.1 Bacillota bacterium | reverse complement strand
TTTCCGGCCAACGAGGGGTTCACCTGGGTATACACTGGATTTGCCGAATACGGGCACAAGATGAGTATCGATCGGATAACGAACACGAAGTCGCCGGGCAACGTAGTCTACGAGATCTCCGGTGCCGTGTTCGACATGTCGGACGGCGAATCAGGGCGTGACTTCAGCTTCAACCTTGAGTATGTCTTTGCTCAAGACGATGTACGCGAGCGAATACTTCACAAGGATGTGTTCCCTCACCGGATAGATGGTCTGGTGATGCTCAAGGCTCCGGTCAAGGAAGAGCAGAAGTGGAACTTCAAAGCCGAAGATGGAAGCGAGGTAGATGCCAGGATCATCCGGGCCGGGAAAGACCTTGACGATGACTTGGCATACTGCGAAGTCGAATACACCACTCCCGATGCGAGCATGCCCGATGGGCTGTACCGGGAAACCAGAGTCTTCAAGAAGGGCCTGGGTGTTGTGGCTTTCAAGTCGACGATTCTGCCTGATGTGGAGTTCAACTACAGCCTCACTTCGACGTCTCGGTCGCGTTGAGCCCCTGGCGTCAGTCTCGACGAAACAGTGTCGAGGACTTGTCCTGCCATTGAGATCGCCATCTGAGCGTCGGACGGCACAAATGCGTCTGACGGTATGCCTCCCGCCAGTTGGCCCGTCGCCGTGAGTCCTTCTCATATGCAACCCTCACCCCAAGCACTGCCTGGCACACGAATGAGCTCTCCTCTGCCAGACGCTCCAGTTCGCCGGGAGTGTACACCGGCAGGTCAGTAGCCACCTTGGGCTGAACGGCGGATCTAGAGCGTATGGGTCCACCTACCAGGGATGCACTCTCTGATTGGCGATCATATCTTGACACTTGTCGCGTGTCCCGGCGCCCACCCGCACCTGCGCAACGTGTCACCTGTTCCTTGGACCACGTAGATAGCTGCAGGACAGAACAGCTTTTCGTCGAATTGCAGACCGAGGCCTCTGCTCGGGCCAAACCCGCTTGGCGGGCACCGGGCGGTTTCAGAAGTGGACTACCTAAGGAGGGCCCGAAGTTGCAGGTTCATCTCTCGCGTCCTGACATTACGCAGGCTGAGATTGACGCAATCAGCGAGGTAATGCACTCGCCCATCTTGGCGTTGGGGCCCCGGGGAGCGCTGTTTGAGCAGGCAATAGCCGGTTACGTGGGGGCTCGGCATGCGATCGCGGTAAACAGCGGCACAAGCGGGCTGCATCTGCTGGTGCGCGCTTTCGGAATCGGCGAAGGCGACGAGGTCATAACCACCCCGTTCAGCTTCATTGCCTCCAGCAACTGCATCGTGTACGAGCGTGCCAGGCCCGTGTTTGTGGATATCGAGCACGGCACGGCCAATATCGACCCGGATCTCATAGAGGATGCGATAACTCCCCACACCAAGGCTATCCTGCCGGTGGATGCTTTCGGTCAGCCCGCCAGGCTGGACGCCATTCGAGCGATCGCCGCGCGGCACGGGCTCAAGGTCATTGAGGACTCCTGCGAGTCGCTGGGATCAGAATACAAGGGAACGCGCACCGGCAACGGCGTATTCTGTGATGGCGCCGTCTTTGCGTTCTACCCCAACAAGCAGATCACAACGGGCGAGGGGGGCATGGTGGTAACGGACGATGACCGCACTGCCTTCCTGGCAAAGAGCATGTGCAACCAGGGGCGCGGAGAGAGCGGCGTGTGGCTCTCCCATGAGCGCCTGGGCTACAACTACCGAATGGACGAACTCTCGGCCGCTCTGGGCGCTGTGCAGATGTCCAGGATCGACGAGATCATCGCCAAGCGCCAGCGTGTGGCCGACATGTATGTCGAGCGCTTGTCCGGCATACCGGGGGTTCGGTTGCCCCAGGTCGATCCGGATGTCACCAGGATGAGCTGGTTTGTGTACGTCATACGCGTGGGCGCCCACGAGCAGTCACACGACCGACAGTCGGCAGTGCGCGATCACGTAATGCAGCGATTCCAGGAGGCAAACATAGGGTGCCGTCCCTACTTCACCCCCATTCACCTGCAGCCTTACTACCGCGACGCGTTCGGCTTCAAGGAAGGCGACTTCCCCGTGACTGAACTGGCCGGGCGGACGAGCATCGCCGTACCTTTCCATAACCACATAACCAGCGATGAAGTGGAGTACGTGGCCGAAACACTCGAACGCGCCCTGGATGAGACCAGGCGAAGCAAGTTCTTCGCGGAGCGTGGCATATGAACGCTTCGGGCTCCGGCTCGAGCCAGACACCGAACTCGCGCCCGACAATCCCGCCGAGCCCGGCAGCTCGGGTCGCGATGGTGTTGATCGGGCTATTTGCGCTTGGCGCGAGCATTGCGTTCTACGTGCAGGCTAGCGTGGGAGCCGATCCTTTCACCGTGTTGGCTCTGGGCATTTCCAACCGAACCGGCGCTACCGTAGGCGTGGCCACCCAGCTGGTGGGCGCCGGGCTCCT
>DAOPWT010000234.1:0-2455 GCA_035351775.1 Bacillota bacterium | reverse complement strand
CCGTGGGGCGTCACTGAGTAGACCGCCACGCGTGCGCATCAATACGCAGCAAGTCATGTTGGGTTCGGGCTCGCTGGAGGTATCTTCGGGGTTGTTCCTCGGCTGTAGCCTTGCGCAAGCAGCATGCATGTCCCCCCAGAAGGCAGGAAAGCCCGAATAGGGGAAGCGGGGCGCGTCAGTGCGCCGAGTCATGTCAGAGGGAGGGCCTAGCTATGGAGCCAGCTATGGAAACCAGGACTGAGTCTGTGCCGGTGTGTGGCGGGGCTAGCCTTGCAACATCTGTTATCCTGCCAGGCCCCGGCGCCTACCCGGTGATCATTGTGCGGACGGTCTATGGACGCAGGAATCTGCAGAGCATCGGCGATGTCTTTGGGGGTCACGGCTATGCCACTGTGATCCAGGACGTGCGTGGAAGCGGGGAGTCGCGGGGGCAGTTCGGATTCCTGGCTCAGGAACCAGAGGACTCGGTCAGAACCGCGCAGTGGGTGCTGGACCAACCATGGTGCGACGGTAGACTCGCCATACTTGGCATCTCTTATCTTTCAGCCGCTTCGGTCGCCATTGCGGCTGAGTTTCCGGAACAAGTCAAGGCGGCGGTCTGGGTGACGGTACCTGTCAAGAAGGATCTCCTCTGTTTCCAGGACGGAGCGCTTCGACTTCACCACACCTTGCCATGGACATACATGAGAACCGCTCCCCTAAGCGGCTTTGCCCCTGAAGCCCTCTACCGTAAGATGCCCCTGGTCGAGGCCATTGGGCCAGATGCAGACCCTTCGTGGGCGGCCATGTTGGAAGACGGTCCCTTGTCCAGGTTCTGGGGCGGAAACGATCTGTGGAGCTATGTCCAGAGAACACGCGTTCCCGGGCTTCACTTCGGCGGATGGTTCGATTTCCTGCTTGACGCCACTTTGGTTCCGTACTCAGAGATGATCCGGTCCGGAGCGCCTCAGAGGCTCGTACTCGGCCCGTGGAGCCACAACGGCACGATCGGCGGGCCTGAGAAGATATCCGGCGACGTGTCATACGGGTGCTGGTCTAGGCAGCGCGAAGGTAGTCTGGACAGTCCGCATGAGGATGCGGTGGACATATCTTCTCCCTTCATGGACGAGTGCGTGAGTTGGATGGACTTCTGGGTGAAGGGTATAGGAGACGTGCCGGCGAGGTCTTCCGTAAAGTGCTTCTTCACCGGGCATGAGCCTCACTGGGCTGAGCTGGACGCATGGCCTCATCCGGAGGCCTGCGGTGTGAAGATGTACCTCGGAGCTGCAGCTGACGCGCGTTCCTCCGGTCCTAACGGTCGAAGCAGAGGCGTCCTTTCTGCCCTTTCCGCGGGCGCGATCTCGGGCAAAGACCCCGTAGCTGCTAGTGAGTCGTTTGTGTATGACCCGGAGAACCCGAATCGTACTGAAGGCGGTGCGGTGTGGGCGTTTCCCAAGGCAGGGATGGCGCCCGGACCCTCGGTGTCGTCTGCTCACTTGCGGGAGGATGTACTGACTTACGATTCTGAAGTGCTGGATAGTTCGCTGGAGATATGCGGCGTTCCGGAGGTTGAGCTATACGCGTCGTCAGACGCGCCCGACACGGACTTCGTCGCGATGCTGCTAGATGTGGATGAAGACTGTGTTGCGAGGTACGTTTCGGACGGCATAGTGAGGGCTAGATACCGCAGTAGTCTTGACAGAGAGGACTTCCTGGAACCCGGTCGGATCTATCTTCTTCACATACGAATGAAGGGGTGTGCCCACATTTTCGGCCCGGGCCACCGAGTGCGCTTGATAGTCACAAGCTCGAGCTTCCCGAAGTTTGACCGCAACCTGAACACAGGGGAGCCTATCTACCGAAGTCGGCGGATGCGAAGGGCTGTGCAGGTGGTCTATTACGGACCTGCGCTTCCGTCGGCGGTGGTGATCCCCAGGCTAAGCGCATATCACGTGCGTCCTCTTCAGGGCGATGACCGCGAGTGGGCTGAAAGGATACTGGAGGAGAGCTGGGGTTCTGCCAGAATCGCAACGCATGGTCGGGTAGTGGATGCGTCTGGGCTTCCGGGATTCGTTGCAGTGGCAGGCAATGGCCATCGCCTTGGCTTGCTCACGTATGAGGTGCACGACGGTCAGTGCGAGATAGTCACCCTGAACAGCCTGCAACCGGGGATGGGTATTGGGCAGCGGCTGATTCGCAGGGCGCTGGAGTGTGCGATGGAGGCCGGGGCGTCTAGAGTGTGGCTGATCACGACCAATGATAACATCGATGCTCTGAGGTTCTACCAGAAGGCCGGTTTCGGTATAGTCGCGGTTCATCGCCACGCCGTGACTCTATCTAGGCGCCTAAAGCCCGAGATACCTTTGGCTGGGGAGAACGGGATACCCATTCGCGATGAGATCGAGCTTGAGTTGGTGCTGGATACGAATCATGGGAATGCATAGACAATGTCGACAGGCTAGACAGGGAAGGCGAG
>DAOPWT010000233.1:0-2459 GCA_035351775.1 Bacillota bacterium | reverse complement strand
TCCTTTCGGACCTGCAGTCGGCGGTGCGCGCGGGCAATCGCATTTCCGGCAGGGAAACGAGGTATTCGGTGATGTTGGCGCAGGATGGCAGGCCCGAAACGCTTTCGACGGTGCTGGCCGACGTGATACAGGTGACAGCCAGGGGCAAGCAGATCCGGCCCCGTACAGTAGGGCAGAAGCACTACATCGATGCGATCCGGAATAATGACATAGTATTTGGGATAGGGCCTGCGGGCACCGGCAAGACGTATCTGGCTATGGCCATGGCAATTGCTGCCCTCAAGTCGAAGCAGGTGAGCAGGATCATATTGACGCGCCCGGCCGTGGAGGCCGGCGAGAAACTGGGGTTCCTCCCAGGCGACCTGCAGGAGAAGGTCGACCCTTACCTCAGGCCGCTATATGATGCGCTCTTTGACATCCTCGGGCTCGAGGTGTATGAGCGCTACAGGGAGCGTGGGATCATCGAGATAGCGCCGCTTGCGTACATGCGCGGCAGAACGCTCGATGACGCTTTCATAATACTGGATGAGGCACAGAACACCAGCCCTGAGCAGATGAAAATGTTCCTCACCAGGCTTGGGTTCTCGTCCAAGGCAGTGGTTACCGGCGATATTACCCAGATAGACCTGCCGAGGAGACGCTTCTCGGGTCTTGAAGAAGTGCGGACTGTGCTTGTGGGCATCGATGGGATCGAGTTTGTGTACTTTTCCGATCTGGACGTGGTGCGGCACGAACTAGTTCAACGGGTCATACGTGCGTATGAGCGATTTGATGCACGGCGCGCCGACATAGGCCCGGACCGGCGCGAAGAGGAGTGACACTGCCAGTGGAGTCGCGGTTGGGCGAGCGTGTTCAGCGCGTGGGTTCCAGAATAAAGACGTTTGTGGGCGGCAAGGCGATGATAGCTCTGGCTACTGTGGCAGTGTCGGCTCTCATCATTGCATATGCCGTCCTGCCTCAGTCTGTGGCTCTCGAAGTTGGGCAGTTCGCCAAGAGGGACATCGAGTCGCCCAGGACGATTGTGAATCGCGTGGCCACGGACAAGCTCAGGGAAGAAGCGCGCAAGGCCTACATGAAGAGCGCTCCGAGTTCGCTTGAGAACTACGAGATCAGCCAGTCGTACTCTTACATGGCGGAGGAATCCGTGGACGCTGTGTTCGAAGCTGTGGCCGCTGAGAGGGAAGGTATCTCTGACAAATCACCTCAGGCTGTGGCTAGAGCAGCGGCCAAGAAGCTGGGCGGAGCGGCCGACACTCTCAGTCTGTCGGCTGCAGATCTGGAGGGGCTGGCCCAGATTCCCAAAGATGAGTTCGATTCAGCCCGGCAGGTTGCGACGTCGCTGGTCGGTCGCACAATGCGGGAGATCCGAATCACCGATGCCAGCCTGCAGAAGGTGGCTTCAGGCATTCCTGACGACCTGGTGAGGGCCGGGCTATCGCCCCAATGGGTTAAGGCGGTATCTAGGGTAGTGGTGGGAGCTCTTCGCCCCAACCTCTCGCTGGACCTCACCCGGGTGGAGAAGGCCGCCGACGAGCAGGCACGCCTGGTCCCGCCTGTATACATTCAGAAGGGACAGAGCATCATCAGAAGGGGCGACGCTGCAACTGAGGAGCAGATAGCGGTCCTTTCGGATCTGGGCCTCTTGGGCTCTCGGGGAAGCATCATGGGCTGGACAGGCGTGGTCGCGCTGACGGCCATGGCTGTGGCATACACAGCTGCTTATGTGCACAAGTTCACCCCCAGGCTGTCGTCGGCCGAAGGGAGCTTGGCGCTGTGCGCAGTGGCCGGCATAGTGGTCCTTATTTCGGCGAGTGTCTTGGTGGGCCTGGCGCCGGATCTCGCGCCATATCTCATACCGGCGGCATTTGCGTCAATGGTCATCTCGTCTCTGCTGTCGCTGGAGATGGCGATGGTGGTCAATCTCTCAGTGGCAGCGCTGGTCGGCATGACACTGCGGGGCGATGCTTTTGCCATGTCAGCGGCGCTGGCGGCCGGTGCAGCGGGCGCTTACGCAGTGCCCGGGCTACGCGACAGGGCCAGCATGACCCGGGCTGTCGTCTTCGTAGGGGGCGCGGTGGCCGCAGTTTCGGTCTTCTACGGTCTTGCCTTTGGTGAACCGCAGATCCTTGCTAAGTGGTACTGGGGTTTTGTGAACGGGATGATATCCACGGTGATGACCGTGGGTTCACTGCCGTTCTTCGAGTCGATTTTCGGTGTGACGTCCCCCATGCGCCTGCTGGAGCTCTCCAATCCGGGGCATCCGCTTCTTCGGCGCCTTCTGCTGGAGGCACCGGGGACGTACCATCATTCGATACTCGTGGGCAACCTGGCTGAAACGGCTGCACAAGCTGTAGACGCCGATGCTCTGCTTGTCAGGGTGGGAGCGCTCTACCATGACGTTGGTAAGCTCAAACGGCCGTATTTCTTCGTGGAGAACCAGTTCGCTCAGGCAAACCCGC
>DAOPWT010000232.1:0-2490 GCA_035351775.1 Bacillota bacterium | reverse complement strand
GTGTTCCCAGACCGCAGAGGCAATCTGGCTGCGGCTGTGGGAACCGCAGTGCCGGCATCACAGGTATCGCAAATCGACTACAAGTCCGTAGCACTCCCGTCGTTCGCTGACGTAGCGGAGGCAGTAGGGCCAGCGGTGGTTCGAGTCGACACTGAGCGAGTGGAGCAGTTCACAACGGGAGATCCTCGCATGGACTGGATGTTCCGTGGCCTGTTCCGAGGCCAGCAGGTAGTTCCGGGTACAGGCTCAGGTTTCATTGTCAGCGCTGATGGGCACATTGTGACGAACTACCATGTGGTCGAAGGAGCGCGGAAAATCGAAGTCACACTGACTGACGGCAGAAAACTCCGTGCGCAGGTGATCGGGGGAAGCAAAGAATCGGACGTAGCCGTGATAAAGATCAACGCCAAGAATCTCAACACGGCGCAGCTTGGTGATTCGAGCAAGCTTAGGCCGGGTGACTGGGTAGTCGCCATAGGCAATCCATACGGGTTCGATCACACGGTCACAGCCGGAATCGTAAGCGCGCTGGGCAGGAGCATTGACGATGGAGAGGGGAACACCCTGGCTACGGGCGACCTGATACAGACTGACGCAGCGATCAACAAAGGCAATAGCGGTGGACCCCTCATCAACATGCAGGGTGAAGTGATCGGGATCAACACCGCAATCATCCAGTACGCACAAGGCATGGGGTTTGCGATCTCCATAAACTCCGTGAGAGACGTGCTGAACGAGATGATGACGCGGAAAGTGGCCGAGCAGTCCACGAGCGCTCCCAAACCCTGGCTCGGCATCTGGTATCAGCAGTTGGATGAGAACCTCGCCAGCTACTTGCAGTTGCCCGACACCAACGGCATTCTGATTACTGATGTCTACAAAGACAGCCCTGCAGACAAGGCCAAATTGCAGAAGGGCGACGTTGTGCGCGAGATCAACCGGAAACCCGTTACGAAAGACCTATCGCTCGCGGACGAGATCGGCAAGATGAAGGTGGGCGACACCGTACTGCTGTGGATTTGGAGAGAGGGCCAAAGGATGTACGTGTCAGTGAAGCTTGCCGCGTACCCCGATGAAGAGCCGGAGCTGCGCTAGTCGGTAGTGACACATGATCAAGAAGGGGCCCAGCCACATGATCCGAAGTGATCCGAAGGCGGGCCCCATATTATTCCTGCATCGCACCGCCGGACTCGCTGAATATCCGGCGCGTGAGTGCACACACTATCCACGGCGAGCAGGATAAGACGTGACGTTGCGGTTGTTGCCATGGGAACGATTCTCTCACGCACCTGCTCGCTCCATTTTTATATCTGCGGCCGGTTTCATGACCGGGCGAATTTCCTGATGACATTGACGAGCTCTTCAACTCTCTCTTCAGACGCTTTCGATTCATCATCGCCGATAATACAGTCCCGGGAATGCCTCTCCAGAATGAGTACGCCGGCGTTGTAGAGAGCGGTCCGTGCCGCGGCCACCTGGTCTAGGATCTCGGGGCACCTCTTCCCCTGCTCAATCATGCGCTGTATGCCCTTCACCTGGCCTTCTACACGTTTGAGCCTGTTTATCACAGTCTGCTTGCTCGTGCCCGCCACGAACGACACTCCCTTTCTATCCAGTATATACAAGTAGTCATCCCATATCGGTGGACAACATCTATCGCCTTATGGAGTCCATACCCTCCCGAGCTCAAGCCCTTGGGCCAAGGGATTGTTCCCCATTTCACAAACGCACGTATACCTCAGCCTCGCATCTAGAGCGCACGCGGGTCCACATAATACTTCCGCCCGTTCCTGATGAATGACCGCAGCCTGCGGCCGTTTTCCAGTTCGCGTATGGCGCGCTCTATGTCGCTTTCGGCGCTTCTTCGCACAAACCGGCGAACAACATCGAGCTTGGTCTTGGGCACCGAGCAGTACTCCACAATCCCCGGGTAAAGCCTTTCGGCGCCAGACGGCAGACGCCGTCTCGGATAGACAACTGTGTACCCTGGGTTTCCGTCGATGTCTTCGCCCGGAGTGTAATCAGCAGAGGCTGGGTTGGCATGAAGCAGCGAACGGATCGCGCGGCGTGTATCGCCGCCTGCTCCGCCCGATCCATAGCCATGGATGACCTTGAGGCAAGCGCTGGTGCGCGCATCTGAGGCAAGGACGCGGTCGTATGCCCGTGTGAAGCAGGATATGGCTTCTGCTGTTTTCATGCCGTGGAGATCTACTTGTAGCACAATGATCGCCCCGCCTAACGAAATGCCGAGAATCGAGCTGAGACGAAAGGGGGTAACGAAGCACTCGTCGCGAACCACAAGCCCTGCGGCGACGACACCCCCTACCCGTATTACCATCCTTGCCTATACTAACATACATTGCGAAAGGCAGCAATGACTCGCGAGTCATTGACCCCCGAGTCACCGCTTGTCATCAAGACTCAATCTTGGAGACCTTCACCCCGCATAGAGTGTTCGATACGGGACAGCGCTCCTCTATAAGGCTCCGC
>DAOPWT010000231.1:0-2492 GCA_035351775.1 Bacillota bacterium | reverse complement strand
TGAGGCTCTCGTCGAAGCCCCTGACCAGGTATTCGTCAACATATCTGCAGTAGAACGAGCCCTCGCGTAGTCGGCCGGTTCTCCTCCAGGCCTCATACCAAGGACAGACTAGGGTGTGCGTAATGAGAACGGGGGACCTTGCGGCAACTACGGAGGAGATAGATCCGGGCGGGGCGGTCCATTCGCAATAGGCCCTGTATGACGCCATGGAGGTGCCGTCGCCGTTGGCGATGGCTCTTCTTCTCATGCGACTGCCTCGCTCGAGAGCGTACGACTTGACCGCTTCCGTCGATATGGCCTCTGCAGCTTTTCCGCAGGTAGAGAGTATGCTCCGCGCAAGGGCGGAGAATAACAGGGCATGGTGGTCCGGAAGCAGGGCGTCGGCGCCCCCTGGCGGCTGGCTTGCCGTACTCCTGTTCTGCATTGTTCTCAATCCTCCCGCTGAACGCCAGAATACTCTGATAGCGTCGAATTGCTGCAGAGATGCTGGTCAAGGCCTTCGATCACACCTAATCGACCGTTGTCCGAAACCGCTTTCCGTCGAGCCTGCAGATGGTCTGGATGGCGCGACGACCGGATACCACTGCTGTCGGGAGCCCGATGGTGGCTTCTGCCCACTGCCCGACCATGTACATATCCCGCAACCCCGGCAGGGTGCGGGTTAATCCCCGGAACATGGCGAAAGGCTCTCCGGGAACGCACCAGGCCTGCAGCCCTCGCCAGTTGCCTGTAAAGCGCTCTGTGGTGACGGGCGTAGCCACATCCGTCATCTCAACCTGTGCGCTGATGCCCGGGAAGCGCCGTTCGAGCAACCCCAGCACCAGAGCTGCTACGCGCTGTTTCTCGCCATCGTATTTCGCCCGACCGGCCGCGAGTAGCCCCCTCCAGTAGTCGTAGCCGGCGCTCAGCATCACCTTTACCACGGTCTTTCCTTCAGGCGCCAGGGTGTCATCGAAGTTGTAGACCTCGATATCGATCCGGTCGAGATCCCTGTCGACAATGGTGACCGGCTCGGGCAGAAACCAGGTGAGCGCCTGCGGTTCTTCCGACATGTCGCGATTCACCCCAAACGAGACTTGCAGCGCCATTTCTATGTGCCGTGGAGCCGCCTCATAGTAGCGCCTGATGCGCTCATCTGCGCACTTGCCGCCCAGCATGTCGAAGATCGTGGAATGACCGTCAGCCGCCGAGATCACCACATCAGCCTTGTGCTCCGTGCCATCTGCGAACACGCCGGCGGCCCGGTCGTCCTCAACCAGTATTCTGCTTACCCGAGAGCGATAGTGAATCCTTCCGCCCAGCCGTTCGTACCGGTCGGCTATGCTTCGGGCAAAGGAGAGCGCTCCGCCTTTGGGCCAGCCCAGGGTCTTGTTTTGGCAGCCAGCCAGGAAGTTGAGATGAAGAAACATGGGTATGTCAGCGAAATCGTACTGCACGGTGGGGAAGGCACGGCGCAGGAACGGGTCCTGGAAACGTGCTGCGAGTTGGTCGAGCGTCAGCTTGCTCCACTTCATGAAGGCCCCTGCCACGGGCCAAGCCTTGAGCGCGGTCTGCAGCGGAGTCATGGTCATCAGTGAGAACAGGTCGATGTGGGTGAACTGGCGGGCTCCATTGGTGTACTCTTCGATTACCTTGGCGTCCGTCGGCGACAGCTGCTTCATGTGGTGCTCCAGCCGATCAATGTCGGTATACATGGTAAGGACCTGGCCATCAGCCGACTCCACCTGCGTCAACGTATCGCGAAAGACCATTTCACGCCCCTGGACTGCGCCGAGCTCTTCCCACAATCGGTATAGCTCAACCCCTGGGCTTGCTCCCGCCAGATGGTGAATGCAGCCATCCAGGGTGTAGCCCTTGCGCGTCCATGCGGTGCACAACCCCCCAGGCTTGTCGTGCGCCTCGTAGATCTCAGTACTGTAGCCGTTCATCTGTGCGTAGCAGCCTGCCGCCAGCCCGGCAATCCCGGCTCCGATGATGATAATGGACCTATGCGCCATCACCATTCCTCCCTGCAGTTGGCGGTGGTAATTCGATTAAGGATCGAGCCACCGCAACAGACTCTCCAGCAGCGCACCGCTTTGTAGCTCCTCCAGCGAAGCGTTAGCCCACCGGGGGAAGGCTTCACGCTCGCACGCGAAAAACAGTGTGGTGAGCGGCGATACGCCTAGGCGCCGTCCTTGACCTGTATTGGCGTTACGGCAGGTATACGCACACCCATCTCGGCAAGCTGCAGCACAGCTGACGACGGCAGAAGCTTTTCAGCGTAGCCGTGCTCCCTGAGCGTCTGATTGATGATAGCCATAGCCTGTGCATCAATCCCATCCCATTCGAGCATCTCCCGTCCGCTCACACGGTTGAGCCATGCGAGCGTTGTGATGTTACGCTCGGCAAAGGCCTTTCGCGCCGCCGGATCCAGCTTGTGTGTCAGCACGTCAATCGGGATCATCGAGGCTGGTTCCTTATGGGGAAACGTTCGGTTAAACGCTTCAGCC
>DAOPWT010000230.1:0-2514 GCA_035351775.1 Bacillota bacterium | reverse complement strand
TGCGGCAAATTCGAGTTTCTACACGGGCCAGGCGAAGGCGCGCTCACGCGCTGCCCCAAGTGCGGTTCTCCTGTCCGGCGCCTTTTCAGCTCCCGGATGGGTGTGATATTCCACGGGTCTGGCTATTATGTGACTGATCACAGGTCAGAAGAGTACAAGAAAGCAGCGCGTGATGAAAGCGCAGGCGCAGGCTCGTGTTCGTCAGATAGCTGCGCAAAGTAGGGTCGATGTCGGCTGATATGGGTCGAGGAGTGTGAGGCGGGCATTTCCCGCCTCTTGCTCACATAAGAAGGTATCTTGGCCCGAAAGGTAGAACAACTGCGCCAAGCCAGTGAAATCGCGCCGGCGCGAGGCCGGCGCCTTCCGAAAGGACGGTGAAAGGCCCCAGAAGGCCGCGAGCATGTTTGTAAAGGACGTAATGACAGCGAACCCCATAACGGTGACCCCGAATGTGTCGGTGATGGAGGCCCTGGAGATAATGAAGCGCAGCAAGGTCCGAAGGCTGCCCGTTGTACAGGGCGGAAAACTCGTGGGCATCGTTACTGACCGAGACCTATTGCAGGTATCGCCATCGCCCGCAACCTCGCTATCCGTGTTTGAGATCAACTACCTCATCTCTAAGATGACAGTGAAAGAGGCCATGACCACTAGGGTAATCACCGTGTCGCCCGACGATACCATCGAAAAGGCCGCCGTGGTGATGCGCGAGAACAGCATCGGCGCAGTGCCGGTCATCGATGGAATGACCGTCGCGGGCATAATCACTGAGACCGACATCTTCGACGCATTCCTGGAGATGTTGGGCGCCACCAGGGCCGGTGTCAGGCTCACTGTTGACCTGCCTGATCGCAAGGGCATACTGGCCCGAGTAGCCGGCGCCATCAGCGAGGCAGGCGCAAACATCATCAGCGTGGCCACATTCGAGCTAGCGCCGGGCACTGTCAGAATCGTCATTCGCCTTGAGCCGGATAACGCCGACGAGGCCGCTCAGGCCATATCTGCCTGCGGGTTTGACGTAGTACACCGTGTGAGGTCATACGTTCAGTAGCTGGTTGTGCACCACGCCCAGGGGGCGAGGGACCGCTCGCTTCTCGCCCCTTGCGTCGTGCGCCTGCGCCGCTATATGGGCGATGGGCCCCAGTCCGGGAGGATGCAGTTTGCCTGATCGGTGAGCTGATATCCCTCGCCCGCAGGGGTGAACGCATGTATCGCGTACCGGCCTGATCCAGCTATTCGGGCCGCAATCGCCACAGCTTGCGAGCGCGGGCTCCATGCAAGCCCGGCACATCGTGGGTCCGACACTATGCTGGCCACCATGTGCGGCTCTACCATGCCGCGGGCGCGGATATCGCGCGTATCGAGGATACAGACGGACACCCGCTGTCCTCCCCTCTCCTCCGAGCCTCCAACACAGTAGGCAAGCATCTTGCCCTCAGGCGACCATGCCGGCGACCAGGGCCATATCCCTCGACCGGTCCGCACGTCCCATGTCTCCTTAGTGAAGACGTCCACTACTCGAAGCAACACTCCATTATCGTCTGAGGCCACATATGCCGTGTGAACACCGTCAAGGCCTGCTGCCATCCCCCATATCCTCTCGGGGCCCTCTGTGAGCTGAGCATCTGCGCCAGCCCACGTATCCCTGGCATGGAGCGCGCTGTCAGCGACATATGCGATTCTGGTCCCGTCTCCCATCCAAGCGGCCATCGCTCCGACAAAGCTCGACTGCTCCCGGGTCCCATCCAGGTCAACAACACACGTGGTCGCGTCCAGTTCGTACATGATTGACCTGCCGCCCGGCGACCACCTCGGCGTGATCAACCCTGGAATGGGCTCACCAATCGATTCCGTCTCGTCGGCCGCGACCTTGACTATCTTGAGCCGTCCGTCAGCACCCTGCACCGCCACTCGATCGCCGGTCGGTGCAACCGCCGGCACCGATCGCCACGAGCATCCCGCGCTGGCAAGCACCGTCGACGAACCGCTGGCCACATCCAACACCATCAGCCCGGGCTGGCCAGCCTGGTCAGTAATACAGACGATCATCCCGCGCAATCCGTGTTCCTGCGGGACGACAACCACCTCACCCCCGGACATTGACCCCACCCCGCTTCCCGAAGTCCCTTTCGAAGCGCCCGCCAGTAGCGCCCGGTAAAATATATGCTGCAGGCACTCTCAGAGTGCCTGCAGCTCTTGGCAACCTATAGAAGTGTCGGCCCCCGCGTGGGCCTGCGCCTACCCGCGGGCCTTCTCGGCCCTGTGGCACGCCGCCTGATGAGTCCCCTCATACTGCAGGAAGCTTGGTTCCGCCTCTCTGCATATGTCCATCGCATACGGGCAGCGCGGATGGAGATGGCATCCCGACGGCGGGTTCACGGGGCTGGGGATTTCGCCCTTCAGGACTTCGGATATGCCTCTGTGAGTTGGATCCGGCACGAACACCGCCCCGATGAGAGCCGTAGTGTATGGGTGCAGAGGATTCCGGATAACCTCCTCGGCCGTGCCCATCTCCAC
>DAOPWT010000229.1:0-2541 GCA_035351775.1 Bacillota bacterium | reverse complement strand
GCGCCCATTCCCCCGGTGTTGGGGCCCTGATCCCCATCGAGCGCGCGCTTGTGATCGCGTGCCGGCGGCAGGACCCATATGTCGGCCCCGTCCGACAAACACATGACGCTGGCCTCAGGGCCGACGAGCCGCTCCTCCACGAGTATCTTGCAGCCCTGCCCCCCGCCCATTGCGCCAAGCTCGTCCACCGCCTGAGCAGCCTCCTGCGGGCTACCCGCAACTACCACGCCTTTGCCGGCCGCGAGGCAGTCTAGCTTGACCACAACACCGCCCGCCTCCTGGGCAATAGCACGTGCAGCATCGCGCGCGCGGTCAAGATCTGTGAACGCCTCACAGCGCGCGGTGGGTATTCCGGCCCGGTCCATGACGCCTTTGGCGTAGTGCTTAGACGATTCGATACGGGCCGCCGCCGCGCTCGGCCCGAACACCATTATCCCTTCCTTGCGCATGGCGTCAGCCAGCCCGGCAGCCAGAGGAGCTTCAGGGCCTACCACGGCCAGGCGGCACTCAGTCTCCCGCGCCAACCTAACCAGCCCGGCCACGTCAGTCGTCCTGACCGGCGCGCACGCGGCGAGCCGGCCGATTCCGGGGTTACCGGGGGCAGCTACGATCCGTCCTATCCTGGGGCTCTGCGCGAGGCGCCAGGCTATTGCGTGCTCCCTTCCGCCCGACCCTACCACCAGCACATTGGGTCGAGAAGACGGATTGGGCGTCCTCATATGTACGCCTCCTCAGTGTCTGAAATGCCGTCTGCCTGTGAAGACCATGGCCATGCCATGCGAGTCCGCCGCCTGGATCGAGTCCTTGTCTCGCAGGGATCCGCCCGGCTGGATTATGGCTGTCACGCCTGCCTCCGCCGCAACCTCGACGGTATCGGCGAACGGGAAGAATGCGTCTGAGGCCATCACTGACCCCGCCGCCCGCGACCCCGCCTGTTCCACAGCTATCCTCGCAGAGCCGACCCGATTCATCTGCCCTGCGCCTACGCCCACAGTACCGTTTCCCCGCCACAGTACTATGGCGTTGGACTTCACATGAGCCACTGCCTTCCATGCATTCACCAATTGAGCCAGCTCGCGCTCGTTTGGGGCGCGCCTGGTGACTACCGATACTGCCTGCGCATCAAGTCGCCCAACCGTGTCAGGCTCCTGCACCAAAAACCCTCCGGCGACCGACCGCACGTCCCACCCGTTTCCAGGCATGATATCATCCACGGCCAGCTCCAGAAGGCGCAGATTCCGCTTGCCATGGAGCAGCTCCACGGCCTCCGGAACGAATCCCGGTGCTATGATGACCTCGAGGAATATCTCCGACATAAGCCGCGCAGTCTCCAGGTCCACAGGGCGGTTAAAGGCCGCGATTCCACCGAATGCAGACACCGGGTCGGAATCGAGCGCCGCTTGATATGCTTCTGCTACGGTCGAGCTCACTCCTATGCCACACGGATTGGCGTGCTTGACGATGACGGCTGCAGTCTCGCAATACTCCGCCACCGTTCTCGCGGCAGCATCCGCGTCTCCGATGTTATTGAAAGAGAGCTCCTTGCCTCCAAGCTGCTTGGCCGCAGCCAGTCCCCATGGGCGTGTGCCCGCGATGCGGTAAAAAGCGGCTGCCTGATGCGGATTCTCACCGTAGCGAAGGGTCTGGATCATTGTGCCTCCCAGGGCGAATTCGCGCCCCAAGCCCCGGCTCGCCTCTCGCCCCTCGCCCGCTGCGCTGTCGGCGAAGTAGCGGGCAATGGCAGCGTCGTACGCCGCAGTATGCTGAAAAGCCGCGGCCGCCAGGCGCGCGCGGGTCTTGGGCGACACTGATCCATTCTCCCTCAGCTCAGCGATGACAACAGGATAATCTGCCGGATCGACAATGACCGCCACCCGGTCGAAGTTCTTTGCCGCCGCCCTTGCCATGGACGGACCGCCAATGTCGATATTCTCCACGACCTCTGCCTCGCCGGCCCCGCTCTCTACCGTGCGCTGGAATGGATAGAGGTTTACAGCGACTATATCGATGGGGGTCACGCCAAGCTCCTCCAGAGCCTGCATGTGCTGTGGAGTGGGCCTGGCCAGAATCCCGGCGTGAACCCGCGGATGCAAGGTCTTGACCCTGCCGTCAAGCACTTCGGGAAAACCCGTTACATCAGATACATCCGTTACGTCTAGACCCGCCCCGCGCAAAGCCAAGGCTGTTCCGCCAGTTGAGACTATCTCGAAGCCCAGCTCCGCCAGGGCCCGTGCGAACTCGACCACGCCTTCCTTGTCGTACACACTTATCAGCGCTCTACGCTTGCTCCCGCCCACAGCACGCACCTCTCCCTTCGACTCTCTCCCTGCTTGCCTGCTCGACCAGCTGTTTCCCAAGACGCCCTATCACGTCCACCAACAACTCGTGTTCCTGCTCCAGGATCCTCGCCGATAGGCTGTCCACACCATCGCCCGGCATCACTTCCACCACGCGCTGGTCGATGATGGTTCCGGAATCCATGCCGTAGTCTACGTAGTGTACGGTGCAACCTGAGAACTTCACTCCATATTCCAGCGCCTG
>DAOPWT010000228.1:0-2552 GCA_035351775.1 Bacillota bacterium | reverse complement strand
GTCACATCGTGAGTCACGAATATGGTGGTCGCGCCAAAGGAGCGCACAGCTTCGCCCACCTCGCTCAGAAGAGCGGTTCTGGTCGCAAGGTCCAGCGCGTTGAAGGGCTCGTCTAGGAACAGTATCTCCGGTTCGAGCGCGAAGGCTCTGGCCAGGCTGACCCGCTGGCTCTCGCCGCCCGACAGCGCACGGGCGGGTCGCCGGGCTAAATGGTCCACGCGGAACATCGACAACGCATTGATGACGCGGTCACGGATTGCGACATCGGGAGTCTTTCGGATCCTCAATCCGAGCGCCACGTTTTCATACACTGATGTGTTGAGCAGGCACGCACGCTGGAGCACCATGGCTGTGCGCCGCCTTATGCCGATGAGGTCGGCGCCACGCTCAATACGCTCGCCCAGAACAGTCAGCGAGCCCGAGTCCGGCGGAAGCAAACACGCCATTACCTGGAGCAGTGTGCTCTTGCCTGCGCCGTTGGGGCCTATGACGGCCACAGATTCGCCTCGCCCGACTGAGAGGTCGGCGATGTCGAGCACAAGCCGTCCGGCGCGCCGAAGTTGTACGTCTTTGAGGCTGATCATTGTGCCGTCGGTCGACCTTTCTGCTGTAGATGAGTGAGCCAGGACGTAATGGCGAGCGTCAGGCCCATCAGTATCAGCGATAGCGCGATGGCCGTGCCGAAGTTGCCCCTCCCGACTTCCATAGATGTGGCCGTGGTTAGCACACGGGTCTGCCCCACGACATTTCCTCCGACCATCATCGAGGCTCCAACTTCAGCTATCACTCGCCCAAACCCCGCCATCACCGCCGCCAGAATCGCAAGCCTAGCCTCCCGCACGAGCAGCCAAATGAGCTGCCAGCGCGTGGCGCCAAGCGACAGGATCTGGACTCGGATACCCGGGTCGAGCTGCCCTATGCCCGACATGGTAAGGCCGGCGACGATGGGCAGGGCAATGAGAGTCTGGGCAATCACCATGGCTGTAGGAGTGTACATCAGGCGCAACGAACCGAGGGGTCCGTATCTCCAGAGCACGATGCTGACCCAGAGGCCGACTACCACCGGCGGCAGTCCCATGCCAGTATTGACTATGCTGGCTACCGCATCACGTCCGCGAAACCTTCCAAGGGCGAGGGCCGTGCCCAATGGAACGCCTATTGCCAGGCTGATCAGGGTGGCTAGGCCCGACACCTTGAGGGTAAGGAGGGCGATCTGGAAAACACCGCGATCGCCCTTCATCAGTAGCCAGAAGGCCTGCGCGATACCTTCGGCAATGAGGTCCAAGGTCTACCTACTTTCCGAGATCGTCCACGTTCTTGCCGGCATCAGGGAAGAACAGAGGGTCTCCGTACTTGTCCACGCCGAAAGTGCTGATGATCTTCTGCACCTCAGGCGATACCATGAACTCGACGAAGGCCAGCCCGCCAGGGCCGTTCACCTTTGAGAACTTCGCCGGGTTCACCTGCATCACGTGGTAGATGTTGAGCAGGATCGCATCGCCTTCAACTAGTACATCGAGGGCCAGGTTCTTCTTGAGTGCCAGGTAGGTTCCGCGATCGGTGAGGGTGTAACCCTCTTTCTCCGATGCGATGTTGAGCGTATGGGCCATGCCGGCGCCGGCTTCCACATACCACTTGCCCGAAGGCTTCACGCCCAGCTTGCCCCAGATCTCCTTTTCCTTCTTGTGGGTGCCCGAATCATCGCCGCGCGACACGAACACAGATTGACTGCTCTGGATTCTGGACAGCGCATCAGCAGCCGACTTAAGCCCGCGCACCTTCGCAGGATCGCCGGCCGGGCCTGCGATGATAAAGTCGTTGTGCATCACTAGCCTGCGCTCGATGACATCGCCGCTCGAAACGAGCGGCAGTTCCGAGCTGGGCGCATGCGTGAGCAGCACGTCCGCCTCGCCGCGACTGCCGAGGGCCAGGGCTTGCCCGGTGCCGACGGCAATCGTCTTTACCATATAGCCCGTCTTCTTCTCGAAAATGGGGATCAGAGCGTCAAGTAGGCCGGTGTCGGCTGTGCTGGTGGTCGTGGCGAGGATCACCTCGCGAGTGGGAGCTGCGGCGCTCGCAGTGATAGCGAGAACTGAGAGCAACAGGGCGATAAGTAGGATACGCATGGATGATTTGATAGATTGCCTGGACAACATTGATACATCTCCTTTCCAAACATGGGAGGCCTGCCAGTTTCCCAACAGACCCTCGAGCCGCCGACTGCGCCGGCGACTACCGGCCAGGCGCCATCCCAGATGGGGTGAGGCACGCTGGCTCGGAGGGTAGCCCGATATGTAGTTGAGAGAGGCTCAGTGCCTGCTAATGCCTCTGTTCCTAGTCTAGACGGGATCGGAGGGCAAGTCAACCAGGCGTCCGCTGCGCAGGTCGCCCACGCATCGCCCACACACATGGACATTGCCGGGCGTTCAGGCCCGAATAGCATGTGCGCGCACCAGGTGCGCAGGAATAGGGCTGGGCGGTATCCTGTTCGTTTTCGACTAGGTTTTTCGAGCATCCTATTCGGATTCTACGTGGTTTGGCAGGTACGAGTT
>DAOPWT010000227.1:0-2586 GCA_035351775.1 Bacillota bacterium | reverse complement strand
TGCTGACGCGCTTGCCCGATGTGGTGACCATTCAGGAGTCGACGGTCGACTCCGAAACGCTCTGGGCGATGCTTCGCCCGGCGCTCGGAGAGGCCCTGGACCAGCTGGTCGCCATGCGTCGGGTGGAGGGGCAGCGGCTCGAGAGCGACATTGTGCATAGAGTCAGGAAGATTGAGCAAACATTAGTCGAGATCGTCAAACACGCCCCCGATGCAGCTTCCGCCTACCGAGCGCGTCTTGAGCGCCGGGTGGCCGAGATGCTGGGGGATGTGCGTGTCGATGAGGCCAGGCTCGCTACTGAAGTGGCTCTGTTCGCCGACAGAAGCGATTACACGGAGGAGACGGTTCGTTTCAAAAGCCATATCGAGCAATTCCGCCGCACCCTTGATGAGGCGGGATCGCGAGGCAAGAAGCTCGATTTCATCACTCAAGAGATGAACCGCGAATCCAATACCATCGCCTCTAAGGCTCAGGATTCACTTATCTCGGCTCTTGTAGTTGAGATCAAGTCCGAATTGGAGAAAGTGCGCGAACAGGTGCAGAACGTGGAATGAAGGTACTGTAAACGGCAAACTCAGGGCGAACAATTAATGGGAGGTGCGCGAATAATGGCATTGCCAGAACTGACACCCGAACAGAAGCGCGAGGCGCTCAAGAAGGCCCAGGAGGTCAGGAGCAAGAGGGCGCAGGTGAGGGCGGATCTCAAGGCCGGGAACATGACGCTTGAGGGCGTCCTGAACAAGGCGGAGGACGAGGTCATCGGCAAGATGCGCGTCGCATACCTACTGGAGTCGCTGCCGAGGATCGGCAAGGTTCGTTCGCGTCAGATTATGGAGGAGATCGGCATCGACGAGAGCCGCAGGGTCCAGGGCCTGGGCGTTCGCCAGAAGGAAGCTCTTCTGAAGCGGCTGGCCAAGTAGGAGGATTCGCTGTGGGCATCAAGCTCGTCAGCATCGGCTTCGGTAATATCGTCGCAGCCAATAGGCTTGTGGCCATAGTCAGCCCGGAATCGGCGCCAATTAAGCGCATAATTCGGGAAGGCCGCGAGCGCGGGATGTTGATAGACGCGACGTACGGCCGGCGGACGCGGGCGGTAATGATCGCCGATAGCGGCCACGTGATTCTGACATCGGTGCAGCCGGAGACGGTTGCTCAGCGAGTCCGGCTCACGCAGCTGCAGGATACTGAAGCTGATGGGCGTGGCTGAGCCTGCGCCTTCTGACGCGCATCGAAGCGACGCGCGAAACCAAAGAAGCGACGGGGTTGGGAAATGACAGGTGGGCGTGTCGAGTTCCCGAGAACTCGAGGCAACCTCATAGTGATCTCGGGCCCTTCAGGATCGGGTAAGAATTCGGTGCTTGCTAGGGTGATGGACAGTGTGCCCAAACTGACCTACTCTGTGTCTGCGACTACCCGGGATCCGCGCGAGGGCGAGCTGGACGCGGTACACTATTTCTTCGTTGGGCGCGACGAGTTCGTGTCGATGATGGAGGCAGGCGATTTCCTGGAGACGGCGGAGTTCTGCGGCAACTACTACGGCACTCCGCGGTCGCTGGTGGAGCGCAGCCTGTCGGCTGGCGAAGACGTCATCATGGACATCGAGATACGCGGGGCCGATCAGGTCCGCGCGGCTATGCCTGACGCCGTCTTCATATTCCTAGTACCGCCGTCGTATGCCGAACTCAGGGCGAGGATCGAGAGGCGGGGATCGGAATCTTCGGAGGCGGTCGAACGCCGCCTGGCAAAGGCCGTGGAGGAGATACCCGCCGTGTTTAGGTATGACTATGTAGTGATGAACTACGACCTGAATCGGGCTGTCGACCAGATCAGGTCGATAATCCTCGCTGAACGGGCACGGGTGTCGAGGTGCGACTGTGGCTGTTTTGTGCGCAGGTTCGCGCCGGAGTCACCCAACTAGCGCAACCCACACTTCGGCCTCCCTGACGCCGGGCGTGGGCGCCGGTGGATGACGGGGGCTTTGTAAGGTACCGGTGCATGGCCGGATGTGCCATTTTGTATCCCCATGCGTGTGGGGGTGGCCGGTGCCAGGCGGCGCCAGTGAATGGATACGACATGAATGGAGGCTACTCTATTGATTCGACCCTCATTGGAGGAACTTATCCCGAAGGCCGATAGCCGCTATACGTTGGTAGTGATGGCTGCCAAGCGTGCGCGGACTATCATGAACGTCCAGCAGAGACGGGGAGGGAGTCTCGCCGAGAAGCCTGTTACGCGCGCCCTGCGCGAGATCGCCGACGGGAGTGTCGAGTTCTACCGGCCCGCCCCAGGCGAGGCGGAAGAGACTGCCGATGACATCAAGATGCCGGACGTCCCCGTCGATCGCGGCGGACCGCTGGCCGACCTCTTCGAGCAGCTTGGCGGCAGCTCCGACGGCAGGTGACGGCGGTTGGACGCTGTATGCGTATTCGGGGTGACCGGGGGCATAGCAGCCGCTAAGGCCGCGCTTGCCGCCAGCATGCTGGCTAGGCAGGGGCTGGACGTGCATGTGATCATGACCGAGTCGGCCTGCGAGTTTGTCACGCCTCTCACCTTCCGAACGCTTACAGCCAATCCGGTCACGGTGGA
>DAOPWT010000226.1:0-2610 GCA_035351775.1 Bacillota bacterium | reverse complement strand
CAGTATTCGGCCGCCGGTTGCTGGAAGCTGTGAAGCGATGTTGGGCAATCGCCTGAATACAGGTTGACCCAGTATGCGCCGAGAACTCTCGAAGCAATTTGGTTTCGAGGGGGACGGTAACCTGTGAGGAGAATGCCCATGCGCAAGATCAAAGAGGTCCTTAGGCTGCATTTCGAGTCTCACATGTCGATCAGGCGAATTGCCGCGAGCTGCTCTCTGTCGAGGTCGGCAGTATCCGACATGATAGCCAGGGCAATAGCGGCCAAAGTGTCGTGGCCGCCGCCGGGCGAACTCGGAGACAGCGAGCTGGAGGCTCTGCTGTATCCGCAGCCTTTGGGCAGAAGAGCCAAGCCCGACTCGGTCAAGATGGACATGCCATACATCCAGCGGGAGCTTAGCAGAAAAGGAGTCACTCTGCAGCTCCTGTGGACCGAGTACATAGCGCAGAATCCCGGCGGCTACCAGTACAGCCGCTTCTGCGAGTTGTACAGGGAATGGCAGAAGTCCGCAGAACCTTCTCTGCACCAGGATCACAAGGCTGGCGAGAAGATGATGGTGGATTGGGCCGGCCAGACCATTACGATAACAGACCGAGAAACAGGAGAGCTGGTAGACGCGCGTATCTTCGTTGCAACCTTGCCGGCCAGCAATTACCTGTATGTAGAACCCTTCGCCTCTATGGCTCTCGAGAACTGGATCGCAGGCCACGTGCACGCCTTTGAGTTCTTTGGCGGCGTGCCCGAAATCATCGTGCCCGACAATACGAAGACCGCAGTGAGCAAGTATTGCTACTACGAGCCTGAGCTAAACGCCACCTATGCCGACATGGCCCGTTACTATGGCGCTGCGGTCGTGCCGGCCAGACCTGCCCGCCCGAAGGACAAAGCCAATGTTGAATGCCACGTCGGCATAACATCGAGGGCGATCCTGGCGCCTCTGCGGAACCACCGCTTTTTCCACGTAGCTGAAGCCAGAGAAGCTATCTTCGAGCAGTTGGACAGGGTGAACGCCAAGCCCTTTCAGAAACTGCCCGGCTCCCGCCTATCAACGTTTCTGGAGATTGAGCGAGATGCCCTTAAGCCCTTGCCTGAGCGCCGCTACGAGCTGGCTTACTTCATGACGGCGAGAGTCAGTGTCGACTGCCATTTCGAAGTGCTCAAGAACTGGTACAGCGCTCCCAAGCATCTCATGGGCAAGAACGTGGATGTTAGGTACACCGCCACAACAGTGGAGGCCCTTCATGACGGGAAACGCGTAGCCATCCATGCCCGGACGATGAAGCGAGGCAAACACGTCACCAAAGAAGAGCATCTGCCTAAGGAGCAACGTGAATACGCGAACTGGAGTCCCGCGCGCCTCATTGGCTGGGCACGCACGATAGGCCCGAACACGGCCGCGTTCATCGAGAAGATGCTTCAATCCAGACCCCACCCTATGATGGCCTATCGCTCCTGCCTTGGCGTCCTGCGCCTATCCAGGACCTACCCTCCCGAAAGGGTAGAGGCAGCATGCACACGTGCCCTCCAAGCAAATGCGTTCAACTACAAGAGCGTAAAGGCCATTCTCGAGAAGGGTCTGGACAGAGTTGATTTCGACAAGGCAGTCAGCAGTTCCCCTGTGTCACACCCAAACATCCGCGGAGCGGCTTACTACTCAGATACAGGAGGCGATGAACATGCTCACACAGCAGACCATCGAGGGCTTGAGGAGCCTACGCCTGCCGGCAATGGCCCAGGCCTACGCCGAGCAGATGGCTGATCCACAGACTGCGAGCCTATCGTTCGACGAAAGGCTCGGAATCATCGTGGATAGCGAGATCGTCGCCCGGGAGAACAAGCGCTTGACGAGGCTGATCCGGGAAGCCAGACTACGGCTGAACGCCTGCATAGAGGATATCGACTACACCCACGCCAGAGGTCTGGATCGGTCGGCCATGGCCGGGCTACGCACGTGTCGCTGGATAGAAGAACGCCTCAATGTTGTGATCACCGGCCCTACGGGGGTTGGCAAGTCGTTCATGGCCTGCGCGCTGGGCAACCTGGCCTGCAGAAACGGATACGCCACCCGCTACTACAGACTGAGCCGACTGCTTAGCGAGCTGACCCTGGCCAAGGCCGACGGTACATACATGCGAGCGCTGCAGCGGCTTTCGAAGATACAGATACTCATTATCGACGACTTCGGCCTAGCCGACATGAGCACTGAGGATAGTCGCGATCTCCTGGAGATCCTCGATGACCGGGTGGCCGCGCGCTCCACGATCATCGCCAGCCAGATACCGCTTGAGCAATGGCACGAAGCTCTGCCCGATCCGACCATCGCCGATGCCATACTGGACCGTGTGATTCACAGCGCGCACAGAATCAAGCTCACAGGAGAGTCCATGAGAAAAATCTTGGCCAAGCCCGAACAGAAGGAGCTGAACAATGGATGAGAGCTCTGAAGCTAGGAGCGAGGGCGCCGCCGCAGGTCAATCCTTTACATGACATAACTGGGAGTGATACATTGAAGATGCCCTTCGTCGCTTCGCTCCGATAGATGGCCGCACAATATCGGAACAGGCGGCCGAATCCAATCGGAATACACGGCCGAATGCTATCGGAACAAACG
>DAOPWT010000225.1:0-2614 GCA_035351775.1 Bacillota bacterium | reverse complement strand
TGCTTGAGCGAGGAACCGCCAGTGCCGGACACGTTCAGTGAGGCCGTCGCCTCCTGCACTCTGCTGCAGTCGGACGAATCGATCCGCCGGCTTGTGGCGTCAGAGTACTTCAGCCCCAGCTGAGACGAATCCTGAGTCCACGTTGCGGTCGCTTCCAGCTTGCGGCTGCGGGCAGCCTGGTCCTCGTGCTCCTGCAGCAGAAGGCTTGTGGCAACCGGCCTGGTAGAAACGCTCCTCAGCTTGAGCGACAGGTCTCGCCCCGGGTTGCTTACCGCTGAGTATCCCGGATCGGCGGTCTGCAGCACAGCCGATGCCTCCACCGGCCCAAGGCGCGTCTTCACCGCGGCGCGCAGGGCCTGGGCGGTCTCATCAGTACCATTGGACAGCAGGCCGTATTCACATTCCACCTCGCCGGCGCCGGCCAGCTTGCGCCAACCCCTCACGGTAATCACGTTCATCGACGGCTCGTCCTGCGTCAGAAGCTGGACCGACGCCTGGGAGTCGGCGGTCGGCGTCGCCGTCGCCTTGAAACCCATCCGGGACGAGCCTGCGCGGTCATGCGCATACACCTCGAACCCGGTCTTCTCTCGGTTGACCTCCACACCCACCCCCTGCCCCTCGACGCCCCATTCGGTGAGCGGAGACAGGCTGAACTTGGCGTCTCCCCACAGCAGGCGCATTCCGTGAGCGCGATACTCCACCGCCCCACTACTGTCGGCAATCGAAAGACGAAGCCTATCCTTGCCCCCGTAGGCGAGGGGGCCCTCGCCCGTTATCTTGAGCCCGGCGCCGCTGGCGGCGGCTCGGGTTGCCGCGCTGAGCTCGATCCTGACAGGGAGATGATGATACGCGTCCGAGTCGCTGAGCTTGTGCGGAAGCACCTTCACCCGGGCACTGGCGGACGCCCGGGCCAGCTGCGAGTCACGGCTCTCGGCGGTGATGGATATGGTGTGATCGAGGACCTTGCCGGGAACCGACTGCAGCTTCACATGCACGTCGGTGATCGCGCCGGCTCCCGGCTTCACACTCACACGGGCCGGGCTGGGCTTGACGACCGCGCCCTGGATCTCGCGTGCCACAAGCTCCAGAGTCTCGATAACATTGCCCTGGTTAGTCAGGAGGAATGAGACTGTGTAGGCCGTGTCGGTCACGTACTCGGGCGCTTTGACCAGGCTGACCTTGACCTTGCGGACTTCGTTTATGCGGACTGTGAACACCGCGGTTGCGGACTGAACAGACCCCGGGAAGCGAGTATAGCTGACGACAACCGGCACTTCATACGTTCCCGACAGCGCGTCCCTCGGGACCGAGATCGAAATGGGCAAAGCGTCGCACTCGCCCGGCGCCAGGCGCACGGCCTCGTCCGCAACCAGCAGCGACCACGATTCGGGGAGCTCCGGGTTGACGCCCACCTCCACGGTCTCTGCTCCTCGGTTTTCCATCGCCAGGACGACTGTGAAGACGCTGCCCGGATCTGCCTGGGCTATCGGGTCGACCGGGCGAGCTGTGACAACGCATGCCTCGCTCGCTGACGCCCGCGAAGCCCACGGGAACCAAGGAAACCAGGACGACCAGTGAGTGAAGGCGATCACCAGCGTCGCCGCAAACACCACAGGCCAGCTTGCCCTCCTAATACCCGTCAAGGCGCCGACACCTCCAGGCTGTATCGGACAGCCGCCACGTACTCGTCATGGTTGTCGGCCACTACGATGACTCTGTAACTGCCCGGGGCGAGCGAGCCCAGCGCGATCGTGGCCCGGGAAGACGTATCGGGGTACAGCTTGACGTCTCTGCCGTCGAACTTACCCAGCTTGGCCCCGGCCTTGTCGTACACCTCTACCCACACCGAGAAAGTCAGCATCCGCTCACCCGCGTTCGCCAGGTCCACGCTCAACGCGAGCTCACCGGAGGATTCGACACGCTGAAGAGCGGGGTTGCTGAAGGCCACTTTCTTCTTGCCGGTCGAGCCGATATTCGTGACTATCTGAATGCCGTATCTGAACTTCTGCTTGATGCCCAGGACAATCGATTTCTCATCCTTCGCCGACTCGATCGGCGCTTCCGAATCGATGCTTCCCGCCATCTCTACCATGACCATGCTCCAATATGTTCCCACCATGCCTTTGCCGGCAGGAACCTGTATGCGATATGGGACAGTCACGCTGGACCTGGGCGGGATGTCGACAGTGGACTGCCCCAGGCGAATCCACGACGCGTTGGAGCGCGGCAGCGTGCCCGGATCGTCGTAGTACGCGTGCCCATCCGCGGTGAAGCGATAGTCCGTCTGGTATATCTCCACTCTCTCAGTGGTCTGACCCGGGTTGTCCAGCACTATTGCCCCGTCGCACTGCTCCCCCAACGCTGCCTCGTGAACACTAGTCAGCCCGCTCGATACATTCACCGAAGCCGAGACCACACCCGGAATCGAAGTCCCGATCAACATGGCCGCAACAAGAACCGCGGCCGCCACCAACACCGAAATGCGGCGAGAGTATCGAATCATGATGTCTCACTCCCCGTACGCAAGTTTTGTACTAGCCTTTGTCAAGTACATGGCCTGTCCTCCACAGCTCATGTCGATCCTTCGCCCTGCTAATCGTGAGTTTCCGAGCAT
>DAOPWT010000224.1:0-2614 GCA_035351775.1 Bacillota bacterium | reverse complement strand
GATTCCTTTGTCTGACCGCTGATTGCTGGAATGCGATTCCGGTATCCGTACCGGCGTTAAGGAGGAACGATATGCTCCCAACCAGCTTTGACAAGACTCCAATGTCGAACCGCATTCACATAGCAGTGCTGGGCAGGATGAATTCGGGCAAGTCCAGTCTGATAAACGCTATTTGCGGGCAAGACGTGTCAGTAGTCTCACCGATTGCCGGCACCACCACGGATATCGTGCATAAGGCCATGGAGATACACGGGCTGGGGCCGGTAGTCTTCATTGATACACCCGGCATCGACGATGAGAGTGTATTGGCCGAGGCGCGCATAGCCCGAACACAGAGAGCTATCAACAAGGCTGACATGGCTCTGGTCGTTATCGACGCGACCTGCGGCGCGGGCGAGCCTGAAAGCGCGCTATTGGCCGAGCTTGATACGAAACGAATACCGTACATCGTCGCGATCAACAAGGCCGATATAGCACTGGTGGCCGATCCGCGAGCGTGTGTTCTGCCGAAGGGTACATCACTCGCATCCGTCAGCGCGGCTACCGGAGAAGGCGTAATTCAGCTGATCGAATACATCCGGACATTGGCTTCGCAGGCAGCAGTGTGGGATGGCCCGCCTATAGTCGGCGACCTTCTGGCCTCGGGGGATACAGTTGTGCTCGTAATCCCCGAAGACGCTGAGGCACCCAAAGGACGGTTGATACTGCCCCAGGTCCAGACGATACGGGACATCCTCGACCACAATGCGGTTGCGACGGCAATGCGAGTGGCCCAGCTCGAAACGGTGTTTGCCGATCCGTCTTTCAGGCCGCGCCTGATCATCACAGATTCGCAGGCCTTCCGCGAAGTCGACGCCATCGTGCCCAGTTCCGTCGACCTCACATCGTTCTCGATTCTCTTCGCCCGTCACAAAGGCGACCTCGAACTGCTCGCTTATGGCGCGCGTGCTATCGAGTCATTGGAGCCCGGAGACAGCGTGCTTATAGTCGAAGCTTGCACGCATCACCCTGTCGATGACGACATTGGTACCGTGAAGATCCCCAAGTTGCTCAACCGGAAGGCCGGAGGTGAGCTTGCTTTCGAGTGGCGCCGCGGAGCTGACTTCCCCGTCGACCTGGCCGGGTTCAAGCTGGTGGTACACTGCGGTGGGTGCATGCTGAATAGGCGGGAAATGGTATCACGCCTATCTGCAGTGGAGGATACTGGAGTGCCTGTGACGAATTACGGGATGACCATCGCCGCCTGTCTGGGCATCCTGCCGCGGGCGCTGCGGCCATTGAGTTGTGCGACAGAACAGACTCCGGTCTGAGGTCGTACAGTGTGTCCTGTTCTGGAGCTCACTGCGCGCGCCATTGCTCAGGCGAATTTACCGGATTCATGCCGTATTCGGCAGGCAGTAACTGCCGGTTGAGACAGTTGAGGCAATTGAGACAGTTGTGTAGGAGTAGTGAGAAGTGAGTCGTGCTCCGTTTCAGGTACTTGTGTTTCCATACATGATCGATTCGAACGGCGAGGTCCTCTACTGCGTTTTCAGGCGTCAGGTCGAGGACGGCGGGTACTGGCAGGCGATTGCGGGAGGCGGGGAAGGGACTGAGGCTCCTTTGGATGCCGCAATACGAGAGGGATTTGAGGAAGCGGGGATACCGGAGGACTGCCAGTATGTGCAGATGGACTCGTGCGCTACGATTCCGGTGGTGGACATCTGCGGCTTTCGGTGGGGCAATGGCATCCTGGTAATCCCGGAATACGCATTTGCGGTGAGAGTAGGCGACGCTCAGATCGCGCTTTCCAGAGAACACATTGACTTCAGGTGGGTGGACTACGACACAGCAAAGCAGATGCTCAAGTGGGACAGTAACAGAACTGCTCTGTGGGAGCTGGACTTCAGGCTTCGGACGGGCTTAGGTTTTCCAGCCTCAGCCTGCGCCCAACGCTCATAGCGGTGCAGCGCAGCTGATTGGCGAAGGCCGCGTGGCGGCGATCAGAGAATCCTGGATGGTACGACATGATCCATCTTGGGAATGCGGAGTTCATCAAGATCGCTTTTGGCTGCAGCGCCCCTTTGACCGTGGGCGTGGCCACTTTGCGTTTGGTTGCAGCCTTGATGCCCTCGCTGGAGACGTTGGCATTGGCCGGATTGCTCGATGCCCTGCCCGGCGCCGTGGCGAACGGGCGTGTTGTGGACGCCCTGACGCCGCTTCTTGCTCTTTTCGCTATTCTGCTATGCGCCTACCTTGTTCAGGCGCTCAACCGCTTCCTGATGCTGAAACTGAGCATGCGATCGGAGGACCGCCTGAAGCCGGAATCCGTTGCGAAGGTCAGTCGTCTGGCCTATGAACATGTCGAAAACGACGAGACCTACGATCTGCTAGAACGTGTAGGGGCGGATATGCCGGGCGCCGTGGCGGGCGGGTTTGCCAATCTTCTGGGTCTGGCTGAGATAAGCCTGCGCGTTCTGGGCCCTGTCTTGATCATCGGTCGGTCTTCTGTGCCGGCTGCGCTTGCCTGCCTGCTCCTTATCATCCCGGTCGCGATTCTCGCTCAGAGAAGCGGCGCTGAAGCCTATCAGGCCGGCGCCCAGGTCGCGCCTCACGCCAGAAAGGCCAGATACCT
>DAOPWT010000223.1:0-2620 GCA_035351775.1 Bacillota bacterium | reverse complement strand
CCTCCATCTGCTATACTACATGTAAACATATGAGCCGGGTTCCGCAAAGGCCTTCATTTGGCAAATGGAAACGGCGACCCTGGAACAACCTGATCTGAAAAGGAGGTTTCCCAGATGGTACTGCATCGGCGATTGATGATGGTATTGCTTTGTCTGGCCCTCGTGGGCTTCGGCGGCGCTATGGCCGCTGAGAAGGAAACTGAGATCAGAATCGGCGTGTACGAACCCATGACCGGTGCTATGGCCGCGGGCGGGCAGATGACTATGGAAGGAATTGAACTCGCCCATGAGCAGCGGCCGAAAGTGCTTGGGCTTCCTGTCAGAGTCATTCTGGTGGATAACCGCAGCGACAAAGTGGAAGCTGCCACCGCGGTCACTCGACTTATCCAGAAAGACAAAGTGTCCGCAATCATCGGCAGCTACGGAAGCGCCTTGTCGATGTCGGGCGGACCGGTAGCGCAGGCCGCGAAGGTCCCCGTTATGGGGTGCTCCCCCACGAACCCCCTGGTCACGTTGGGTAACGACTACTACTTCCGCGCCTGCTTCATCGACCCATTCCAGGGTCGCGTGATGGCGCAGTTCGCCTACGACAAGCTCGGCGCCCGCAAGGCCGCGATCATCCAGGACATCGCGCAGGACTATGCAGTGGGCCTTGCCAACTTCTTCAAGCAGGCGTTTGTCGAGCTGACAGGCGATCCGAAGGCCATTGTGGCGTCTACCTCGTATCAGACAGGCGACCGTGACTACACCGCTCAGCTGACGTATGTGGCCAACGCCAAGCCTGACGTCGTGTTTGCACCCGGCTACTACGCCGACGCCGCAGTGCTCGTAACCCAGGCCCGCTCGCTGGGGCTCAAGATGCCCTTCCTTGGTGGCGACACCTTTGAGGCGCCTGAGTTCATCGAGATAGGCGGGAAGAACGTCGAAGGAGTCTACTTCAGCACCCATTACAGCGCAGATGCACCTGTAACCCCAGCCTCCGAGAAGTTCGTGGCTCAGTATAAGGCCAAGTTCAAGACCGCCCCGAACACCTTCGCAGCTCTCGGTTACGACTGCTACAACCTGATTTTGGACGCCATGGAGCGCGCGGGTTCGTCCGATCCCAAGGCGATCCGTGATGCGATAGCCAAGACCAAGGGCTTTGTGGGCGCGACTGGCATCATTACGCTCGATGCCAATGGCGACGCCACGAAGAGCGCGGTCGTGCTTGTGGTCAAGGACGGCCAGTTCAAACTGGTCGACGTCGTGCACCCGCGTTAGATGTAGGTCTAGGTATAGGTCTAGGTATAGGTATAGGTTGTCGCTATTGAAAGACGAGGCAGCGGCGGGATAGGACTTCGACTGCTACGGGCCGGCCCTGCAAAGGATGAGGCGCAGTGTCCGACAGGAGGCTTGACGACGGTGACTGTGGAGATCTTCCTGCAGAACGTGGCAAACGGGATTACCCTCGGCAGTCTCTACGCATTACTGGCCATAGGCTACACCATGGTCTATGGCATCCTGAGGCTGATCAACTTCGCGCACGGCGAGATCTTCATGATCAGCACCTACTTTGCCTTCTACGGAACGGCGATCTTCGCGCTCCCGTGGCAGGTTTCGTTTGTCGTGGCGATCGTCCTCACAGCCCTGTTGGGAGTGGTCATCGAACGCGCAGCCTACAGGCCCTTGCGTGACGCGCCGCGAATCTCGGCCCTGATCTCCGCCATAGGCGTCTCGTTTCTCATGGCTAACCTGGGCTTAGTCATATTCGGCGGGAGGCCGAAGACCTTCTATCGGCCTCCCATCTTCCAAACCCCCATTGAACTTGGAGGAGTCAGAGTAGTGGCACTCTTCTTCGTCATCCCACTGCTCACAGCCATCCTCCTCGTCGCGCTCAACTACATTGTCTACAAGACAAAGACCGGCCTGGCAATGAGGGCCGCCCAGTGGGATTTCGACACCGCGCGCCTCATGGGCGTGGACGTCGACCGCGCGATCTCCATCACGTTTGCCATCGGCTCGGCCCTGGCGGCGGTGGGCGGCATCATGTGGGGCCTCAGGTTTGCGGAGATAAACCCCAACATGGGCCTTTTCCCTGGGCTAAAGTGCTTCATAGCCGCCGTATTCGGAGGGATAGGCAACATCAGCGGAGCAGTGCTGGGAGGGTTCATACTCGGCTTCGGGGAGATCATGCTCGTGGCCTTCCTTCCCGGGCTCGCCGGATACAGGGACGCCTTCGCCTTCATCGTTCTGATCCTGATTCTCCTGGTCCGGCCAACAGGCCTACTTGGCGATAAGCAAAGGGTGAAAGTATGATGGCGCAAAGAAAAGTCGTTCACCCGGCATTGAAGATAGTGGCCGTCTGCGGAGCGCTCGTCCTCTTCTTCCTGGTCCTTTCATGGGGCCAGGAGCACTGGGACGCCTACACCGTCCGCATCCTGAACCTTTGCGGGATATACATCGGCATAACCCTCGGCCTGAACCTCTGCAACGGATTCACCGGCCAGTTCTCCTTGGGGATTGCCGGCTTCATGGCAGTCGGGGCCTACACAACAGCGCTCCTTACAATGTCTCCAGCGATAAAGCAGGCAGTCTTCTTCATTCAGCCTTTGATATACCCGCTCAACTCGATTCAGTGGGG
>DAOPWT010000222.1:0-2646 GCA_035351775.1 Bacillota bacterium | reverse complement strand
AGCACCTCACGAGCCGTCTGAAAGGCAGGCAGAGTGTCGAAACCTTCTTGCGTCAACAGATCCGCTATGGCGATGTCCTGAGCCATTTGGTCAGCCTCCCATCTCGTTTTGGTGTGCAAAGCATATCACACGACTGCGGCGCCATTCTGTCACAACCCACGCCGCCAAGACGGGTCTCGGGCATACTGAGAATGTGAATTGTGTAGGTGAAGGTTCCGGCGCGAGCCGTGGCGAACCAATGAAGTATGAGAGCTGCCGCTGCAGTTGCCGCATCTTCCGTCTCCGGAGAGAGGAGCATTGCCTAATGCGTGACAAGAGGAACAGAGGCGACTGGAGGCCTCCAGGGGCGCCCTGCGACGATGCTCATGGCCCGGATCGCCATCCGGACATCCACGACATCATGGAGAAGCCTGCAGTGCTCGGCGGCCCGGCATGGCTTCAGCGGGTCCTAAAGCCCAGATCGCCCCTGGCCATCCTGCTGACTCTGATGGCGCTCGGTGTAGTGATAATGGCCTATACAGAGGGCGACCCCAGGCGCGCAATCCGGCTTGACCCGCCGTGGCAACCCGGGGAGATCAGCCGTCTTGAGGCGCGCGATCCCGGCGGCCACGTGTTGGTTACGTGGCAGCTGAACGTAGAGTCCCACGGATCGCAGACGGTCCTTATCACAGATCGAGAGGCAGCGGGCTTTCGCGAACGCGCCACCGTCTTCGCCGATCCCCACACACTCATCCCCACAAGGACCGAGTTTGAGCGCGAGTCTGCCCAGGGGGTTATCATCAGCTACGTTGCAGAATACGGATCGGAAGACGTGACTATCAGAGCCGACATTCCACTAGGCCATGAGGAAGCCACCATGCAGCTGCCCGAGCGCCCATTCTATGATGACGAGCAACTCCTTATGGTCATCCGAGCCCTCCCCCTCTCCAAAAGCTTCCGGGGCACTATCAGGAGCGTCGTGACGCGGGCCGGGGCGCAAGACAAGTTAATCCTCCGAGTCCGCGGCAGAGAGAGTGTATCGGTTCAGGCAGGGCATTTCGAAACATGGAAGGTAGAGATCGCAGGAACGGACCAGTCCGCGTGGATCGCAGTCGCGCCTCCGCACCAGCTAGTCAGGTACGAAAACCGGAAAACCGGCATCCTCAGCGAACTGGTGGAGTACGCGGAAGGGGCATCTGCCCCAACCGACGAATGACTTATAGAAGGCTTGCATGCTATGAGTGCGTTGATGGAATGGGCCCTGGACGTGTTCGGACGTTTCGGCGCCGCTGGTCTGTTCGTGGTGGCGTTCGCCGAATCAAGTTTCTTCCCAGTTCCGCCTGACGTGATACTCCTGCCCATGTGTATAGCCCATCCTCGAGCGGCGGTTCTGTATGCGGTCATCACTACGGCTTCATCCGTGCTCGGCGCGGCCTTCGGGTATTTGGTAGGAGCGCGCGGCGGTCGCCCTCTGCTGCTGAGGTTCACCGACGATCAAGGCCTGCGCACTGTTCAGAGGCTTTTCGACCGGTACGGTGGCTGGGCTGTGGGCATAGCCGCCTTTACCCCCATCCCATACAAGGTGTTCACCATCGCCTCGGGGATCTTCCGTGTGCGACTCACTCCGTTCTTCACAGCCTCTATCATCGGGCGAGGTGGTCGTTTCTTCCTCGAAGCAGCTTTGGCAGCGAGGTATGGCGAAGCTTTCAGGGAGATGATCGGTCCGAGATTCGAGATAATCACCCTTCTAGTGGGACTGGTCGCAACCGCCCTCGCAGTCTCCCTCGGCAGAGCGCAGAGACGAGCGGGCGCCGCGGCCGGAGCGAGCGCAGTTGCCGATCGCAGGTTCGCGAGGGTAAGGCTGCCGGAGCCGCTAGCGCAGTTCGGCAGCCATCGAAGAAACGTCCTCGCTGAGTGGCTCATCTACCTCCTGGCCGGCTTCATCTTCCTGCTGATATTCATGGAAGAACTCGCGGAGCTTGCCGCGTCAGGCAGCGTGCCCGTCATTCGCAGTCTAGACACACAGGTAGCTCTGGCCATTCAGTCGATCCGTCATCCCGTCCTTACCGGAGTGCTCACGGGCGCAGCCTTCGTGACCTCGTATCCAGCGGTGTTCGCCGGACTTGGGCTCGCGGTAGTCCTGTCCATGTCGCGCCCTCGCGGTTTCAGGCGCATCCACACCGCCGCTCTGATCTCATGCGTATCAGGATCGGTTGGGCTAGCCATCCTCACCAGGCTGACTCAGACCATCCCCGGTCCGGAGGCAGCATCAGGCCTGCCCCAGCTGCTTACGAGAAGCGCCGGGGCCGGAGGGCTCTTGGTATCCGCCTGCTTTTACGGCATGCTGTCTGTCATCTTGAAGCGGCACACAGCCACCGCAGCCTCTCTCGGCCCGGTCTTGGTCCTAGCAGCGTCCATACTGATAGCCTCCAGCGCATTCGCATGGGTCTACCTTGGGCTGGCATGGCTATCGGAGGCGACTGCGGAGCTTGTCGCTGCAGGTATATGGCTGCTGATATGCGGGTGGCTCATGACCCTAGCCGAGAGAAGGCGCCTATAGCCTCACGCAAGTGGGCAATTGGCGAAAACGGCGTGGCCCTCACCGTTCCTCTGGCCTTTTCCCGGACCGCGACCTAGTCTGCGACCGAGACTGCGGCCAAGACTGCG
>DAOPWT010000221.1:0-2654 GCA_035351775.1 Bacillota bacterium | reverse complement strand
AACACGAGATGTGCACTGACCGCGCCCGGAATATCTCCACCTCCGGCATGGTCACGTGAGTGCCTCGGATCACCCGGGGGAAGCTGTACAGAAACCTGAGTATGGGAACATTGTCGACAATGCACACTTCAAACAGCCCGTCGTCAATCTCGGCGTCCGGGCATATGTACATTCCGCCCCCGTAGCTCTTCCAGTTGGTGACGGCGACAAGCAGTGGCGACTTGGAGATCTTGCGTCCGTCGGCTACGATGCGCATCGGCCCCGGCCGGAAAGACCATATGACGCTCATCACTGCAAATATGTAGGTCCATATCCCGCCCAAGCGCTTGAAGCGCTCGTTGGCGGCTTTAGTCACCCGGGCATCGAAACCCGCCCCGAAACTGGACGCAAAGAACCTGTCGTTCACCCGGCACAGGTCCATGGGGCGCCTATGACCACGCGCCAAGACGCGGCAGGCAGCCGCCACATCGCCCTTTGGAACGCCCAAAGCACTCGCAAAGTCGTTCCCGGTGCCTACAGGTATCACGGCGAGCGCCGCCCCCGTGCCTGCTATCCCGTTGATCACTTCGTTGACTGTGCCATCGCCGCCCATGGCGCACACAACATCATATCCCTGTTCGGCAGTCCTCCGCGCCATGGAGACGGCATCCCCCGGGCGAGAGGTGCGTACCAAGTCAAAGTCCACTCCCAAGTCTCGGAGGGTCCGCACCGCCTCTGCCTCGTCTTCTGCTGCACGCCCGTGCCTCGCATTGGGGTTCAATATGACCGCGACACGCAATTTCCTGCCCCCTATTGCTACAACGTGAACCGCTGCGAATACTAGTTTGAATTCAACACGTGTAGCATCATTCCTGCGCAGGCCGTGCCGCATTCGTCGTGCCCGATAGATGGCGCGAAAGATAAGAAAGGCCCGCCGCCAAGTCCTCGTCGCGAACCATCACTTCGGGCGGGACAGATAAGCTGACAGGGGCGAAGTTCCAGATGGCTATGACCCCTGCATTCACCAGCATGTCGGCTATCTGCTGCGCGCTGGCCGGAGGGGTCGCGATTATCCCCATCTGAATAGACAATCGCCGTACCACATGAGGAATCTCTGAGACGCTGCGAATGAGGGCGCCGTTGAGCTTCGTGCCGATCTTCTCAGGGTCTGAGTCGAACAGGCTTACGATACGCAGCCCGTAGCCTTCAAAGCCAGGGTAACCGAAAAGAGCCGCGCCGAGGCGGCCCACTCCGACTAGGACCGCCTCAGTGCGATTTCTGAGGCCCAGCATCTCTTCGAGGGCCTCGAGCAGTTCAGGAACGTCGTATCCTATCCCCGGGCGGCCAAACTCGCCGATGGACGACAAGTCGCGCCGCACACGAGCAGAATCCATGCCAAGACTGGCTGCAAGCTGTGACGAAGAGATCTTGCCATTCCCAGCGCGGGCATGCGCAGCCAGCGTCCGGTAGTAGAACGGAAGCCTTGCAAGCATCGCCCTGGACATCCGGACCTCGCGCTCCGGCATACAACCACCCCCGCGTCCCCTATTCTACAAGACGTGCGAGGATTTCCTCCTGGAATACCTTATCTATCTCCTCTACAGTCACGTTGCTCCGAACGTTGCCCGCTATCTCAATGTTCGGGCTGTGACCGCAGTTTTCGAAGCAGAAGGTGGCATGCAGGTCCACCTTGCCCGTGAGCCCATGCTGGCTGACTCGATCCATCAGCCCGCGCAACAAGTCATACGATCCATGCAGATAGCAGCAGGTCCCGACGCAGACTCCAACGTCCAGCCGTCCGTCGATTTCTTCGGCGGAGAACCTGATATCCTCGCCCGCAATCCGCCTGCGCGTTCCGTAGGACGTATGGAGGGCCGAATGAGCCGCCTCGCCGCCAACATCGCCGAGGTACCGGTCGTATAGTGCCTTGACGTAGGGGTTGTCATGCGACCTCCGCAGCATCTGCATTGTGTCCACATCATAGAGGGCCTTGGTCCTCTCCTTGCGGACCTCGAGGTGCGACGGACTGGGCTGGCCTGCGCCCCCTATGCATCCGCCCGGGCAGGACATGACTTCTACGATGTCATACACCGCCTCGCCCGATTCGATCTTCCGCAGAACCTCGGCCGCGGCGCCCAAAGAGCTCACGACCGCCATCCGCACTTCATTCCCCGCAATGCTCACAGTAGCCTCTTTCACGCCCTCGAGCCCACGCACCTCTTCGAAGACCAGCTGAGTCCCGCGAATGCCGGGCTTCTTCTCCGGCGCCAGAAGCTCCGCCGCTGCTCGCAGCACAGCTTCCGCAACCCCGCCGCTGTTCCCGAAAATCATGCCGGCCCCGGTAGACACCCCGAGAGGCAGGTCAAACGGGGCTATGGGGAGCTTATCGAAATCGACTCCTGTTTCACGGATCATGCGTGCCAATTCCTGCGTGGTCAGAACAGCATCTACATCAGGCCTGCCATCCGCGGCGAACTCTGTGCGGGAGGCCTCGAACTTCTTGGCCGTACACGGCATGACCGAAACCACATACAGCGATTCGGGCTCGACGCCCAACTCGCGCGAGAGGAATCGGCGGGCTACCGCGCCGAACATCTGCTGAGGCGACTTGCACGACGAAAGGTTCGGGAGGTACTCCGGATGGTACTGCTCCACGTACTTGACCCATGCCGGGC
>DAOPWT010000220.1:0-2669 GCA_035351775.1 Bacillota bacterium | reverse complement strand
TTGGGCTGTGTAACTGCGATAGTGTTCGCCGCGTTTTCAGAAATCCCTTCTGAACTGCGCGACTCATTCCGCAGGCAGCTCTGCGTCCCAACCTGGAGCTACGCATCGCCCAGTGCCCAGTTCTCCGTATTGCAGACTCACACCACAGCAGAACAGGAAACACACCATGCCTGATAGTTGAAGAGTAAACCCAGAACCCCCCCGCTATCCCTGCTATCACAAACACGCGGACCTCTCCGCGATTGGCGTGCATCAGCATGGCGAATGCCATCGCAGCCGAAAACAGCCAGAAAAACAGGTCGGCGCAGGCCGTCGCAAACCGCCCTGAACCTGTCAGCCTCCTGAAGAATGTGGAGATGTCAAAGATCAGCCCCGTCAGCATTCCCGCTGCCAGAGACGCGAGCATCGCCCGCAGTTGCCACGCAAGGGTCTCCACCGGCGCACTCCTCCCTCTGCTCTGGCTGTCGGCTCAATGCTTGATCGCCCGGCTCTGACGGTCGCTCGATGTTGGGGTATCTCACGGCAGCCCACACAGCCAGTAGGCACAGGAGCACAATTGCTGCCCATCCTGCCCATGCGCGAACTGACCTCGCCGCGACTACTTGCTCAGCCCAAATACGTCCCTGCTCACCGCGGTAGTTGACCCACGCCTGTATGATGCTCCTGACGTAACCCTGGGGTCGATCGGCTGGACTCGGACTCGGCGTTTCGCCGCGACCATCCGGCCCGCCGTCGTCGCCGTTGCGGGCTAGTTGGCCTGCGCTGTACGCCGCCAGCGCAGCCACTACGTCGCCTTGGTTCGCATCTATCAGCCAGCGCAAATAGGCGGCGCCCACACGCAGATTGGCGTCTACGCTGTAAATGCACACTTCGGAGCACGCAGGCGGTGCATGGTCGCCTCGGCACTCTGCCTCAGGCATGAACTCTGTCCACACCGCCGGCATCACCTGCATGAGGCCGCGCGCTCCGCTCCATGACACCGCATCTGTCTGAAACCCGCTGCTCTGCGACATCACTGCTGCCAGGAGCGATGGATCGACCCCGTTGCGCAATCCTTCGAAGTTCACCTTCTCGGCAAACGGAAGATCTCGCACCCGGACGCGGGCCGAGTCGTACATGCCCAGGACTCTCACGGCATCAGCAGACCATCGCTCAATCTGCGACGCGGCTGCAAATGCCACGCATACGCAGATGGCAGTGAGGATGACGATGGAGATCACCCATTGCCTGCCAATTCGCATGCTTGGGCGGAAAAGTGACACAAGCAAGACTATTGGGCTGATCACAACTCCCAAGATGCCGGTTATGATAGCAAAACCCAGCCCTCGGCCGCTCCGCCGCCGGGCAGGCGACTTACGCCTCCGGGGTCGTTGCCTGCTTCGGCGCGGCGACACGCGCTCCGGGCCCGGCTGCGCCTCCTGTGGTACGTGAGGTGACATATGGCGTCCTCCGTCTATCTAAACAGCCTCGCCAAAATCCCCTTGGATCTTCCGGGATTCTCGTCCGTGTAGTCGCACGACTCCACGTATCCGTCGATCTCAATGACGCCCTCCTCCAGGCTAAGCTGCCTGATGTGAAGATCGTGGCCAACCACGGTGAGCACGCCGGCATTGGTTTCGAGAACGATCTCCTCGTCGTCGAAGCTCTCGACGTTCATGACGCCCTCAACAGTCATGCTCTCACGGTCGACCAGCACCAGCTTATGCTGAAGACCCGGGCGCTTTCGTCTGATTTCGTCTGGCACATCCGGCCCCTTGGCGGCCATAGGCAGCACCCCCTTGGACAATGGTCCTATGGATGTCTATGCCGACAAGAGGCATATGATGCGAGCAAGTGGCGCGAATATGTGACGCAAATAAGAAACAATGCTTGCGAACGAGGCTCTACAGCCCTGCCTTCTTGGCTTCGTTCCACACAGCGTCCATCTCGCCAAGGGTCATGTCTTCAAGACGCACGTCGCGCTCGTCAGCCCAGTGCTCTATGTATCGGAACCTGTTGGCGAACCGGGCATTCGCACGTCGTAACGCTTCTTCTGCGTCCATGTTCAGTAGGCGCGCGACGTTGACCACCGCGAACAGGACGTCACCCATCTCATCCCGGATCCTGTCACGCCTGCCGGACGCCAGCGCCTCCCGGAATTCGCCGGTCTCTTCCCACACCTTGGCTGCGGCTTCCTCTGCGTATCGCCAGTCGAAGCCAACCCGGCTGGCCTTGTCCTGCATCTTGGCCGCCTGCATCAGAGCTGGGAGGTAGCCGGGGATTTCGTCCAGTATGGACGCGGGCACGCCGCTTTCCGACTCTTTCTCCTTCTGCTTGATGCGCTCCCAGTTCCGCAGCACTGTGCCGGCATCGTCAGCCTCCACGTCTGCGAACACATGCGGATGCCGCCTAATGAGCTTCTCGCAAATGGCATCCACGACATCATTGAAATTGAACGCAGCCTGCTCGCTCGCGATCTGGCAGTGAAAAGCAATCTGCAGCAGGAGATCGCCCAGCTCCTCGCAGAGCTTCGTTTGATCCTCGCCGTCTATTGCCTCCACGACTTCATACGCTTCCTCGATCACGTACGGCTTCAGCGACGATGACGTCTGCTTTCGATCCCACGGACAGCCGTCAGCTCCGCGAAGCCGCATCATGATATCGATGAGTCGGTCGGCAGGATATCTGCA
>DAOPWT010000219.1:0-2689 GCA_035351775.1 Bacillota bacterium | reverse complement strand
GTGCTACTGCTTCCCGTCCGACACGACGATCTGCTTCATGCAGCTCGGGCAGATCTTGTTCGGGATCTTGTCGAGCTGGCGGGCGTCCAGCACATCATAGGGGTCGGTATTGTAGTCGCACTGGAACACCGTTATGATGCACATGGGATCGCCGGAGTCATCTGCATGGTGCGACATTCCTACGCCGTGACCCAGCTCGTGCGCCAGTACATAAGCTATCTGGATTGCGCGCCGCCGCTGCCACTCGTCGGGGTGGGCGTCGATGTAGTCTTCCACAGCCTGCTTGATGCGCTCCTCAAGAGCCTCGTGCTCCTGCTTCTGCTGTTCCCTTCGAGCCTCATAGGCGTCGAGGAGCTCGGTGGACTGCCCCGGTTCGGGGTGGAAGTCATCATAGGTGTGGGGATGCTCATCCATCCACTCTTGGAAATTCCGTTCGATGGTGTCGTCCTCTTCACATGCCCAGTCTTGCCGTCTGACGTGCGCCGCCGCACTTCTCTTCAGGTTATAGTCGAGCAGTCCTAAGGAGATGTTGATCTGGTAGGTGTACTTGGGTGACCCGATCTTCCCTCCGCCGATGTCGGGGAAGGCATATCCGCTGCTATACTGCCACGTGTCGAACACACCCACAATAAGTGGCTCGCCCCTGCTGGACTCCCAGAACTCCAGCCACCCGGGGGGTACGAGGTTGTAGTCGTCGGTGACAGTGACATGCAGCGCTGTCTGCTCAATAGCGTTCGTGTCGTCGCCGTGGTTGAAGTTGACTATACGCCGGGCATCTCCCATGCTGCCTGGGCCGGTCCAGTAGCTGCCCGACACCAGTCGTATCCTGAGGCCTGAGAGGATCTCGAACGATCGCGCTGCCGCCTCCGGGATTGGGTCATGCGCGATGGCGCTCAGAATGCCGTTTTCGTCGCACACAAACAGGTATTTGTAGTTGGGATCCAGCCGCTCATGAGTAACAGAACCTGCGCCAGCACCGCCCCCGCCGCCCGCATCCAGCTTACTGCAATAAAGACCGCGGTACTTCTCGTATAGCGATATCCCGTCTCCGTTCGCCCTTTGCCCCTTGGGCTGAGGCGATTCATCCCAGGCGGCTGGCAGGTTACGGCCGAACACCTTCATCTGCTTCTCCCATGCGTCCGCTACATAGTTGTCGTTGTCGTCTATTGGAATCGCGAACTCCGTCTTGTCGGGCTTTCCGTCTACGTGAGCGGGGATCTCCGTGCCGTCTTCAAGCACAGCTGTGACCTTCAGCTTGGCGTGGGCGCCCCAGTCGAAGCAGTCGACCCGCACCGAGCTGATGGAGGGGAATTGGGGGTTGATGGCCTGCTCCTTTGTGGTAGCCGTTTGGCCGTCCTCCGACACTTCGAGATGAGGGTTGTTCTTCGCGCTGATCTTCAGGTCGTATTCAGGTTCGTCAAGGCTGCCGCTCATCGCCGCCGCCAGATCCAATCCCGGGCTGTTCAGGCACACTCCACGCTCTTTTGACGTGTCCACCAGCTCATAGCGGAATTGCACCTTCTCCATGGGGAAGTCAAAGGGGTCATCTTCCACCTGAAGCCTTGTGGTGATGACCACGCCATTGCCTGCGGATTTCTCGTCGCGCCCACCCTTCGGGAGCCACTCTTCGTACCCGGACGGGGCATAGATCACTGCCTCCAGTTTCTGCGGTCGAGGGGTCAGGGTGAGGGTCACCGATATGTCTGTCGTCGACTTCTCGCTGCTGTTGTCGACGTAATACGACGCCTTTAGGGTGAATGTAGCGCTGCCCTTGGGATCGGTCAGGAACTTCTGAAGCTCCCAGGGGTCGGGGAACTCTGCAAGCTTCACGGTTGCATCTTCGCCGATCTCGGGGTATAGATGGGTGTTCGACAGCACCCAGTGAGACGAGGGGGCGATACCGTACTTCTGAGGGTCATCGATCCATTTCTTAAGGTACTGATCGTAGTAGCGCGCCTTGGCTCTCGGGGCCGATGGGTCCGTAAAGCTCTGGATGTTGCCTGCGGATACCACCAGCCTGTAGCCGCTGACGAGACTGACCACGGGCCCCTTGCCCGACCCGGGGGGTATGGGGCTGATGTGCATGCCCACTCCGGTCTTGTCGAGCGTGCCCTGGCCGTCGTAGACGTAGGTGAGGACCAGGCCTTTGTCCTTGCCTTCGATGCTCCGCTCCCACATGCGGCTTGATATGTTCACTTTCACAGGGAACCGACTGCTTTTGCCGGCTGAGTCTTCTAGGGAGTTGGAACCCGAAGCGATTTCGAACATAGAAGTCGTGCGGTAGTCGATATTCTTCAGGGCCTTGAAGGGATCCTCGATGTAGCGGTCAAGCTTGTTTCTGTAGACCGACACTATGAGGTCGGTGCTGTATGACTCCTTCCGCTGAGTCCTGCCCGAAAGCTCGCCCCAGCCATCGAAAGACTCGCTCTCTGTGGTGCTCGTAACGGTGAGGGCGGCGTCGAACTCGGTGGCGTATGTAGCTCGGGCCTGAGCAGGGCCGGGGTAGGCTATGAATGCCAGACATACGAAGACTGCCGCGAGATTAACCCGCAATTTTCCGAACATCTGAGAGGTACCCCCTGAGGCGATATGGTGTGCTTGCTGCGACTGACTCGGGGATTCGCCGATATGCGCCGATTTCCCTCCATGGAGTGCGTATCTGGCTGGGTGTAGGGATTGTTGTCCTTGC
>DAOPWT010000218.1:0-2735 GCA_035351775.1 Bacillota bacterium | reverse complement strand
CGATTCCGAGGTTAACCACGTGACCGTCCTTGAGTTCCCTGGCCACGCGCTTGACGATGAGTTCGCGAGGATCCATTGTAGTCACCTCAGTTCACCTCCACTACCGCGTCTACAACGACGCCCGGCGTCATGACTAGGTCTGGATCAATCTCGCCGATAGACTGGACTTTAGCGGCCTGGGCTACGACATGATCAGCCGCCATGGCCATCAGAGGGTTGAAGTTCCGTGCTGACTTGCGGTAGACTAGGTTGCCCGCAGGGTCAGCTAGGCTCGCGTTGATCAGGGCAAAATCAGCCCTGAGGGGAAGTTCCACTAGGTAGACGCGCCCGCCGACCTCGAGTTTCGTCTTCCCTTCCTCAACCATCGTGCCGACGCCTGTGGGTGTCAGTATGCCGCCTAGTCCTGAACCGCCTGCCCGGATCCTCTCTGCCAAAGTACCCTGCGGCACTAGTTCGACTTCGATGGTCCCGTCGAGTTTCTGCGTGATGGCAATGGGGTTAAGACCCATGTATGAACAGACCACTTTCTTGATCTGCCCGGTCGCGAAGAGCTTTCCGTATCCCCGGTCCGGCATCGCGGTGTCGTTCGCGATTAGCGTGAGATCGCCAATGCCACGCCGGACGATCTCATCGACAAGGGCGTCCGGGGAGCCAGTCGCCAGAAAGCCGCCGACCATGATGGTCATCCCATCGGTCAGCCCTAGAAGCGCATCACTGATGGTCTTGAGTTTCGTCACGCCGACTCGTCACCTCCGCTGTGAAATTGCCCATGCAGTTGGCTACATTGCCAGTTGACCACGGCTAAGCTATAAGCAGCGCTACTATGCTCAGAACGACTCCGCTCCAGAGGAGAACGAGCGTGGTGTATCCCATGATGTCGCGAGCCTTCAGGTTAGCCAGGCCCAAAAGGGGCAAGGCCCAGAATGGCTGGATCATGTTGGTCCACTGGTCGCCCCATGCGACCATCATCGCTGCTTTCACCGGCTCCTGGCCTATCATCTGAGAAGCCTGAACGGTGATTGCGCCCTGAGCGGCCCACTGCCCGCCGCCGGAGGGGATGAACATGTTGAGCAGGCCGGCCGCCCAGAACTGGAGCATGTAGAATGTGCGCGTGGTCGAGATGGCCACGAACCATCCTGCAATCACAGACGCCAACCCTGTGCCCATCATGAGGCCCTGGATGCCGCCGTACAGCGGGAACTGAAGGGCGATGCCGCCAGCGCCTTTGATGGCCTTGTTCACTGCACGGGCGTAGTTGATTGGGCGCTCGTGCAGGATGATCCCGAGGAACAGGAATATCCCGATCACAAGGTTGAGATCGAGCGCGAAACCCTTCTGGATGAAGTAGTTGACCAGATAGATCACGCCCATGGCCGCGAATATGTAGTTAATGATGCGCGAGTTCTCGATTCGCTGGGCCCATGTGTCCATCTGGACATTCCTGCGTTCGGCCTCTTCCTGCTTCTCCTCTTCCTCGAGGAGACCGATGGCCTCCTTCGATAGAGGCCGGGCCTTGTCGCGGGTGGGGATGGCCATGGCCAAAAGCCCTGCTACGCTTACGATCAGGAACATGGCCGGCCATATGTTCCAGGAGGCGAACATGGTCTGGGTGACGGGGATGACCTGCCCGGTCAGCTTCTCAATGTGGTTGGCCGGGTTGCCTGCGGTGGCGATAGTCAGAGGAGTGGAACCGGATATGCCCATGTGCCACGTGAGGAAACCTGCGTACGCGGCGGCGATGAGCAGTGGGTAATCCACGCCCTCCACTCGTTTGGCGATCTCGACTGCAAGCAGGCCACCCACGATGAGGCCGAACCCCCACTGCAGCCAGGAGCAGATCCCGGCAACAAGCGCTACGAGGAACACGGCCTTAGCCGGCGTATTGGCAATCCGCGCGATGCCGGCAAGCATCCTCTTGACCGGCGGAGCGAGGGCCAGGCTGTGCCCTGTTACCAGGATCAGGGTCATCTGCATGGCGAATGCGAGTATGCCCCAGATGCCTCCCCACCACGCGTTGATGGTTCCCATGAAACCTGCGTCGGTGAAGATGAGAGCCAGGATGAACGAGATGAACGTGAGGATTATCGCGAACAGGTATGCATCGGGTAGGTACTTCTCCATTATCCTCGTGAAGAATTCGCCCATCTTCCGGATCATGTTAACACCCCCGTCAGATCTAGGTGAAATCCTAAGATAGGCGGTAGCAAGAGATGTGCCAAGGATGTAACGTGGGCGCGATGAAGACGCATGGCGGGCAAGACACGGCCTAAGCTGTGGCTTGAGGACGATGCGTCACGGTCTCGCCGGGAGGTCTCGCCGGGAGCGTTGGGAAATAGCGTGAAATGCAGTGCACACCTTCACAGCTGCGTGCGCAAGCGGGTTCGCAGCTCACAGCGTCTGCGCAGGCGCGGACGGCAACTACAGCCGGTAACGCTTGATCTTGAGTTGCAGTGATCGTCGGGAGATGCCAAGATACTCGGCAGCCCGTGTGCGGTTTCCGTTGAACATCTGAAGAGCCTCGGATATTCGCCTTTTCTCGGTTTCGGCGAAAGCCCGACGCTTCGATTCCTTCAGAGAAACCGGATCCTTGAGCGGACCATCTTCCGGGATTGCCCGAGGTTCCGAGGGTTCCGCTAGAAGAATCCAGCCGGGCAGGCTGTGGGGCTCGACAATGCTGTTATCGCACAGCAGGGCTAGATGCTGCATGGCGTTCTTGAGCTCACGTACGTTTCCGG
>DAOPWT010000217.1:0-2755 GCA_035351775.1 Bacillota bacterium | reverse complement strand
CGGCCTATTGCGTAGCCGGCGTCTTGCCGCCGGGAGTAGACGGTGCCCACCCCCATCACCAACATGAACAGGGGCGCCGCCGGAAAACCGGTCACAAACTCCACGATATTGCCAAACAGAGAGTGCTGGACAGCAGAGTGAGAGAGCACCTCCTGAACATGGACGCAGATCATCAGCAGCACGGCAATACCCTTAGCGATATCCAGCTCGACCTGCCTTCCGCCCCTGGCGCGTTCATTATGTAAGCCCACGTTCATTCCAACCTCCCCTTCCTCGGTTCAGATATGCCGCGATCTGCAAGCCAGCCCGCGGTATGTGCTCTACCAGGTATTGCTCACCTTCTCGGCAAAGCCCATGAGATCGCGTATTTCCAGCACGCTTCCGTCATCCAGAACTACACGACCTGTGAACCTACCAAACACTTGATGCTGGACCGAGCTTATCACAACAGCATTCATCTTGGCGTACCTGTCGATGACAGGTACGAAGTCCATCTCGAACCTGCCGTCGTTGCTACCAAATGTCCAGGGCTTTGTGAAGTTGTCGGCGGGGATGTTGAACACGACCTGGTCTAGCTTATGGCACTTATTGGCGTAGAAGGCCATGTTCTCGCTTGCGGCCGATGTATCGCCGAAACCGTACCCGATGTTGAAGCCAAACGGCACACCGTCCACCGCGCCTGAAGCGGAACCCCAATACCACGTGTTAGTCCTAGTCCACACGCCACGCCCCCAGTCCAGAACGGCCCAGGCCCTGCCCTCTTCAAACACGAATTCGTCCTGCCCGAGGCGGAGTCGACCGCTGGCCGGCATGCAGTTGATCTTCTGGTTGTAGTAGAAGGCCAATGGATCCTCGGCGAACGGTGTGGCTATCACCATAGTATCGAGTGGTTGGGGCATCACCATGCTTATCTCGCCCGAGAGGCTCTTGCCGCTGCTGAAGTTCGCGAAATCCACACTGATGTACCGCCGGCGATTGTTCAGCGCGAAAGCCATGTTCACTCGCTTGTTGTGGAAATGGACGTCGCCCTCTGCCGATGAGGGCGGCATGTGGAACTTGCCCATGGGGAAAGGCGTGATCACTGATGTGGTAATCTCCCACGGTTGCGTGAAGTCCAGTATGCTGGCTGAGACCATGCCCATGTAGCTGTTGTCGGCAATGGTAAAAGCCGCGCCGAATTCGTCAGTGAGTATGCAGTAATAGTCCCACTCCTTGATCCTGAATGGTGAGGCCCTGATCGCTCGTCGATCGTAGCGCAGCACTAAATCCCTAGCCCACCCCGGGCTGGTGAGCCTGCCGCCGAGGTCCAGCAGATCGGCCTTCCGGGTGATCTCTCTCTGCGTCATTGCCCCAATCACCGTCCCCCTCCCACTGATCTGCCTCAGTTCATGGGTCCCCGCCCCTCGCTCGACCCCCTACTCCTGCTTCGACAGCGGATCGGCCATTCTCCCCAAGAAGAGAATGCTCCCGGTGCGCAGATCACGGATTAGGAAGATGAACGGTCGATCAGCCACAAAGATCTCCGGCAACTCCAACCGAATCGACTTAGTACCCACAACGACCGCAGTAGCCGCGGCGGCCTCTGTGCCTTCCTCGTTGACTTCTATGAAGGCTTTGTGCAAGACGTGCGTGATGTACAGGAAAGTGTCGGATATGCCCGAGAAATCGGCTATGTTGTCGTCAAACGCGTCCGTCATGCCCAGTTGCTGAAGGTATTCACTAAGCGACAGCTCCGCTTCGAACTTGAACCGTGGGATGCTCACATCAACTTTAGTAGGAGAAAGCGCCTCCAGAATCGACTGGATTCCGTCGGCCTGTATGGCTGCCTCAAGCTCCGCCAGGCTGGCATCAGGTTCCGGCAGCAAGACGGTCATGGCGAGTTCGTTGCCGCTGTAGGGCAGCTCTAGTGCCTGTGCATTGCTCGTTTCGGCATATTTGAATGTTCCGATCTGATGCATGAACGGGACAGTGGCCTGCTTACCGGCTGATAGGTAGAACGGAGCTTCCTCAGTCTGTTCCGGCCTGAACGGCTGTTCCCACTGGCCTTTGAAGTATATCGCGTTAGTCAACACCAAACGGGTCAGTGGATCGAGCACACCCGGCCCTATCAGATCAACAATCTTGTTCTCGGTCTTGTCCTCTACCCAGCGATTGATGATCGATCGAGCCTCCTCAGTATGGAAGACGAAGTCCACCTCCCTGAGCCCTGCATCGTAGTACCTTTCGGCTGCAGAAACGTACGCCGGCAGGAACCTGAGGCCAGCCTGGCTCCACAATGCATTGGCGACTGACAGCCGATAGCCCGCTCCTCCAGCATTGAACACTTTGTTGAGCTCGGAGAAAGACTGATGAAGCCGGTCAGGGGCCAGATCATAATGGAGGACGTCGGCCATTTGCACCGCTGTGTTGCCGCGCGCGCCCGCGTAGGTCATGGCCAGTGCAGAGGAGATGCTGTACGGTGAGACGAACAGGTTGCCCTCCCGAGACGACACGACTGAGTAGAGATCGAACGCGAACGCGTTGTTCCCTCTGACCAACGCCTCCACGGCCTCGGCGCTCACCGACGGCGAGCTGGCCAGGGTACTGACCAAAGCGAGGATAGTGGCCAACCCCAGAACTACGCGCACTACCCCTGTCATGACTCTCATTTCCCGTTGCCTCCTTCATGAGACGCGATAATGCATCAACGTTGGAGTGGGTCATCATGTACGCCATTCGACTCGATCCGAAGCTAGTCCCGCATGCCCTGTACAGT
>DAOPWT010000216.1:0-2756 GCA_035351775.1 Bacillota bacterium | reverse complement strand
CAGAGAACAGGCTGCATACAGCCAAGGCCGTTATGGCGCTTACCATGGGCGGGAGATAGCAGAGAGCAGCAGGAGGGCGGCAGGGAGCGCCTGCCTGACGCTGGGGAGGCGCTCCTTGTCGACCGTGAGCGTTTCGCTCACGAGGAGCCGCGAGCGTGAAGACCGGGTGATTCTACTCATTGGTCATCCTGAGCCGCTTATACATGCTGATTCTCATAGAAGAGCGTGGAGGTCTTGACCAACCGCCATCCGTTTGCCGCCATCTGCTTTCCCAGGTCAGTGATGACGTATTCCTTCCTTCTTGCGCAGCCCTTGTCCTTGAGAGGGGCTATCCACTTCTTCCTCGACAGGTTGTCCATTGCTCCGTACAAGGTCCCTGCTCCCAATTTGACCCTGCCGGCCGTCTCTTGGACAACAAACTGCGATATTCCATAGCCGTGGTTGGGCCGGTACAGAGCCAGGAGTACCAGGAAAGTGGTTTCTGTCAGCGCTCCGCCCCTGATGTTGTCCCTAATGCCAATCACTCCACACCTCGATATTACGTTTACTGTACTATATCGCCGAACGTACTATGCATCAAGCTGGTTATTTGCGTTCTGCATTCCACGCGGCGCCTGCGAATACTGCTGTGGGGAAGACTATCCTGTTGAACCGGCTGTTCGCCGAGCCGGGCGTGGCGACTTCGGTGGTTGGGCAGCAGGCTTACGGAACGGAGAGGAAGGAGTGTGCGCCTCAGGCATGAATGGGCGACTTGCGCGGGGGCTCCTGATCGCCCTGATCTGCAGCGCAACAGCCTTCCTTGTTGTGCTCAGGGTGTCGGGAAGCCGGATTGCATGGTCGGAACTGCGCGAAGTGAACGGGGCGGTGATCGGGGCCGCGCTGGGGCTGGTGATGGCGGGCTGGGCGTCTGACAGCGCGCGCATATCGGTCCTGGCGCGGGCGATTGGGGCCGATGTCGGCTTCTGGAGCGGGCTACGGATCTCCATAGCCGGTAGCTTCGTTGCGAGCCTGCTGCCGTTCGGCGCAGGCGGTGAACCTGTTCAGGTCTACATGCTGAAGCAGGAAGGGTTGGGGCTTGGAGAAGCGTCTGCAGCCATCGCCATGAGAACTGTCTGCAACGCGGTGGCCAGGGTCATGGTAGCACTGATCACGCTGGCCTGGATTGCTGCGTCGGGCGCCAGGTGGCACGTGCCAAGCCAGATGAAGGCTGCGATGATGACTGGGCTCGGTCTTTACCTGGCGATATTCTCATTCTCCATGATACTTGTGGCTGATCCCCGCAGGATCGAGACGCTCGTTGCGCCGGTGCTTCGCAGCCGTGCGGTGATGTGGTTATTCCGACGGAGGGGAGCAAGACACTTGTTGGGCTCGATCAGCCGAAGTGTTGCCGAGTTTCAGGGCGCGCTGCATCACTACTGGAAGCGCCGCAGGCCGACGCTGCTTGCTGCGGTGTTCCTGAGCGCCGCCGGGTGGGTTGCGATCGCCCTTGTGCCCGCGATCATACTGGCGGGGCTGGGAGTACGCGCTCCGAGCGAGCAGATCATGGGCAACGTGATCCTCTTCTACATGGCGTCTTCGTATGTGCCCACCCCCGGGGCCAGCGGTTTCGCAGAGCTGGGATTCGCTGAGCTGTTCAGCTTGATAGTCCCGCCCGGCCTGCTTGGCCTCGCGGTCGCGCTGTGGCGACTACTAACCTACTACTTCACACTGCTGGTCGGAGGCGCGCTGGTAGTGGGCCAGATGCTGTATAGCAGAGTGATAGCTTCCGTTGAGGATGAGAGGAGAACGTAGAGAGTAGAGCCTCACCTGTATCGCATCAGTCGAGCCCCCGCTATTCCTGCGACAGACGCTTTCACTACATCGCCCGGAAGATACGGCAGCGCGCCTACTACCAGGGCCTGAAGCCACCCAAGCCTGGCTGTTAAGGCCAGCTGAATAACGCCCAGAGCGTAGAGCACGACGACTCCGCCGATGATTGATGCAGCTATGCACCTGGATGTCGTGGGGATCCGGGCTCGCCGTGCGCTGGACTCTACCATGGCAGACGTGATGTACGACCCCGCCACTAGCCCCCAAAGGTATCCGCCTGTGGGGCCGAGGAGTATGCCGAGGCCTGCGCGACCCCCGGCATATACCGGCAAGCCGACAGCGCCCGCCAGCAGGTACGCCAACTGGCTGGCCATGGCGGCCCTGGGCGGCAGAAGCAGGCCGGCGATCATCGCGCCGAATGATTGCCCTGTGATCGGCACCGGGCTGAACGGGAGCGGGAAGGCCACATAGGCCAGGGCCGCAGTGGCTGCGGCAAACATGGCTGCCCTGATCAGGATGCCGATCTTGGGTTGTTCGGGCCGATTTGCAGCTGGTGACATTCCACCGATAACCTCCCGTCACTGTCCGGAGATTGCCCTGCGGATTCGCCGCGTCCCATATAGTCCACCTGCAGTTCCCATACAGCTCGCATACAGTCTACCCGCAGTCTCCCCACAGTCTCCGCACAGTCTCCGCGCAGTTCAATCATAACCGCCTGCGCGTGTTTCTCCAACTGGGTTCGCGGACTGTCATGAGGATTGGGGGACGTGCACTCTCCGCGGGTCCTATTAGTTGGGAAGAATGTTGCGTATCCCCACAGTCGAAGTAGGGATGAAGGTACTACGCTCGCCGTAAATGGCGCGTAGCTGGCCTAATGAGGGGCGCGGGGCGCCAAAACGGCTGGAGCTGGCATGTACTCGATTTTTGACGTTAGTTTCGGAGATAGC
>DAOPWT010000215.1:0-2808 GCA_035351775.1 Bacillota bacterium | reverse complement strand
TCAGCCCGCAGGCATGGCTGCTCGACCCCAAGTGGGCCATGTTCGCCCTCTGCCTGATGAGTATATGGAGGCATCTGGGCTACAACGTCGTGATCTTCCTGGCGGGGCTGCAGAACATACCCGCTGAGTACTACGAGGCTGCTGAGATAGACGGCGCCAGCGGGTGGGCCATGTTCTCCAAGATCACCTGGCCGCTGCTCTCACCGACTACGTATTTCATCACGATAATCTCAATAATCGGCTCGTTTCAGGTGTTTACGCAGGTATATGTGCTGTGGCCATCGGCGCTCGGCGGGCCCCTGGGCACTACCAGGGTGGTCGTAAAGTACCTATACGACATGGCGTGGGGATCGTACCAGTTTGGGTATGCGTCGGCCATCGGCTACATGCTGTTCGCCATAATCTTCGTGCTGACACTGATCCAACGCAACATGGCAGGTCGCTATGTCCACTATCAGTAGGCCGGCAAGCGGCCCGGGGGGGAGTTCGCAATGTCTAGGACGCGCAAGACTGCTCACATGACCTTGGTGTACATCCTCCTCACCGTGGGCGCCTTGATGATGCTGATGCCTTTCTACTACATGCTCAGCACGTCAGTGAAAGCCCCTGAGGAGCTTTACGTGAATAGACTGGTCTGGTTCCCCAGCAAGATAGTGTGGGGGAACTATGCCGACGCATGGAATGAAGAACCGTACTTCCCGCGCTACTTCTTCAACTCGGCATTCATCGCCACAGTCACTACAGCTCTGCAGCTTCTGACTTCGGCGCTTGCAGCATATGCCTTCTCCAATATCGATTTCTGGGGCAAGGAGACGGTCTTCATGATCCTGCTGGGCACGATGATGATACCCAGTCAGGTCACGCTGGTGCCCAACTACGCCATCATCGCCAGGCTGGGCTGGATTGACACGTACAAGGCCCTGATAGTGCCCTTCACAGCCAGCGTGTTCGGGATATTCATGATGAGGCAGTTTTTCCAGACTATCCCGATGGAGATGTGGGATGCGGCCCAGATAGACGGATGTTCAAGGTTTAGGTACTTGTGGGCTGTTATGGTCCCTCTGGCCAGGCCGATATTCGTGACCAGCGGTCTATTCACGTTTATCGGCGGCTGGAACAGCTTTCTGTGGCCGCTGATCGTCACCAACTCCGACCATCTGCGAACTATTCAGGTGGGCCTATCAAGGTTCAATCAGGAGTTCGGCACCCGGCCTGATCTGCTCATGGCCGCATCAACGCTGGCCATAGCTCCGCTAGTGGCGCTGTTCTTCGTGGCCCAGAACCAGTTCATACAGGGAATTGCCCGAACGGGTTTGAAGAGCTGACAGAGGAGGATTTGATTGAGGTCGGACTTAGCTGCAGCCCTGGAGAAGGAAACGACAGCCCAGGTATACGTCTTGCATGGCGAGGATTCGTATTCACGCGGACGCAACGCCGATGAACTCGTGGAGCGGCTGACGTCGATGCGGGGAGGCGCCGACGTCAACGCATTCGACGCCGCGGAGTCATCTGTGGACGACATTGCGTCAGCTGTGATGACCGCGCCCATGTTTGCCTCGGCCCGAGTAGTGATAGTCCGGCGGTTTGAGGAGATGTCCACAGAGGATCAGGCCCGTCTCGTTCGGGCACTGGCTCCGGGAAAGCGCCCGGCGGACCTCAGGGTGCCGGATGAGACTCAGGTGGTCATCGTGTCCTCATCCAAGACTGTGCCGCGCAAGGAAGTCAATGCAGCCGGGCCCAATGTGGCCGCGTTCGAGTTCAGGCCGGCCTGGGCCCGCGATGCCAGGGCTTTTGTGTTCGAGCGCGCCAAAGAGCTGGGAGTCAGAATCGAGCCGGACGCGGCGTCGCTCCTTTTGGAGCTCGCCGGGTTGGACTATGCGGCAATATCTCAAGAGCTGGAGAAGCTCATAACCTACCTTGGGCCCGGCGGTCGGAAGATAGGTGTTGACGACATCAGAGCGGCCGTGGGCAGGAGTTCATCTCAAACGGTCTTCGATTTCTGCGATGCGGTGATAGCGGGCAACAGCGCTCAGGCCATGGGCGCCTTGGCCGACATAGTTCGCGGCGAGCGACAGGTACTCGCGGCCCTCGGCACGCTGGCCACGAAGCTCCGGCGGGTCATGGAGGCCCGGGTCATGCTTGACGGCGGCAGCACACAGGACGAGGCTGCACTCGCACTGGTCGGCGGCAACCCCAAGATGAAGTGGAAGGAAGCCCGGACAGCCTCACAGGCCTCTCGCCTCACCCAAACGCAGATAGCAGCGATGTTCACGCGGATGGCTCGGGCTGATCTCGACATCAAGACGGGGGCGATGTCGGAGAATCTGGCCATGGAGGTACTCGTATCGGACCTGTGTGTACAGCAGAAACTCCAGTAACGCTGGTTACCGGAGTATGCAAAACGCCGCTATTGTGCGCGGTTTCCGCTTGACCGTGCCTTTCGGCCCGGGCTACTCAGCCTGGGCTGCCTTGTTCGCCCTGCGCGCGAGCCGCGACTTGCGCCTTGCCGCCTGGTTCTTATGGATCACGCCTTTCCTCGCTGCGCGGTCCACTGTACTGAAAGCGCGGTTGAGCTCACTTACGGATCCTTCAGGACCCGCCTGCACCAGGGCCTCGTTGCACTTGCGGATGGCAGTCTTGACGGAGGACTTGATCGCAGCGTTCCTGAGCGTCCGTACCCTCATGGTCTTCACACGCTTCTTCGCCGACTTGATGTTTGGCACCTTGTGTCACCTCCTCCGCCGCTAGATTGCACGACTATGATTCTACCATGCACGAAGATCCATTGCAAGCGCGACCGATAACGTG
>DAOPWT010000214.1:0-2820 GCA_035351775.1 Bacillota bacterium | reverse complement strand
GGCGAGTTGTCGCATATCACCACTACCCGGCCTTGGATGATCGCGGCGCACACGCGGTCCGCTCGCTCGGTTGCGACCGCGGGCGGGAAAAGCAGCCACGTCCTCTGCGCAAGGTAAGTCATCAGATATGAGCTATCGAGCACGGCAGGAGTGTCGATGGCTGAGAGTCGCTGGATAACCGCATTCGCTATCTCAGGCGAAGCCTTGCCCTCGAAGTAGCACACCGCTACCCTGGTGCGGGTATCAAGGCCCACTGTCAACTCGCGGACTCTGAGGTTCCGATTCCTGATGCGTTGCCTAACGAGGCCAAGATTGTCGGACAGCCTTTCGGTAAGGCTATCCCTCGGCCCCCTAACCGACGGCTCGGATATGGGCGGACTGACCTGGCGGGCTACCCGACCTCTCAGGTCGAGCGTGTATGGTGTAGGACGACCGTGCACAATCAGAGCGGTTTCGCCTTCGGCCACTCTGTCGACTGCAGCTTCGAGGCTGCGCGCCTCTGACAAACCGGCCACAGGCAGCAGCCGCGCCGCCTGGCCCTTTTCCTGCAGCTCAGACCAGTCGGCCTTACCAAGCGGCTCAACCAGGCTGTGTCGGACAGCCCCCTGATCGACGAGGGGCGACAGAAACAGGCACACGACGCCGTCAGACGTCCTCCTGACTGCAAGATCAGAAGGACTGCCCAGCGCCATGCTGATCAGGCTGACCTGCTCTTCGACATCGTCAAAGCGCAATGGCGCGCCCACCGGGGGCTCACGAGATTCAGGCGACAGATCGGGCGGCTGGGCCTTCCTGGTCTCAGCCTCGATCAGCCTGGGAATGATCTTGATCGGCCTACGCATTTCGACGACCTGCCTCAAGGTTCACATCAGGACTATGGTTCCCTCTCTTAGCCCTTAGGAACCGCTTAGGCAGCCTAAATCATCCGAAAAACCAGGAATTTGAGGTATCGGGTCTCGGGAACGCCTGCCATCACCGGGTGATCCTTCGCCTGCGTCCTCTCCTCCACCAACCTCGCCCTCCTCCCTGCATCAGCCAACGCCGATTCGACGATCGCCGCGAATGTGGGCTCATCCACGTGGTGCGAACATGACGACGTGACGAGGAAGCCTCCCTCTCCCAAAAGCATGGCGGCCCGAAGGTTGATCTCCTTGTAGCCGCGGGCGGCTGAATCCACGGTCGCCCGCGACCTGGTAAACGCAGGAGGATCCAAGATGATCATGTCGAACCGCCCTTTGGGCGACCGCCGCGCGACTGCATCGTCAGCCATCTGCCTGAGCGTATCAAAAACGTTGCCTGCTTGGAATGTGCACACCCCATCCAGCCTGTTCAAAGCCGCGTTCCGTCGTGCGGTTTCCAGCGCCTGTTCGGAGATATCGATTCCCAGGACTTCCCGCGCCCCGTACCCGGCTGCGTGAACCGCGAACGCCCCTGTGTGGCAGAAGCAGTCCAGCACGCGCGCTCCCCGGCAGTACGGCGCCAGCGCCGCCCTGTTCTCACGCTGGTCCAAAAAGTGCCCGGTCTTCTGGCCGCCTGCCACGTCCACATCCAGCGCGAAGCCGTTCTCACGAATCTGGATCGAGGACGCATCAAACGGAGCGCCCAGAAACCCCCTCTGCTGCTCGAGCCCCTCGTACTGCCGGCTCCGAACATCGCTGCGCTCGTATGCATCCTTGAGGCCGGCTAGCTCTAGCGAGGTTCGCACCAGAGCATCCTTCCGGATATCCATCCCGAGAGTGAGGAACTGAAACACCAGGCATCCCTCGTATCTGTCCACTATGAGCCCGGGAAGTCCGTCGCCCTCCGAATGCACTAGCCTGCACGAGCGAGCTTCCGGCGCCACGAGATCGCGATAGCGGAAGGCGTCCTGAAGCCGACGGGCAAACCACTCGTTATCAACAGGTTCGTCCTTCCACGTCAGAAGCCTGACAGCGATCTGCGAGGCGCGGTTAAGGTATCCACGTCCAATGAACGATCCGGATCCGCTGCAAACCGCGACTATGCTGCCATCAGGCGGATTGCCACGAATGCGGCTTATCTCTCCTTCATATACCCAGGGATGGCCCGCCCTAGCCCTTGCGTCTCTGCCCGGTTTCAGCTTGACGACGCCGGAGTCGCCGCCGATAGCATCTCCCATGCCTACGCCCTCCCCGCGGCGCGTGCCAAAATCCCGCGCGCAGCCACCACTCCGGATGCGGACGCCTGCATCAGGCCGCGGGTCACGCCGGCGCCGTCGCCGGCGGCAAACAAGTTCGCCACCTGCGTCTCCAGATCGCCGCTGAGCTCGAGCCGGTTGGAGTAGAACTTCACCTCAACCCCGTAGATCAAGGTGTTTCTTGAGTACACGCCGGGCGCTATCTTGTCGAGAGCCTGAAGCATCTCCGTAATGTCGACAAGGTGCCGATATGGGAAGACCAGGCTCAAATCCCCGCAGGTAGCGTCCTCGAGCGTAGGCGTCACGGTCCCTTTGCGAAGCCTTTCCGCAGTAGTGCGGCGACCATTTATCAGATCACCCAGCCGTTGCACGATCACGCCGCCGCCCAGCAGGTTGGCGAGGCCGGCTACGTATTTGCCGTAGAGTATCGGCTCTTTGAACGGCTCAGTGAAGTTCTTGCTGACGAGCAGAGCGAAGTTGGTGTTCTCAGTTCTGCGTTCAGCGTAGCTGTGGCCATTCACCGTCATCAGGCCGGCGTTGTTCTCAGTCACTACCTCGCCATAGGGACACATGCAGAATGTGCGGACCTTGTCGTCGAAGGTCCGCGAGTAGTACACGAATTTCGACTCGTAAACAACGTCGGTAATGTGTTCCATAACAGCGGC
>DAOPWT010000213.1:0-2838 GCA_035351775.1 Bacillota bacterium | reverse complement strand
AACGGGGCTGACCGAAGGTCGGGAGCTGTGAGGGGCTTGCAGGGCGCCGCGGGGTGTAACTGGGGGGAACCTGCCGACCGTGGTATTAACGCCGCCAAAGGCCCATAGGTATATTGGACGAGACTTCTCTGCCGGGGCGGCAGGGGCGGAGGTGGTCGGCGAAATGTCGGTTGAGCATGTGTGGCATTCGGTCACTGTGGGTGTGGTCGAGCGCGAGCTGGAGACTTCTGCTCAGCGCGGACTAGATGCCCGGGACGCGCAGGCAAGGCAGGCTGCGTACGGCCCCAATGAAATCCGGGCGGCTCGCGGCCCATCCGTCCTGGCCATGCTGGTAGGGCAATTCCAGGACTTCATGGTGCTGGTGCTGCTTGGGGCGACGGCTGTGTCTGCAGTGCTCGGCGAATACCGGGATGTGGTGGCAATACTCGCCATCGTTGTGATGAACGCCTTGCTCGGTTTCGTGCAGGAGTTCAGGGCCGAACGTGCCCTCTCTGCCCTGCGAAGGCTGGCGGCGCCTCAGGCCACTGTAGTCCGCGACGGGCAGGCGGTTCGCGTTGACGCGGTGGAACTCGTGCCCGGGGATGTGATCTTGGTGGGGCCGGGCGACAGGGTCCCGGCCGATGCACGTCTGGTGGAGTGTCATGGGGTGGAGGCCGACGAATCGGTTCTGACCGGCGAATCGAGGCCTGTGCGCAAAGATGCCGATTCCATCATGCGCGAGTCTGTTCCCGTGGCCGAGCGCCGCAACATGCTGCACGCCGGGACGGTGATCACGCGAGGGCGGGGGACGGCCCTCGTGGTAAACACCGGGATGGAAACGCAGATGGGCTTGATTGCCGGGATGATCAGCGGAGCGTCGGAAGGAGCGACTCCGCTTCAGCGACGATTGGCGCAACTGGGGCGATGGCTTGTGCTGGGCTGCCTGCTGATCTGTGCGGCAGTGGCTGCGCTGGGCATTGGGCGGGGCGAGTCAGTGCAGTCCATGTTCATGGCCGGCGTGAGCCTGGCTGTGGCTGCCATACCTGAGGGATTGCCTGCGATAGTCACCATCAGCCTGGCCCTGGGCGTTCAGAGGATGAGCGCCCGCCACGCGGTCATCCGTCGCCTCTCGGCAGTCGAAACCCTGGGGTGCGCCACAGTGATCTGCGCTGACAAGACCGGCACCCTGACGCGCAACGAGATGACGGTAGTCGCCGTTGACTTGATCGACCGGCAACTGCGTGTGACGGGTTCGGGGTACGCGCCGGAGGGCGAGTTTCGGGAGCTCAGCGGAACGGGAATCGGCATGATGCATGGGGCTGTGTCGGGGCGGGCAGGCCTTGCAGAGGCTGAGCGGCGGATCGAGGATCCGGCCTCGGATCCTGCCCTGCGCGATCTGCTGCTATGTGCGGCTTTGTGCAATGATGCCAGCCTGACTCGAGAACAGTCGGGGCAGACCGCTCCTCGCCCCGGCTCTGCCGGCCCGTCCGCCAGGCGTAGAGCCTGGGCAGTTGTGGGCGACCCGACTGAAGGGGCGCTTCTGGCAATGGCCCACAAAGGCGGGCTGGACGTCATGCGCCGGGCGCACGCTCTTGAGCGCGTGTCGGAGATCCCGTTTGAGCCGGAGCGAAGGATGATGGCTGTTGCGTGCCGAGGGCCTGAGGGTGTGTTCACGTTCGTGAAGGGGGCGCCCCAAACGGTGCTGCAGCTATGCGACAGCCGATACGCGGGGCAGGAGCGGGCCGCGCTCGACGAGCGGTTCAGTAAGGAGGCGCTCGCGCATAATTCGGACATGGCACGCGGGTCCATGCGTGTGCTGGCGTTGGCGTGCGCGCGCGGCAACCTCATCGACGAACGGGCGGGCGGCGAGGCCAGGGTGCATCCGCATCTCACATTCCTGGGACTTACGGGGATGATGGACCCGCCGCGACCGGAGGCGGCTAAGTCGGTGGAACGGGCAAAGCGTGCCGGCATTCGCACCATCATGATCACCGGCGACCACGCCGAAACGGCCGAGGCGGTCGCCGTACAGATAGGGCTGATCTCGCCCGGCCCGCTGGCTGATGGACGCCCGCGCTCCTCCTTGATAGTCAGCGGCGAGCAGCTGGACAGCGCCTCGGATCACGAGGTGATGCGCATAGTCGATACCGCAGCCGTGTTCGCCCGGGTGGCCCCAGCGCACAAGCTTCGGATAGTGAGGGCTCTGCGCCAGCGCGGCCACATAGTGGCCATGACGGGCGACGGGGTGAATGACGCCCCTGCCATCCGGGAGGCCGACATCGGGATCTCAATGGGCCTCAAGGGCACCGACGTGGCGCGGGAGGCTTCCAGCATGGTTCTGGGAGACGACAACTACGCCACGATCATTGCCGCCATCGAGGAAGGCCGTTCGATCTATGACAACATCCGCAAGTTCATCAGGTATCTCTTGGCGAGCAATGTGGGGGAGGTGGCGTCAATGCTCCTTACGGCGATGGCCGGACTTCCGCTGCCGCTCACTCCCATTCAACTGCTGTGGATGAACTTGATGACAGACGGCCTGCCGGCAATGGCCCTGGCCGCCGATCCCACCGATCCTGAGGCCATGTCGCGACCGCCCCGCCGACCGGACGAGGGCGTATTCGCGCACGGGCTGGGCGTAAGGATCATGGCGCAGGGCGCCTTCATCGGGCTGTGCACAATCGCCTGCTACATCCTGGCAGGCCTGGCGCTCGGCCACGACCTCGCCACAGCGCGCACTATGGCCTTCTGCACCCTGGTCATGTCGCAGCTGATCTACGTCTTTCACTGTCGATCTGAAAGGCATTCGGCATCCGAGGTGGGCCTGGGCTCCAACAAGCTGCTAGTGGCCGCGGTGGC
>DAOPWT010000212.1:0-2840 GCA_035351775.1 Bacillota bacterium | reverse complement strand
CCGACTGGCGGTTGGTGCTTGCAGGGCCCCCGCACACTGTGGTATTGTAGACGAACGCGCTGGAAGCAGAGGTCTCGGCTGGCTGTGGCCGGGCGAGGGCTCAATCGGAACGGAGAGAGCAGGGGCGGGGGTGTTCCGACGTGCATGCCGCGGTCAAGCAGTGGCGGGTGCTGGCAGGCAAGGGGTTTGCACAGAGTCTTCAGTACTCCGCGTCTCATCTAGTGAACACAATGGCCAGTGTGGTCTTCGGCCTCATCTACATATACGTGTGGCGGGCGGTGACGCCCGAATCCGGTTTCGGCGCGTATTCCTCGTCGGTGATCGCTCAGTACATCTGCATCAACCAGACCACGGCATGGTTCACGCAGTTCGGCATGAAGATACGCCAGCGGATGGTCCAGTCGGTCAGGTCCGGCAGGATTGCGGTGGAACTGGCCCGCCCCATGGACTTCTTCTGGTACAACATGTCCTTCGAGTATGGCGGGCAGGTGTACAGCTTCATGTTCCGCGGCCTTCCGGTGGGCCTAGTCCTTTCGCTCCTCGCGCAGCTGCGTCCGCCTGAATCAGCCTCGACATGGCTTGTGGCCGTTGCGTCACTTGCAGTCGGCGGATACATCGGCATCTCTCTGAACTACCTGGTTGGCATATCGTCTTTCTGGACCAATGAGATACGCACGCTCTCGTGGGTGCTGTTTTCCATGGAAGCGCTGCTGGGCGGGCTGTCTATGCCGCTTGAGGTGTTGCCGCGCCCACTGGAGCTGGTGGCCAAGGCATCGCCTTTCGCTCATCTGGCCTACTACCCTGCGCGCATCTACCTGGAGCTTTCGGAGCCGGCGCCTATACTGGCGGCGGGCATCGCTTGGGCGGCCGTTCTCACCATTGTGGCGCGCCGTGCCACGAGCCGGGCACGCCGGCGGTTGGAGGTGCAGGGGGGATGACTTCTGTGCGACTTGGGCGAGCGGCACGAGTGTACCGAATACTGGTGTCGGCAAGCCTCAGGGGGAAGATGCAGTACCGGCTGGATTTCCTCGGGAGCACTCTGATTCAGACCCTCATGGGGGCCGAGGGCATGCTGTTCATTGGCGCCGTGCTTTGGAGGTTCGGGCCGGTGATGGGCTGGAGCATCTTCGATATCGCAATGCTATACGCTGTGTCGCGCATGGGCAATGGGGTATACATGCTGCTCTGCAACGAGCTCGACAGGTTTGAGCTGTACATGGTCAATGGTGATTTCGATACATTGCTGATCAGGCCGTGGCCCACGCTCTTCACCCTGCTGGCGCGGGGCGTGGGCATTGATCGTCTTGCGTTTCTTGCCCAGGGGATAGCGGCTGCAGCCCTCGCGGCGCCGCGGCTTGTGGCGACAGGTGTGATCGGTGGATGGGACGCTGTTTGGCTGCTGGCCTCGGTGGCATGGAGTGCGCTGCTCTACTTTGCGGTTGGGCTTGCCACGGCGGCAGCAGGATTCTGGATTGTGCGCATTGACGAACTGCAGGTGTTCACGATGAACGCGCCGTCTACGGCCACATCATACCCACTGGACATATATCCGTCCTGGCTCCGATGGGTCTTCGTCACGCTGTTGCCCTTGGGCCTCGGCGCCTACGTTCCACTTCGGTTCATACTGGACAAGGGTGGCACGGCCCTCGACCTGCTATGGCCGGCGCTTGCCTGCCCGGTGGCGGTATGGGCGGCCCTTACGCTTTGGAAGACAGGGGAGGCGCACTACACGAGCACTGGGACGTAGGGGTTTGGTTCGGGCCTATCGTGGTACGCTGGGGGGATATCAGGGCTTACTGCGGCTTGCGATTCTCGATGCGGGAGGGGTGATAGGCTATGAGCAGTATGGGGGCAGCCACCGCAGTCATGGCGGACGGGCTGCGCAAGGTGTACTGTGTGGGGGTGAGGAAGCCCGGGCTTTGGGGTAGCGTAAGGCAGTTGGTAGCCGGCGAGACCAGAGACGTGATCGCCGTGGACGGTGTCAGCTTCGATATCTCTCAGGGCGAGTTCGTGGGCTACATCGGGCCGAATGGGGCGGGGAAGTCCACTACCGTGAAGATGCTCACAGGGATTCTGCATCCGACATCAGGGCATGTCGAGGTGAACGGGCTGTCGCCGGCGCATGCGCGGCAGCAGGTGGCGCAGCAGATCGGTGTGGTGTTCGGCCAGCGCACGCAGCTTTGGTGGGACCTGCCTACTATCGATTCCTTTGAGATACTGGCCGCGATGTACGACGTGGCGCCCGCCGATTACCGGCGCTTCATGAGCGAGTTCACCGATATGCTTGGACTGGGCGAGTTCCTCGACACTCCCGTGCGCCGGCTGTCGCTGGGGCAGCGCATGCGGGCGGACATTGCAGCGGCGCTCATCCACGCCCCGCGCGTGTTGTTCCTGGATGAGCCCACCATCGGCCTGGACGTCATGGCTAAGGCGCAGGTGCGCGGCTTTTTGACCCGGGTCAACCGCGACCGCGGCGTCACGATCCTGCTCACCACCCACGACATGCGCGATATTGAAGAGCTGTGCGAACGGGTGATGGTGATAAACCACGGCAAGCTGATGTTCGACGGCAATCTGGAGTCGCTCATAGCCAGCGCCGGCCTGCCCACCACGATGCGGTTGCGCCTGTCGAGTATCGCTCCCGGCCTGGCCGCCGGGCAGGTGCTTGGGAAGACACCGGGAGACGCCCCAGAGTGTGCCAAGGAAGAAGCGCTGTGCGTTATCACAGCGGTGGACTACTCTGCCCGGGCCGTGGACCTGGCCTTTGACCGCAGGAAGACGTCTGCGCCCCAGGTGCTGTGGGCAGCCCGCGAACTGGGCGAGGTGCGCGACGTCAGCCT
>DAOPWT010000211.1:0-2897 GCA_035351775.1 Bacillota bacterium | reverse complement strand
GATCCGCCGAGCACGATATTTCGAGAAGGTGAGGCGACCGCTAACGCGAATGGATCGTAATGGATGAAGGGACGGCGATAGCTACCGCGAGTCTCCTCCGCGTCGTGGCATCATGAATGTGAGGTGTGACGCTGTGGTGGAAGGGATAGGCCGAAGCAGAAGACGTAGGCTGGTGATGCTGGCAGCCGAGCGCGCGCGGGACCCCAAGATCATAGAGAAACTGGCGGCGGATGGGACCGATTTCAACCTCAGCGGTGATGAAGGCTATTCCCCGCTGGACTTCGCGGCGACGCACAACCCCAATCCCGAGGTAGTGAGGGCAATCATACGAGCCGCGCTCGGGCCGGACCCGAAAGACGAGGACCTCGAGGTATACGCCCTGATGGCGGCATACTCCAATCCTAACCCCAAGGTTCTAGCCGTGCTCCTGGAATTGGGCTTCGGCCCTGATGGCGGGCGGTGGACCATAGATGACCTGCTGAGGGCCGCCGCGTTCGAGAACACCAACCCCGAAGTCGTCAAAATGCTGTTGGCAAGGGGCGCGGGCATCAACTCAAGAGGGGAAGATGGCATGACGCCCCTGATGAAAGCGGCGATGCGCAATCGAAATCCCGAGGTGATCATGACCCTTCTCCGGGCCGGGGCCGACCCGAGCCTGAGGTCATACGACGACATGAGCGCCTTCGACTACATGAAGATGTTCAACGGCAACATGAAGCGTTGGGACAATAGAGTGTGGCAGATAGTGAAGGAGGCGTGCTCCTAAGACTGCCTGCACGCCATCGGGTTTTGGAGGACATTCCCGCATTCTGACGAATCCGACAAGAGGCACCTGGCGGCGTCTTTCGCTGCAGCGACAAGGTGATCGCTGACCGGTACGGTGCTGAGGGCGCTGAAGCGTCATTGGCATTTCTATTGAGGTGATCTGTGTGGCTACCATAAACGGCGATATCGAGAGCAAGCTCTGGGCTGCGGCTGACCAGTTCAGGGCGAACTCCAATCTGAAGTCTTCTGAGTATTCCGTACCTGTGCTGGGCCTTATCTTTCTCCGTTTTGCTGATTACAGGTTCTCGCTTGCAGAGATGAAACTCCGCTCACAGGCAGAGTCTGCCGACAGTCGTCGCGATATCGGCAAGATCGACTACCAGGCCATGGGCGTGCTGTACTTGCCCGAGGAGGCTCGATATGCGAACCTGCTGGCTCTTCCCGAGGGCGCGAATATCGGAATGGCCATCAACGACGCCATGAGGGCCGTGGAGCGCGAGAACAGCGATCTCAAAGACGTCCTGCCCAAAACATACAACCGTCTCTCCAATGACCTGTTAGTAGGCCTCCTCAAGTCTTTCTCGGAGATCCCTATGGATGTCGAGGGAGATGTTTTCGGCGGGATATACGAGTACTTCCTCGGCAAGTTCGCCATGGCCGAAGGCCAGCGCGGAGGCGAGTTCTTCACGCCTCGCTCATTGGTCAAGCTTATAGTCGAGGTGATAGAGCCTTTCCATGGCCGCATCTTGGACCCCGCCTGCGGCTCGGGCGGCATGTTCGTGCAGAGCGCCAGGTTCATCAGGAACCATCAGAAGGATCCCGGATCGGAGCTCTCCATATTCGGCCAGGAGAAGGTCCTCGAGACCGTGCGCCTGTGCAGGATGAACCTTGCCGTCCACGGACTATCCGGCGACATACGGCAGGCCAATACCTACTACGAGAACGTGCATAACTGCCGGGGCAGGTTCGACTTCGTAATGGCCAATCCACCGTTCAATGTGGACGGAGTAGACAAGGAGAAGATCAAGGACGACCCCAGGTACCAGTTCGGGATACCCACTGTTGACAACGCCAACTACCTCTGGATTCAGGACTTCTACAGCGCCCTAAACGAGCGGGGCCGTGCCGGATTCGTCATGGCCAACTCCGCAAGCGACGCCAGAGGCTCTGAACTCGAAATACGGAAGAAGATCATCGAGACAGGCGCTGTGGACGTGATCATCTCCATCGGCTCGAACTTCTTCTACACAGTAACACTCCCCTGCACTCTGTGGTTCTTCGACAGAGCCAAGGTAAACACCGACCGAAGTGACAAGGTACTCTTCATCGACGCCAGGCAGATATTCACCCAGGTAACCCGTGCCCTGCGTGAGTTTGCTCCCGCCCAGATTGAGTTCATCGCCAACATCGTGAGGCTCTACAGAGGGCAGCCGGTGGAGAACCGCGAGGACAGCGATGGACTGATGAAGGAATCGTTCCCCGAGGGCAAGTACGCGGATGTGCCTGGGCTATGCAAGGCGGCGACGGTACAGGGAATCGAGGAGCAGGGGTGGAGCCTGAACCCGGGGAGGTATGTGGGAGTACAGAACCGAGAAAGCAATGCATGGGACTTTACCAGCCGACTCGCTGAACTCAACGAACAGTTCGAAGAGCTTAACTCGGCTGCAGCGGTGCTCCAGAAGCGGATTTCTACGAATGTCGATCGTATTTTGCGGGGGGTCTAGTCTCATGGTGACGGAGTATGTCGAACTGGCAACAGTGGCTACGGTCACCATGGGAGTATCACCGAAAGGTGACACGTATAATGAGACCGGAGAGGGATTGCCACTTTTGAACGGGCCGACAGAATTCGGTCCCAGCCATCCTCAATGCACTGTGTTCACTACCGATCCCGTGAGGGCGTGCAACAAGGGCGATATCCTGCTTTGTGTCAGAGGGTCGACTACTGGCAGGCTAAACTGGGCGGATCGAGCATACGCCATCGGGCGTGGGATCGGATCGGTTCGCGGGGCTTCCGACACGGAGACTAGGTTTGTGAGATATTGCATCGAGGCTGGGATGCGCCGCCTGCTGAGTACCACGGGACGTACTACTTTCCCCAATCTCAACAAGGACGATCTTGAGCGGTTCCA
>DAOPWT010000210.1:0-2920 GCA_035351775.1 Bacillota bacterium | reverse complement strand
GATATGAGGATCGCGTCCTCATAGTTGCAGCCCTCCCAGGGCATGAACGCCACCAGCACATTGCGCCCGAGGGCCATTTCACCCTGGTCAGTTGACGGGCCGTCGGCCAGCACATCGCCGACCTCTACACGCTGACCCACCCTCACGATGGGTCGCTGGTTCATACACGTGCCCTGATTGGAGCGGGCGAATTTCATCAGGTTGTAGTGGTCGACCTCCCCGTCGTCCCTACGAACTCTGACGAAGTCGGCGCAGGCGCGTTCCACGGTTCCAGCCCGTTTAGCTGCGACAACCACTCCAGAATCCACGGCTGCCTTAAGCTCCATGCCGGTTCCCACAAGCGGCGCCTCCGTCCGGACAAGCGGCACAGCCTGGCGCTGCATGTTGGAACCCATGAGCGCACGCCCGGCGTCATCGTTCTCCAGGAACGGGATGAGCGCGGTGGCGATCGACACTAGCTGTTTGGGCGACACGTCCATGAAGTCGACCTGCGAGGGCGACACAATGACGATGTCTTCCTTCAACCGGCACGTGACTCTGGGGTTAACGAAGCTTCCATCATCGTTCAGCAGCTCGTTCGCCTGAGCGATCGTGTATCTGTCTTCCACGTCGGCAGTGAGGTACCGAATCTCGCCGGTGGCCTTGCCGTCCTCAACCTTCCGGTAAGGTGTTTCGATGAAACCGTACTCGTTGATCCGAGCGTAAGTGCAGAGCGATCCGATCAGCCCGATGTTGGGGCCTTCAGGTGTCTCGATCGGACACATCCTACCGTAGTGAGAGTGGTGCACGTCGCGGACGTCGAAACCGGCCCTCTCCCTGGAAAGCCCTCCAGGGCCAAGCGCCGACAGACGCCTCTTGTGCGTCAGCTCTGCCAGCGGGTTGGTCTGGTCCATGAACTGCGATAGCTGGCTGGACCCGAAAAACTCCTTGACCGCCGCCACAACAGGCCTGGTGTTGATAAGGGCCTGCGGGGTAACGGCCTCCACATCCTGAATCGTCATGCGCTCGCGTATGACACGCTCCATGCGCGACAGCCCTATCCGAAACTGGTTTTGCAGCAACTCGCCCACAGACTTGAGCCTGCGGTTGCCCAGGTGGTCAATGTCGTCCGTGACGCCGATACTGTGCTGCAGATTGACCAAGTAGTTGACTGCAGCTACGATGTCGGCAGGCGTAATCACCTTGACGTCGGACGCCAGATAGCCATTACCCAGGATCTTCGCTTCTTTACCATCGGGGCCAAGCACGTAAGCTTCTGTGAGGTGCAGAGCGTGCTCCGCCATCCGCACGATCTCGGCTTTGCGGGCAGTGATCTTCTCGCCTGCGCGCGGCATCTCTGCCTCAAAGTAGGCAACATCGCCCAGCACTTCGCCGGTGTCAGGGTCCACGACACGACCGGCGCCGGCCTGGCCAGGCCCGCCGTCGTCGCTCATCAGAGCTCTCGACAGAGACTTGCCGATAAGCCTGTCGGCAAGCTCGAGCTTCTTGTTGAGCTTGTAGCGCCCGACCCCCCCGAGATCATACCGCTTGGGGTCATAGAAAAGCGACTCAAACAGAGACCTGGCACTCTCCACAGCAGGCGGTTCGCCAGGGCGAAGCCTCTTGTAGATCTCGACCAGAGCCTCTTCCTCGTTGTTGGTGTTGTCGCGCTCAAGCGTGTTCCGGATGAACTCGTTCTCGCCAAACAGCTCCATTATGCGCTGAGTCGAACCGAATCCAAGCGCCCTCAAAAGAACCGTTGCAGGTATCTTTCTCGTCCGGTCAACGTGCACGTACACCACATCAGCCGCGTCGGTCTCGAACTCCAGCCAGGCGCCGCGGTTGGGGATTATGGACGCGCTGTACAGCGTCTTGCCGGAAGTGTCTTTTGTGGTATCGAAATAGGCTCCCGGCGACCGTACGAGCTGACTGACGATGACTCGCTCAGCCCCGTTGATGATGAAAGTGCCGGTCTCGGTCATCAGAGGGAAATCCCCCATGAATACTTCCTGCTCTTTGACCTCACGAGTATCGTTGTTAATCAGCCGTACCTTCACCTTGAGCGGAGCCGCATATGTCACATCACGCTGTTTGCATTGGTCCTCTGTGTACTTGGGCGACCCGAGCGAGTATCCGGTGAACTCGAGGGCAAGGTTTCCCGTGAAGTCCTGCACCGGAGAGATGTCGCGGAACGTCTCGAGCAGGCCCTCATCGAGAAACCACTGATACGATTTCTGCTGGATCTCGATGAGGTTGGGAACTTCAAGAACATCCTTTATCCTGGAGAAAGATATCCTCTTGCGCACCATCGGTCTCTCGGCAATGCCCATGCAATCCACCCTGCTTCCTTGTATGATTCCCGGGCATAACGAATAGCGCGGACCTCAATGACTTTTGGCGCCCCTCCTCCAGTCAAATCCGCGCTCAAACTAATACACCAAACTTGTCAATATCATGCTTGTTCATCTGTCCCCTTATACCCCATTGTGACAATAAGTCATGTTATCACAAGACCGCCACTGAGTCAAGACAATTTGCTCGGCCCTGTGGCGTTGTTGCCGGGGACGTCGCGACCCCCTGCCTGCGGGAGGTCTGAAAGGCGGCACGGTCGGGCCCAGCGCGGCGCGACGCTGCCCGGCCCGCAAGACACCTCACAGATGTGTGGCGGCGGGCCGGGCGCGTTTCCGAATACATCGATGCGGAACGCGGCAACCTACTTGATCTCGATCTGCGCTCCAGCCTCTACCAGCTTGGCCTTGATGGCCTCCGCCTCTTCCTTCTTGACGCCTTCCTTCACAGGCTTGGGCGGGTTGTCGACGAGGTCCTTGGCTTCCTTCAGGCCCAGCCCGGTCAGCTCGCGCACGACCTTGAGAACGGGGATCTTCTTGTCGCCGGCGCTCACTAGTATCACGTCGAACTCAGTCTTCTCCTCGACTTCAGC
>DAOPWT010000209.1:0-2928 GCA_035351775.1 Bacillota bacterium | reverse complement strand
GGTCGGGGCGTGGCGCAGTTTGGCTAGCGCGCTTGCTTGGGGTGCAAGAGGCCGGGAGTTCAAGTCTCCCCGCTCCGACCAGTTATATTGCGCATATGCCCCGAAACTGAGGTTTCGGGGCTTTTCATATCATGCGGTGTGTCGGGGGTGTGTTCAATGGGACTGATCACTGCAGGGCAGAGCTTGGTCGCGACTCCTGTCGAGGCGCTCAAGACCAGGCTTACTGCAACGCAAAGACGCCTTCGGGCCAGGATGGATGGGGTCAAGCGCCCAACAGTGGGCCTGGCTCTTGGAAGCGGGGCCGCGCGTGGTCTGGCTCACATCGGGGTATTGGAGGTGCTGTTCAGATCACGCATCCCAGTCGACGTCATAGTGGGCTGTAGCATGGGGGCTGTGATCGGGGGATGCTACGCCGCCGGCATGGCTGCATCAGAGCTTTTGGAGATCGGGATGTCAATTGACAGGCGGGAAGTGTTCCGCCACATTGATTTGACCGTTCCGAACCGCGGCGGCCTGATCAGCGGCACCAAAATGGACGCGCTGCTTGAGGAGTTGACGAGAGGGAAGACGTTCGAAGAGCTGCGACTGCCGTTCGCCTGTACTGCCGCGGATATCAACACAGGCGAGGAAGTAGTCATCGAAGATGGTCCCATTCACAAGGGGATACGGGCGTCGTCGTCGATTCCCGGCGTGCTCCAGCCAGTGATGCACGCAGGCCGCGCGCTCGTGGATGGAGGCATCCTGAACCCAATACCCGCGAACTACTTGGCTGCGCTGGGAGTCGATGTGTCGATTGCTGTTGACGTAATGCCAGTGCTCAAGCCATCTCCAGAGCAGCTGGGGAAGGCTCCTTCCATAGTCTCCACATTGATCAACTCATTCGACATCATGGGCCGCCTCGTGGCGGCGCCGGTTGCCTGCATGGCGACAGTCGTGATCAGGCCTCAAGTGGGCGAGGTGTTTGGCGCCGAATTCTGGCGTGGACCCGAGCTGATCACCGAGGGGTTTCGGGCGGCTGAGGCTGCCGTGCCCGCCATTCGGGAAGCGCTTGACAGCGGCAGGACCTGAGCCTGTCGCTGTCGCGAACATGCCTCCGCTTGACTATGCTATGGTGATCGCTTAAAGCGGAGGTGGCTTCGACGTGAGCATGATACCGCAGCCGTCTCTACCGACTCTCCCGCCCGGTCTGGCGATGGGCGTGGTCGAAGAGATGCGATTCTGGCTTCAGACTATGTCAGACCACGCCAAGATAATCCGAGGCGGACTGGACGTGACTGATGAGGGGCTTTTTCGTTATGTCGACTGCCTGGGCGCAGGCATTGATGAACTCCTCGCACTGGTGCAGTCCGCATGCCCACCATTTTGCCCGGGGCAGGTGGAGGGCCTCATAGCAGAGACGAACCGGAGAGTGACTCCCCTTAGGGAGCTTAAGCGCAACCTGGCTGCAATGGTTAGGGAGTGCCGTATCAACATCCAGCTGCCGGCTGACATGCTGGAACACATCAGGCGCGAAGCCGACTTCTTCCTCGGCGTGATAAACAGGCCTGTGGGATGGCCCGTTCCCACCCGGTCGGATCTGGAGATCCCGGCGCCTCCCGCCGAGGAGAACTGCCCGGCATGCCTCGCGCCAAGGAGTGTGATCCCCTGTATGGGGCAGGGCGCCAAAGTGGTCCTAATGGACGAGATTCTGTTCTTCGCCGACATCGATGCTGAGCATGGCGCCGTATTGAGTCTGTTCTTCCGCCCCATTGTCCAGGATAAGCTCGCAGCGAAGGCGCGCGAGCTAGGGGAGATGGGCATGGGGCCATTCCGCGAGATGTCTCAGGCAAGGTTGGCGGGAGCATCGCTTATGGACATGCGCGGGCTGATTGCCCGCAGCCGCGACGCGGTGAATGCGTGGGTATGCTACTTGAGATGCCTCAAGCAGTCGATTGGGTGCTGCAATGTGCCCACCGGGCAGGTGAACTTCCCGTATCATCTGCTGCATCACATGGAGCGCGAAGCCTGCTACACGCTGGAACTCATGGACATGGTCCTGGGTGCGCAGGTATAGGGCCAGCTCTGGCGCGACTGCTTGGGCAGCCCACAGCATGAATAGCCGCCATTTCCGCGGGGCCGGGATCCCTATTCGGGTCCCGGGCCCGCGAGCGCAGTGTTGGCTTTCTTCGACTCCTTCTCCCTGTACAGGGCGTCGTCGGCCTCCCGAAGCAGAGTATCCAGGTCGCCTCCCACATCGGGCGTCCACAGTGCAACGCCTATGCTCACATCAAGTCCTGCTGCCGTTTCCGACCGCTGGGTCCATGCGCGTACCTTCTGCCTTATGATACGGGCGACAGCTGATGCCCGTTCTCCATCGGCGCCTGGAACCAAGATGACGAACTCATCTCCCCCAAGGCGCGCTACCGTGTCGGCAGGGCCGACGGAGGCTGCGAGGATGCGTGCGAACTGGATGAGGACCAGGTCGCCCGCGAGATGGCCGAAGGTATCGTTCACACGCTTGAACTTGTCGAGGTCCGCCATGAGGGCGCCGATCTGGCCACCAGGCTTGCCGGCGGCAGCCTCCATTTCGCGCTGCGCGATTTGAAGGAAACCGAATCTGTTGTACAGCCCCGTGAGCGAATCGCGTACAGCGCTTGCCTGCAGCTCGGCGAAGATCGAATCGTACGGAGCCCATAGCCCGCGAAGAACCACGCCCCGAAACAAAAAGCCATAGGCGATGACCTTGAAGATGTGCCCAAGGAAGTTGGGAACAGCGTAGACGTCGTGGTAGAGAGTAAAGCAGAATTCCGAAACGACGGTTGCTCCTGCGGCGCCTATCAGCACCCTGAAGAGCGAGTTGTCGATCTTGTCGCGCTCCCTGGCGAGGAGGAGCGATCCGGCGATAACGGCGGCTATCACTAGGTACTCACTGACGATCTTGAACGGGGT
>DAOPWT010000208.1:0-2958 GCA_035351775.1 Bacillota bacterium | reverse complement strand
CTGATCCCCTGCAGCCGCTCGCGAAGCGCCTCCGCGACGCGCAGCGACTCCTCGGCTTCGTCTTTGAATGTGTCGACTAGGATTATCCGAGCATCTCCCGGGGGCATCTCACGATCGTACACTTTGGCGACTTCCACAGTGTCGCCGGCAATTAGGAAGACCGCATGGGGGACTGTGCCTTTGGGTTCAACGCCGGCGAGCTTCGCGCCGAGGATGCAGCTGGCTCCGTCGGCGCCGCCCACGACTGCGGCCCGTTCCATCACCGGAGCGACTGCCGGGTGGAGGTGGCGCGCGCCGAAACATATGAAAGGCTTGCCGCCTGCCGCGTCGCGGATCGCGCGGGCTGCTGTAGCCCATGCGCTCGAGCTGGCGAGTATCCCAAGGAGTGCGGTTTCATGTATCCCGAACTCCGAGTACTTGCCACGGATGCGCATGACGGTCTGCTTGGCGTCGAATGGTTGGCCTTCGGGCATTGCCCATACCTCGACATCCGTATCAAGCAGGAGGTTCATGCACTCGTCGATACCCGCCAGGACGCCTTGTCGCCTGGGGAATATCTCAGCTGTAACGCATGCATCGGCAAGTCCCATTGAGCCCAGTATCTGCCGAGTCTTCACAAAGTACAGGTCTGTAGTGTAGCCGTTGATGATCTCATCGTGTGTCGCCGAGAAGAGCCGTCGGGCCGGATCTACGGTGAACTCCTTCACCTGCGAAAGATCGGCGACTTTGCCTGGAGTGTTCATATCCACAACCGCCCCCCGCACAATTCCCATCACAGAGTGATTATAGCACACGTGGCGGCACGTCGCCGGGCCATCGAGATCCGTAAGCTCTGAGGTAGAGCTGGTGCGCTCTGCTCACCCGGTCCACGTACCGGGCCGTCTCCGCAAACGGTATCCGCCGAAGATCGTCGATGCTCCCCGACCACCGACCGCCGGACAACCACTTCTCCACGTTGCTCGGTCCGCCGTTGTAGGCGGCAAGCGCCACAGGGAGGCTGCCACCGAATTGGTTCAGGAGTTGCTTGAGATACCATGCTCCTATCCTGATGTTGACCTCGGGCTCGAATAGCAGGTCATCGGAGTAGCCCTCGATCCCCAGGCACCCGGCGGCCCACCGCCCGGTGTCCGGCATGAGCTGCATCAGCCCCCGTGCCCCCTTGGATGACACGGCGCTGGGCTGGTACCGGCTCTCCACCCTCATGATAGCAGCCACTACAAAAGGATCCAGGTCATGCCGACGCGAGTACGCGGTAATCAGGTCCAGGTAGTGAATGGGGTTTAGCATGCGCTGAACCCACGGAGTGCCGATCGCAATAGAGACCAGCATGCCGACCAGAGCCAGGATCACCACCATACGTATCAATCGTGCAAGCGTCTTCAGCATCTCACCAACCCCGACTAAACCCATATGCCGGTGCAGCGCGTTTCATCATGCATTGCTTCATCTTTCTCCATGCATCACGCTCTTACTGCCATGACCTGCCCTCGGGCAAGATTCGGCGATCCGACAGCAGTGTGCGCCACACCTTGTCCACCTGCGCTTCAGTCTGATCCAGCGAGCAGTCGGTGCGGATCACGAAGTCGGCGCATTCCACCATCTCACTGATCGGCCTCTGAGCGCGGACTCGGGCGCGCGCGTCTCCCAGCGAGATCCCATCGCGCGCGGCAATCCGCTCGGCCTGCGCCTGTTCACTGGCCACGACTACTACCACTGCGTCCGCGAGCTTGGCCAATCCTGACTCAAAGAGCACCGCCGCATCGATCACGGCAACTGGCGGGGGGTTCTCGCTCACGCCAAGCTCGGCTATCCATTCGCTCACCTCACGCACAAGGGCTGGATGAGTAATCCTGTTCAGCAGATCCAGCGCGGCCGGGTCCGAGAAGACCCTTCGGCCAAGCTTACGTCGGTCAAGCCCGCCGCCAGGCAGGAGATACTCGCGCCCGAAGGCCCGCTCGATCTCGGCGAGAACCGGCGAGCCTGGGCGAACTACTCCCCTTGCCACCTCATCCACATCGAGGCAGGCCCCGCCGCGACTGGCGAACATGCCCGCTATCGTGCTCTTGCCCGCCCCGCTTCTCCCCGCGAGACCCACAACTATCATGTCCAGCCCTCCCGACTGCTGCCCCGCGTCGCGTCGCCACATGTGCCCTTATATGATCGAGGCCAGGCCCATAACTGTAAGTATAACTCCTGGAGCGACCCTGAGCCATATCCCGCCCCATCCTTCAGGCACGCGCTGCCCCAGAGCTGTGCCTCCAGCGAAGCTACACAGTGTCATAAGCCCTACAGCCATGGCTACAATTATCCAGCTCCCCCCGCCCAGCCCTGCCGCGAGCCCCGTACCGAACGTGTCCAGAGCCAGGGCCGACCCGAGCAGCATCGCCTCGCCTGCGCCCAGCTGCCCCGAGCGGTCGACGTCCGCTATCTCAGGGCACCGCATCACCTGTATCATCACTCCAAGCGGCCTTACACGCAGCGACATCAGAAGGTCAGCTCCACTGGCCACATTGTTCCGCCTGCGATCCCTGATTCCCTCCCAGCATATCCACAGGCCCATGGCCACAAGTATGGTGCCGCCCATCCGCTCTGCAAGAAGCGGAGTCAGCCAGCCGCCTGCAGTCGAACCCACGAGAGTGGACACCGCCATCCCCATAAGCGATGTGAAGGCCACAAGGAGCGCAGCGTAAGCTGGCACCCTGATCCTGCGAAGTCCGTAGGTCAAGCCGGCCCCGAGCGCGTCAACACTGATGGCAGCCGAAAGCAGAATGACCTCAATGAAATGCATAGCCGTCCTCCAGCTCCGCCGCGCTGTGCACACAGCCCTTCAAGCGCTCTCCGGAGCCAGAGTCAGTATACGAACACGGCAAAGAAAAGGACCCCCGGATTGCTCCGAGGGCCCTTGTTCGTTCGTTCAGCTTAGAACGGGACCTTGACCGTCAGGCTGAGCAGCTGCCA
>DAOPWT010000207.1:0-2961 GCA_035351775.1 Bacillota bacterium | reverse complement strand
GTGCCGCTGCCTTTGGATGTGAGATGGATCGAGATGATCTCATCGCATTTGCCCACAAGTCCTTTGTATGCCTCTACGAAATCGCCGGGCGAGGGCTGCGAAGTGGTGGGAAGGACAGGCTCGTCAAGTCGTCTGTAGAACTCCGCCAAAGATAGGTCCCGACCTTCCTTGTACGAGTCGGCACCGAACTGCACCTGGATGGGCACTACCTCGATTCCGTACTTCTTTATGAAATCCGGCGGGATGCCGTTGGAGCTATCGGTTACTATCCTGACCAATGACACACGTATTCCCCCCCTCTTTGGATTAGACGAGAGGCGGAGGAAAACGTGTCACGGCTGGGCGGCGTCGGGAAGGAACGTTCGAATGTTCACGCGCACCTGCCTGCGGGCACGGGCCAGACGTGAACGCACGCTCTCGATCGAGCATCCGAGCGAGCTGGCAATGTCCTTGTACGACAAGCTTCCGATCTCGCGCATTACGAACACGGCTCGATCCAAACGAGGGAGCGCAGCTACAGCGCGCGCAATCGCCTCGCGCTGCTCTATACGGATGGCCTCCTCCTCAGGCTGAGTGGCATCAGAAGATGTAGCTGTGCCTACCGCGCTCTCATCCTCGCCGCACATCTCATCCAGCGACACACACCGGCAGGCGGCAGATTTGCGGGCGAAATCGCGGCACACGTTGACAGTTATGCGGTAGAGCCATGTCTGAAAGGAGCTGTCCCATCTGAAACTCCCAATCGAGCGGAACGCCCGAAGAAGAGCCTCCTGGACGATGTCCTCCAGGTCTTGGCATGCGCCGGCCATCTGCCTCGCCATCTTGGCAGCGGTGTCAGCGTAAGCCTCGAACAGCTCATTGATCGCGCTCTTGTCGCCTGATTGCACACGCTCGTAGATTCCGTCATCCATGGACATCACCTGTTCCCAACCATCAATTGCCGGCAGAGCGGAGTATAGGCTCCACTGTCGTCCCTGGGTAGTAATGCCCTAATATCGCTCGGTAGCTGTATCCCGCCCTAGACATTCCTCTGGCGCCGTACTGGCACATCCCAACACCATGGCCGTACCCAGCTCCGGAAAGCGCAAAAGCCGAAGGTGGATCGCCTTGAGTGTCCACGACGAATACGCCGCTCTTGATGGTGACCGTGCCCCCGAGCGCCGACCGGATCGCGTACTCGCCCTCGATATCGTATTCGCCTTCGGTGGTCGTCACCCTGAGGCGAACAGCAGAGCCGCGCGGAGTCCTCCGAACCACCGCAACTCGAATGATCCGCGAGCTCGGAGGATCAAGGCCGCCGATTACAGGCGCAAGTACCGTCGCCAGCTGGCTGGCGGTGTATTCTACCTTCCACCTGTATCCATTGGATCCATAGCAGAAGTCACGGGGATCGGAGGTGGCTATGGCCGCGCGAACTGCTTCCTCATCACGCATCGCCGCCCGGCCATCTGGCGCCGCACCCGCCTCCGGCACGCTGCAGGCCACCCCTACCATATACGGCACATCGAATTGCCACAGCGCGCCGGCGCTCTCGGTAACGCCCCCGCAGCAGGCGTGGTATTTGGCGCCGGGCGCAGGTTTGCCATCATAGAAGAGAACCTCGCCTCGCGTCTCCTCCACCGCTCGCCTCACGTCAGGCCGGCCAAGTTCAGCGGACGCTCCTCGATACACCTGACAGTGGGTGGCGGAGCACATGTCGAACGGCTCTTCGCCATGACGCCCCGCAACCGACACCGCTTCAGTTCGCGCCACGACTGCCTGAGCCTTCAGGGCCTCTAGGGGCGCGCCTGCGCCGATCTCGTACGGCACCACGCCCGCCACGTAGTCCTCCAGGTCAAGGATGTTAACAACGTAGATCTTCCCGGATTTGCCGCGTGCCAGTTCAAACTGCCCGCGGTATACGTCTCCGGGCTGACCTGCCCATATCAGCGGCCTGACTGAGCCAGATGCCGAGCTTGGGTCAAGAGCGTCGATCTCCACAGACACAGGGCTTTCAAGGCTGGTTCGTGTTCCATCTGGAGCCACGCATACGATCTGCCCGGCCTCATCGAGCTGGAACAGCGCTACAGGCATCTTCAGGCTGCCCGCTATGCGCAGCGAAGCCTGACTCGAACTTGAGCCCAGCGCCACAGGGGCTGGAAGGCCCACGAGCCCGACCCTGACGCGGATGGACTCGCCGGAACTCGCTACCGCAGGGAACATCTGAAGGCAGAGCCCGACGCCGAAGGCGATCAACATCAGCCCGCGCGCTCCATGCTTCGTCGGCCGCACATGCCTCAGGCAGATAGCCGCCCCCATCACACCAAGGTACAGTATCTGCTGCCATGGAAGGCGGCACGCCCATCCTATGATGGGCAGGCATGCAGAAGCTATCGCAGACGCCTGCGCTACCGAGCGCAAAGCAAGATACGCAGCAAGCCAGAGCGCCGCTGCAGGCAGCACCGCCACTGGCGCAGTTAGCACGCACGAGCCGAAAAACGTAGCTATCGCTTTTCCGCCGGCAAATCCAAACCACACCGGCAGGATGTGCCCGATCACCGCCGCCGCCCCGGATGCCATCTGCCCGGGCGCTCCCCCTATTGCCCGCCCGATGAGTGCGGCGGCCATTCCCTTGACCACGTCGCAGCAGGCTACCAGCGCGCCGTACCTCACGCCCAGCAACCTTCCGACATTGGCGCCGCCGGCGGTGCCGGACCCGTACTCTCGCACGTCAATGCCCCCAACCGCTCTGCCCACGATAACGGCGGAAGACACCGAGCCTACGCAGTAGCCAACGATAGCGGCCAGAAGGAGCCGCATAGGCTACACCTCCCCGACGACCACGTCGATGCCTGCCGGCACCAGCACCAGTTGCATGTCGTCGGCTTCAAACACCTCGCCATCCACATGATATGTCTCCATCCGCGAACACGAGATGTGCACTGACCGCGCCCGGAATATCTCCACCTCCGGCATGGTCAC
>DAOPWT010000206.1:0-2964 GCA_035351775.1 Bacillota bacterium | reverse complement strand
CGGGCCCGCCCCGGCTTCGGGAATATGGTCTACTGCGTCGGCGCAGTCAAGGGGCTCCGCCGCGAAGAGCGATTCCTGGTCGCCGTCGGGCTTGCAGACGGCCATATTGTGGACAGCCTGCTTGTAATATGACGGCTTGAGCTCGATGCCGATAGCGCGGCGGCCATTGAGGACCGCTCCGTATACCTCGCTGCCGACGCCCGCGAAAGGTGAAAGAACGACCTCGTTCTCGTTGCTCCATAGAATGCAGGCGCGCTCTATAACGTCTAGTTGAAGCGGATGGACATGGCGCTCGTCTTCGGGGTCGCGGCTTGCGTGGTATGGCAATACCCGATCAAGCCGGACATCATCCCACACAGACGACGCGTACTGACGCCATATCCACTGCGAATAGCGATTCTCGATCTGGTTGCCGGGATAGTCGCGATACTGGATCAGGTCTGTAGGGATTGAACGTTCGCCGGCATAGCGAAGAAGCCCGTGCGGATGCGCCACGGGAATCTGATTCTCGCCAGCCCTGCGGAACATGAGAAGATAGTCGGCGCTCGCCACATCGCAGAGCGTCGAATCTTCGACAATCTGCTTATGCGCGAGACCCTTCGCCATTGTGCGGTTGCGGACCCCAAGCGGATCCTTCCATATAGCACGGCGCCCCGCGAAAACGAACCCATGCTGTTCATGGGCACGGATGACATCACCAGGAAAGTCGATCAGGCCCGTGCCCAGATTCGCTCCTGATCCCATGCGTGCCGTCGCTCCATTGCCTCGGCCGGGCACGTCCATTACATGCACTCCGGTGATCCTCCCGGGCTTGGTAAGCCGGGCGATCTGCTGTAGGACGAAGTTATAGTGCTCGAAAAATTCCGTATAGCTCCGGCAGTTTGATAGATCGCGCTCGTCTGAACTGTAGTTGTATAGGCCGCAGAATGGCGGGGAATAGATCGATAGATCGATGCATGCATCGGGCAAGGATGCCATCACCTCGATACAATCCCCATTATACAGAGCATAGCGATCCGTGACGAACTGATCCCTTACAGCCATGCCGGTATCTCCTCGGGTAGTGTGTTAGTCGGAACCCTTCTAATCCGCAGCTCATCCCTCATCATAGCAACCAGATTCTCAAACATCGACGCGGCAGCGTCGGCCTTCCGCTGGAGATTTGACAGAACATCGGCCTGCCCTTCCGTGGTGATCATGTCGACAACCACGGGCGATTTCTGGCCGAAGCGCCAGCACCGGCGCACAGACTGATAGTATTGCTCGTAAGAGTGTGACGGAAAGTAGGTTTGATGAGCACAGTGCTGGAGGTTGAGTCCAAATCCCCCTATGGTTGGCTTCGTCACAAGAACCCGGATATCGCCGCGCACGAATCCGAGGAACGTAGATTCCTTGTGTTCTTCGGTGTCTTGACCCGAAACCTCTACGGCTCCGCGGATCGACTTGGCTAAACGATTTCCCTCCTCGTTCAGATTGCACCACGCGACGGCAGGTCTATCGTGTGCGTTGATGAGATCTGCGGCCATGTCACACCGTTCCGCGATCGTGCGACGCAAGTCCGACCGCTGTTCGGCCAGCCCTACGGCAGGAAGATCAAACAGGTATCCATCCCGCGGGGCGCTTGCCTTGACTACGTGCTGGCGCACGCTCAATGGAGGCAGTCGGAATCCGTCGTCCTCGAATCCGAGATCCGACGGCTTTCGCATGGCGCGGGCCCAGGAGCACACCCAGCGCCAGAAATCGCGCTCGGCGTGGGGCCGAAGGTAGAAGTGCCCCGTGCTACGGGCGGCGCCATATCCTGATCGCCCTCCGCACCGGGCGTATGTTCCACTGACGCTCTTGAAAAATCGCTGGAGCATGTCGGTCGATCCGAGGTCGCCCAGGGCCTCGCTTGAGGTGCCCAACTCTATGTAGTCGTTCGGAGCCGCTGTAGCCGTGCAGAGCAGCCGATAGGGGCGCTTCCGCATGAAGTCGGTTATCTGTTTCCTCGTCTCTCCATCGAAGTTCTTGAGTATGCTGGACTCGTCACAGACGACACCCGCGAAGTCTTCAGGCTTGAAGTGTTGGAGGCGCTCGTAGTTTGTCACCACGATTCGATCCGTGGCCTCTATCCCTTCGCGACGGTGCACCGTGTCTATCCCGAACTTCCGTCCTTCATTGATCGTCTGAAAGGCGACGGCCAGGGGTGCCAGAACAAGCACTCGCCCGCCTGTATATCGGGCTACGTTCTCTGCCCATGTCAGCTGAATGGGTGTCTTGCCGAGGCCACAGTCCGCGAAGATCGCGGCGCGGCCCTTCCGACAGGACCATTCGACTAGCGCGCGCTGGAAGGGGAACAGACTCTGCGGCTGCCAGATTGGGTCGAATCCATGATCAGCCCCGACGTGCGTCTTGGCGTCGAGGAATGCGCCATAGCCTGTCACCCCTCCACCTCCCGGACCTCGACCCGCACGCAGGCGACGCGGCCAGAGCGGCGGAGGCGGCGCCAGATGGCATCGGCGCCACTGGGGGGAAACATCTGGCGCGGATCTGCCGCTGCGTTTTGGCTATCCTTGCGCGTCCGCCGGATCGTGTCCGCCGCTATCTCCCGGCGGCCGTCGTCGCCGATGAAAACCACGGCCCATGCCGTCGTCATGGCTGCTCCTCCATCGGATCGGGGCCTAGCACGGCCCGCGTGATCATACCCAGGGGCTGCGATGCCGTGAACCGGGGGCAGTGCGGGTCTGTCCAGTCTCCCCGCGCGGAGCATCGACCGAGGGCAGCGAGTCCGAGCCCGTCCTCGCAGGCGATCCAGTTGCAGCGGGCGACGCGTGCTGCCTCGTCCTCCATGTACCCGGCATCGCGGCAGGGCGTGTCAGTCACGGCAGCGCCTCCCCTGCCTCGATTTCAGCCAGGCGCAGCACCGTGCAGTCGTACTCCCGCTCCAGCGGGCGCTGACACCATGCCTCGATCTCGACGCACCCC
>DAOPWT010000205.1:0-2975 GCA_035351775.1 Bacillota bacterium | reverse complement strand
GCATCCGGGGGGTTTAGGGGGGTGGACGAGCGATGAACCGGTTCTTCCACGGCTCACGCGGCGACAGCCCGGCCAAACGCCTGCTCATACACATTGTGCTCATATGCGCGTGTATAGTGGCCATATACCCGTTCCTGCGTGTAGTCAGCATATCTCTTCGACCGGGTTCTGCGCTGTTCGCTACAGACCTGTCGTTGATACCTGAGGGCGCCACTCTGGACAACTACAAAACCCTTATAATGGAGAAAGACTTCACTATCTGGCTGTGGAACAGCCTATTGGTGTCGATCGCTACAGTGATAGTGGGAGTTCTATTGGCCGCGGCTGCGGCCTATGCCTTCTCACGGTGGTCATTCCCCGGCCGACGCCAGGGCCTGCTGTTCCTGCTCACAACGCAGATGCTGCCGCCCGGAATGCTTCTCCTTCCGATCTACGTGATGGTAGTAAGGTTGAAGCTATTCAACACTTATACGGGGATCATTTTGAGCTACTCAGCTGGGTCGGTTCCTTTTTCCATATGGCTTCTGAAGGGCTACTACGACACCATACCCCGGGAACTGGAAGAGGCGGCGATGGTGGACGGAGCCGGCCCGCTCATGGCCTTCTACCGGGTCATAGTGCCGCTGTCTACCCCCGCGCTGGCAATCGCAGGGCTGTTCAGTTTCATGACTGCCTGGAGCGAGTTCATGATGGCCAGGGTCATGCTGCAGAAGGCCGGCATGTTCACATGGCCGCTGGGCTTTCAGAAACTTATGGACCAGTTCTCCACGCAATGGAACATGTTCGCGGCCGCGTCGGTGCTTGTCGCAATCCCGGCTATGCTGTTGTTCCTGTACTCGTCCAAGTGGCTGATATCCGGGCTCACACTGGGAGGGATCAAGGAGTAGCTGTGATGATGATGGATCCCGTCAGTGCTACCTGATGCTGGAGGTGTTGTGAAGTGGACGATGCTTATCCGAATGAAACAATGAAGATGCTGCATGAGAGGGCCAGTTGCAGGAGCTTTAGGGACGAACCGGTTCCTGATGAGACGCTGCGCGCCGTGCTTACGGCGGCCTCCCATGCGGCCACAGGCGGCAACTTGCAGCCGTACTCTGTGATCAGGGTGCGCGATTCCGACGTGCGGCAGAGGCTGATGGCACTCTGCGGCGACCAGCCGTTCATCGGGAAGGCCCCTGTCAGCCTGGTGTTCTGCATCGATTTCCACCGACTGGAGCGGTGGGCAGCTTTGGAGAACGCTCCGTTCTCGGCCCGACGGGCGTTCCGCCACTTCTGGATCTCATTCCAGGACGTGGTCATCTGTGCGCAGACTGTCTGCACGGCTGCCGATGCAATGGGGCTTGGGGCAGTGTACGTGGGCACTGTCCTCGAATGCCTTGACGAACTGAAGGACCTGCTCAAGCTGCCCGAGGGTGTCTTTCCAGTCGTCATGGTGTGCCTGGGATACCCCAAGGGGCAGCTCACCCCGCGGCGGAAATTCGACGTGGATGTGGTGGTTCACAACGAGGTCTACCACGAGATGACCGACGAGGAGTTGCTACAGGCGTTCGATGCGAAGTACGGAGGCCAGACATTCGAAGCGACTCCTGACCGGGTCGACAGCATCGCCCAGGCCTGCCGCGAGGTGCATGGGGAGGGTCATGCCGAGGAGTTTCTGGCCCGAGTGAAGCGGGACGGGCATCTCAACATGGCCCAGAATGTGTTCGGGCTGAAATATCCGGCCGACGAGATGCCCAAGCGCAACCGGCGTATCATGGGCGCTGCTCGGAATGCGGGGTTTGAGTGGTTCGATCGGGAATCCGAAAAATAGCGGCTAAGCTATCCCCGTCCCGGCTCCGAAGCCGGACCAACCCTGGCCCCGGTACTCGACTTGGGGCCAGGGTTCGATGCATCTGACGGAGCCGCAGCTAGAGCGGGCTGTGGTGGGGATGGGGGCGGATGGGAAAAATTAGTCTGTTCATATTCTGAACGCGTTTCCGCTGATGCATTCAGTTTGGTGACAATGGTTGATGCATAATTGAACGTATAGCTGTATATGACGTCGGGTGTGCGACTTGGGCTACAAATAATGGCAAGACGCATAGTGCAATGCGGCATAATATGGAGGACAATGGAACCATACGTGCATATATCGCCAGCGTCCGGCGAGGCTTCCTTCGAGTCCTTCGTTCGGGACGCTTTATGCACCTATGCGTCTCGTTATGCATCACCCATTGTCCGATTTGGCGACACATATGGGAAAATGCGTTCATAAAATGAACGGGTCACAAAAGCCCAGCTAGAACGCATGATGCGTCAAAAGCCCAGCATGATGCGGGTATGTAGGCTTCTGCCGATCGCCGTCGAGTCGCCTGCCCGACCGCCTTCCCGCCTTCGCACAATCTGTTTCACGTTACTTGGCGCCTGCCTTCCTTCGCCTCATCCAGGCGATGTACGAATCGCTGTACTGGCTAAGGGTCCTGATGATGGGCCCATCAGGTCGGTAGTGTCTTAGGGGAAGCCCGTCCACCTTCTTGAGCATCCGTCTGAGTGTCAGATCCTCGAAGGTAACCTCTACAAGACGCACGCCGTTCCGCAGGCATACGCCCGCTTTTTGGTCATCTCTCAGCTGCTGCCTGGCCAGTACGTCTTCATCAGGATAGGCCTCCGTAGGCCTGAAGTGCTGCTCTCCCTGGAACTCGAAGGCTACACCCAATGAGCGGTACTCTCGGTCGAGTTCCATTCGGTATCCTGTGTCGGCGTTTCGGAGCCAGTCCGGCCTGGAGTTGTCGAGGTAATCCAAAGCGTCTACAAGGACATCTAGCCATCCCCACATGATCCATTGCCCCAGGAAAGCGACGCTCTCCTTATCATCCGCAACTAGCGCCGCTATTGCAGCTTCAACGCTCACAGGCCATGTTGGAACGATTACCTTGCTGCGACTATCCTCACTGTCAATGCAGAGTGTCCATCCTCTCTCGGTCAGGACCTTGATT
>DAOPWT010000204.1:0-2995 GCA_035351775.1 Bacillota bacterium | reverse complement strand
GTTCGTGGGGCCCGAGTCGGGCCGCCTGGCATGCGGCGACACGGGCGCGGGGCGTTTGGCCTCGCCCGAACGGATAGTCGATTTCGCCATGCACGTGCTGCACGGCCGGGGCCGTCCGCCACTTGCCGGCATTCGCGTCTTGGTGAACGCAGGGCCCACCCGCGAGCCCATAGACCCTGTCCGCTACATCACTAATAGATCGTCCGGGAAGATGGGATATGCCGTCGCCGGCGCGGCCGCGGCCAGAGGGGCCCAGGTTACCCTAGTGTCGGGGCCTGCTGATCTGCCCGTGCCGGAAGGATGCGCGCTTGCTCCGGTTGAGACGGCCGATGAGATGTACGAGGCCTGCATGGCGGCGGCGCCAGATGCCGACATCATAATCGCCGCAGCAGCCGTCGCGGACTATCGCCCGTCCAGCTACAGCCGGAGCAAGGTCAAAAAGACCGCCGGCGATCTAAGCATTGAGCTGACCCGCACACGCGACATAGTCGCCGAGCTCGGGCGGATCAAGGGAGCGCGCGTCATCGTCGGTTTTGCGGCCGAGACGGACGACCTGCTCGCGAATGCCCAAGCCAAGCTGGCGTCGAAAAAACTCGATATGATTGTGGCCAACGTGGTAGGCGGTGAACACTCCCCATTCGGCTCCGACGAAAACACAGTCACTCTGCTTCGCCCGGGCCTTGAGCCTGAGGCGCTCCCCGCCATGTCGAAACTTGCTTTGGCCCACGAAATACTCGACAGGGCGGCCTCAATCATCCGCAGATAAACTCCCAACTCCAAGCTATTCCGATGATTCACGGATTCTTGCCGGAAGGATTCCCGACAAGAGCGTAGAACATGCATTCCAATGGAGATGATGAGGTTTGTCGAGACCCGGCCACAAGAGGCTTGGAGATAGCTTAGTCGACTCGGGGGCCATAACTCCCGAGCAACTCGCTGACGCCATCGTAGTGCAGCGGCGCACAGGCGAGCGACTCGGGCGGGCACTCGTGAAGCTTGGCTACACTACCGATGCCGCGATTGCCGCGGTCATCGAGCGTCAGTTCGGCGTACCCCGCATCAGCTTGAGCGAGTATGTGGTCGCTAGCGATATGATAGCTCTGGTGCCGGAGGCCATGGCCAGGAGGTACAAGGTCTTGCCTGTGGAGATCGCAGGCAACAAGCTGAGGCTGGCTATGAGCGATCCGCTGAACGTGTTCGCCATAGATGATGTGAAGATTGCGGCTGGTTTCGACGTCGAACCGGCGGTTGCGCCGGAGGATGAGATAGACCGCGCCCTGGATCAGTACTATGGGTCCGCAGAGGACATTGACCAGGTCGTGCGCGACCTGGAGGAGTTCTCCGACGAAGCGATCCAGCTCGATGAGGCTGAAGAGGAGATCGGGGTAGACCGCCTGCGGGAGCTGGTGGATGAGGCGCCCGTGGTCAGGCTGGTCAACATGATCGTATCGCAGGCCGTTCGCGACAGGGCGTCCGATATACACGTGGAACCGCAAGCCGTGTCGGTTAGGGTAAGGTACCGTGTCGATGGAATGCTGCGCGAGGCGATGAGGATCCCAAGAGGCAGCCATGCAGCCATTGCGTCACGATTCAAGATCATGGCCAGCATGGACATTGCCGAACGGCGTGTGCCGCAGGATGGTCGGGTGCAGCTGAAGGTGGAGGGGCAGGAGATCGACTTGCGCGTCTCTACACTCCCCACCATACACGGCGAAAAAGTAGTCTGCCGCGTGCTGTTTCGGCGGGGCGCCCAGGTCAAGCTGGAGCAACTGGGCTTCCTCCCGGGCCACCTGGAGCTGTGGAACAGGGCCCTGGCCCGTCCACATGGCATCATACTCGTGACAGGCCCGACCGGCAGCGGCAAGACCCAGACCCTGTACGCGTCGCTCAACCAGCTGAACTCGGTGGAGAAGAACATCATCACCGTAGAGGATCCGGTGGAGTTCCGGCTAGACGGCATCAACCAGGTGCAGACGAATGTCAAGGCCGGGCTGACCTTTGCGTCGGGCCTCCGTTCGATGCTTCGGCAGGACCCGGACATCATCATGGTGGGCGAGATCCGCGACCGCGAAACCGCCGAGATCGCCGTGAACGCCGCCCTGACTGGTCACCTGGTACTGTCGACGCTGCATACTAATGATGCTCCGGGCGCGACCGTGCGTCTGGTGGACATGGGCGTCGAGCCGTTCCTTGCGGCATCTTCGCTCATATGCGTGCTCTCTCAGCGCCTGGTGAGGAAGGTATGCACAAAGTGCGCTGAAGAGTACGTGCCTGACGATGAATCGTGGGGATGGTGGACGCGCACCACGGCCAAGCTGTCCGACCAGCCGGCGCTGGGCCTGCCCCGCAGGCTGATCCATGGCAGGGGCTGCCGCGCCTGCGGGAATACGGGATACTCGGGCCGGACGGCGGTACACGAGATAATGATGGTCAATGAGCCCATACGCGAATTAGTGTCGCGCAATGCGCCGAGCGATGAAATAGCCTCAACCGCCCGTCGACACGGCATGAAGAGGCTGATTGAAGATGGGGCGGAGAAGGTGCTGGCCGGCATAACCACCATAGACGAAGTGCTGAGAGTGTCGGCAGGCGATGAGTAGTTGCTTGGCATTCCGACGGCCCATGGATGGAGTGTGACGGTACCTGTGTCGCTCAATATGGAAGAACTGCTGCTCGAGGCGGTGAAACTGGATGCTTCCGACTTGCACCTCACTACCGGCCTACCGCCGATGGTGAGGATACACGGGGTGCTCAGGCCGCTTCCCGACCGGCCCAGGCTGATGCCGCCGGATACCGAAGGCTTAGTGAACAGCATCATGAAGGATGAAGTGCGTCACAGATTCGAAGAGGCCGGCGAGGTCGACTTCTCCTACGGCATTCCTCGGGTGGCCCGGTTCAGGGTAAACGCATACCATCAGCGCGGTTCGGTTGGCGCGGCATTGCGCGTCATCCCGACAGAGATACGTACCCTGGAGCAGCTGGGCCTGCCGCCGGT
>DAOPWT010000203.1:0-3000 GCA_035351775.1 Bacillota bacterium | reverse complement strand
CAAGCCGTTGCCGCTCGCCCTTGGTAAGGTACTTCGGCCATACCTCGCGATACTTCGCCAGGCCGATGTCGCCCAATATCTCCTCGACGCGCTGTGACGTGACGTGCGGGTCTGCCCCGATATTTGTGGGCCCGAACTTCAGCTCCTCCTGCACGCTTGTGCAAAAGAGCTGCTCATCAGGGTTCTGGAAGACATACCCCACATGCCGACATAGCTCTATAGTGGGCACGCCCTGCGCCGATCGGCCCAGCACCCTGATATCGCCGGACGACGGCCTCAGCAGCCCATTGAAGTGGCGAGTCAAAGTGGTCTTGCCCGCGCCGTTTTGGCCGACTATGGCGACAAAGTCGCCTCGGCCTACGGCAAGGTTCACGCCGTCCAGCGCCCGCGCGCCACCAGGGTAGGTGAACTCGACATTTAGGGCCTGCACGACCGCGTCGTCCTGTGCATTGCCCGCATCGTGTACCTTGCGAACTTCATGTGCCGCCCGCGAAGGCGCCTTGGTCGCGTCGCCAACCGTGGTGGGCTCCGACCCGACAGCCAGCATGGCCTCTTCGATGCTGAAAGGCGTCTCGGTCGCCCCGATGAGCGTGCCGAACTCCACGATCTGTGGAACGCGTACACCTGCTTGCCTCAGTTCCTCTACTCTTCCGAAAACCTCGCGCGGCGTTCCAGATAGCACGAACTTGCCCGAGCGCATCACGAACACCCTATCGGCGAGGTTCAGTATGTCGTCGACCTCCTGTTCGATCAGCACCACAGTCACTCCGAGCTGCTCTTTGAGCATCCTCACGATCCCGAACACCCGGGCCTTTCCCTCCGGGTCGAGCATTGACGTGGGTTCATCCAGCACCATTATCTTGGGCAGCATCGCATAGACGCCGGCTATGGCTGTAGCCTGCTTCTGCCCGCCCGAGAGCCTGTGCGGAGCGCGCCGCTCGAGCCCCGAAAGACGCATGTCGCCTATGGACTTGCTCACTCTCTCCATGATGCCCTCGTAGCCCAGCCCGAGGTTTGCGGGGCCGAAAGCCACGTCTTCTTCAACAGTCATTCCGAACAGCTGCGTGTCGGGATCGCCGAATACCAGCCCTACCCGGGACGCCATCTGGGCTGTGCCAACCTTGGCGGGAACCATGCCGTCTACAGTCACGTCCCCGGCAAGGCTGCCGTCCATGAAACGCGGCGCCGTTCCGTTCATAACACACGCCAGCGTACTCTTCCCCGCGCCGGTCGGCCCGAGTATGGCCACGCATTCACCCTGCTTCACGTTGAGTGTGATCCCGTCCAGCGCGCGGCGTTTTGATCCCTTGTAGCTGAAGGTCACGTCCTTCAGCGAGATGATGTCGGACGCCAAGTAGAACACCCCTTGCGTCAGTCAATGGACTCCGGTCTCTTCCTGTTCTGCGCAGCCTTGAGCGCTTCCGCCACCGACAACCCCACCAGCGCGTTGACGGCAGACCCGATTATCTGGGATGGCAGGAGCGCTATCATCAGCGGCGTGCCGATCATCAGCGCCCATGGGCCCAGACATGTGACGGTGTTGACAATTGTGCCCACGATGATTGCCACTACGATGTTGGCTTTCTTGGCCACAAACACGGCTATAGTGACTGTGAGGGCCATCGCCGCAAGGTAGATCGGCACCATCGGCAGCCAGCTGGCAAACCCCCCGAGGGCGTTGGCCAGAAAACAGCCGATTGCGGCTACTGTAGCCCCGACGGGCCATCCGAAGAACGAAGCGGCGAAGTACCCGGCAGCGGCGTCCAGCGCAATGGTAGTAGCAGGCCCCGGTATCTTGATCATGGCTCCCGCGCCGGCCACAGCTGCCAAAATCGTGACCCTGGCTATCGTGCGCGTATCCCACGCCACGCGGTGTTCGACAGGGTACTGCTTTGAGAGGATGCTTCCGAGAAACCACATGAGAACCAGATAACCCAGAGCGAGGGCGTACGACACACCGAGCCCCAATGCTCCCTGTCCAAGCGGCATTTGTCCTGCCTCCTTAGTAGTTGATCAGACCCCTGGCTTACCGTTCCATCTCGAGCACCTTGCGGGCGGCCACGTCGTCGGTCACAAGAGCGTCGACCACCCCAGTGCGCAGGGCGCCCAGGATCGCCGATGCCTTGTTGACCCCGCCGGCGATGGCCACAACGCATTCCACCGATCGGAGCTGGGCAAGGCTCACCCCGATCATCCTGCCTTCGAGCCGCGTACTCACATGTTCGCCCTCGATGTTGAAGAAACTCATGCACATGTCCCCTACCACGCCCGCTTCGCGCAAGCCGTCGAGATCCTCTGCGGAGAATCCGCCCTCTTCCAGCAACGTCGACGGAGGCACGAAACTGCCGATGCCCACCACTGCAGCATCCAGTCGGGGCCACTGGTCAACGACCTTCCTGATGTTGCTATCGGACATGATGGTATCGCGGGCAGCCGGAGTATCTACAATGGAAGGAGCGTGCAGGAAAACATTGGACCCCCCGAATGCTGCGCCCACCCGGGCGGCGATGTCGTTGACCTGTAGGTCGGCGCTGGCCTGGCCCAGGCCGCCCAGAAGCGGGACTGCAACGATATCGCGGAGGGACGACCTCTCAGCTGCTAGAGCAGCCGCGAGTTCACAGAGGGTAGCGCCCCATGATATGCCCAGAGCTGAACCTGGTTTCAGGTTGCTCGACAGATACCTGGCGCCGGCCATGCCCAGATTCTGAGTAAGGAGCCGAGACGGCCCTGACTCCCCGGAGACGACCACGCACTGGCGCAGACCGAATCGTCGACACAGCTCGTCTTGGATGTCGCCGAAATCGGCAGCCGGAGGCACCAACTTGATCACCACGATGCCTTCCTCGCGCGCCTGCTTTATCGCCCTCGATACCTGGCTGCGCGATACACCGAGGGCTCCGGCAATCTCCTCCTGCGTCTTGCCGAGCTCGTAGTAATGGTAGGCGACCTCATACAGCAACCGCGCGTCAAAGCCCATAGGCTCCACTCCCGAGGTTCATG
>DAOPWT010000202.1:0-3013 GCA_035351775.1 Bacillota bacterium | reverse complement strand
GTCAGGGCGCTAGGTGTGGAGGTGGCCACCGGCGTGTTCCGGGCGGAGATGGAGGTCAGCCTGATCAACCACGGCCCGGTCACAATCATTCTGGATAGTTCAAAGTCGTTCTGAGCCCGAACCAGAACGATCAGGTGAGGAGGCCGGCTAGTGGCGGACAAGGGTGCTCTCATAGTGGACAGGATTCCCGTGGGCCCGCTTGCCACTAATTGCTATGTGGTGTGGCGGGAAGGATCGAACGTTGCGGCGGTGATTGACCCGGCGGCGCATGCAGAGCGGATAGCCGGGAGGTTGGATCGTAGCGGCCTGACATGCGGGGCGATCATCAACACCCATGGTCATCCCGACCATATTGGGGCCAACGGCATGCTGCGAAAGCTGACAGGCGCCCGGGTATATGTCGGGGCAGAGGACTCACATATGTTGGCACACCCCGACGACATCTTCCGTGTACTGGCCCGTTCGGGGGGCGAAGGCGATAAGCTGGACGCAGATGAAGTCCTGGTAGACGGCGACCGGCTCAGCGTGGGCGATGTGGAATTTTGCGTGCTGGCAACGCCGGGCCATACCCCCGGCGGCATCAGCCTGTCTCTTGAGAGCGACTTGACCGTGTTTACGGGCGATACGCTGTTTAAGATGGGCGTGGGACGCACCGACTTTGCCGGAGGCGACGAGGTCGCGCTTTTTGACTCCATTTATCGAGTGCTCTTCAGCCTGGACCAGCGTACGAAAGTGTACCCGGGTCACGGGCCCGATACCACTATAGCAGCGGAAATGGCCTGGCACGGGAGATCGCATTCGCGTTGACACTGGGCAATTCTGTAGGTTACAATGACGTGGGTTATACAGGTCAGCTGGGAGGGTATTGCGTTGATATCAGGTATGCGAAAACGTATGGGCGTGTTTGTGGCCGTGATAGCGGGCCTTCTGGCGCTCGGAATGATTATCCCTATGCTCTTTAGTGGTTCCAGTCCCGGCGGCGCCGCCGCCCGCCTTACAGTGGCCAAGGTCAACCGTGAGCGCGTATCCGCCCTCGACTTGAACCGCGAGTTCTACAGGCTGTATTACTACCGCACGTCATTCGGAGGGCTGAAGGCGGAGGACCTGGACGCTCTCCGTTCACAGGCATTGGATAGCCTGTTGGAGCAGGCTATCATACTTGACGCAGCCAAGTCGGCGGGCCTCAAGCCCAACCAGGAGCAGGTGGAGGCAGCTTATAAGGCAGAATTGGGCTACTTCAAGAGCGAGCAGGAGTTCATCCAGGCCATGTCCGGTTGGGCCTATACTCCAAAGACCTACAAGCAGGAGCTTGGGAAGCGCCAGCTTATTGACAAATACCCGCTTTATGCAAAGCCGGTCGAGGTTACTGAGGACGATGTGAACGCCGAGTTCGAGCGCGCCCAGAAGACCAACCCCAAGCTTACACTGGACGAAGCTCGCGAGAGCATTGAGAAGCTCGTGCGTGCGCGCAAGGAAAAGGAGGCGCGCGATAGCTTACTCGCCGAGCTCCGCGAGAAGGCCAAGATCAAGATAATCGACTCGCAGGTGCTGGCGTACCGGGCGATGCAGGATGAGAAATTCGATGAAGCGGTGAAACTGTACAAGAAGGCCATCAAGCAGTCGCCTGAGGATCCATATCTCCAGGTTTCGCTGGGCAGAGCGCTGGCAGCTGCAGGCAAGGGGAATGACTCGAAAGCTGCCTTCGAAAAAGCGGTCAAGCTCCGGGCGGATGACCGGTTCATCCTGATCGCTCAGGCCGACAGCCTCAAGGACGCGGGGGAGACGGACGCGGCGGCTGATGTGTATCGCCATGCGGCCCAAGTCGCGGGCGAAGATCTTTTCGCGCACGGCCTGATCCTGGATGCGTTTGAGGAGATGGGGCTGGAAGACGACGCCCAGGCACAGAAGGGCAAGATCGACGCGCTTCAGAAGGCGCTGGTCGAGCGGTATGAGGCTCAGCAGAAGGCCGCAGAGGCCGCAGAGGCTGCAGAGGACGCTGTAGGCGCCGAGAACTCGCAGGAGTAGAGTAGTGTCTTGAGCGCGTGGGGTGGGCGGGCGCGGGCAGCCGGCTCACAGCCTGCAAATCAATGAGGATCATATGCGGGCGGGCTTGGGCTCGCCCGTTTCCGTAACCAATGGCCTGGGCTGGCCAGGTTGGGCTATAAGGATTGCGGGAGGGTGCTTGCAGTGGGGATAGTTGCGCCAAGAGGCACTTTCGACATAATGCCGGACGATGCGGGGCTGTGGCAGTTCGTGGAGGGCCTGGTGAGGCAGACCTTTGAGAAGTGCGGATACAGGGAGATACGTACACCCGTGTTCGAGCACACAGAGCTGTTCGAGCGGGGCGTGGGGTCGACCACCGATATAGTTGAGAAGGAAATGTACACCTTCAAAGACAGAGGCGGTCGGCTGATCACGTTGAGGCCCGAGGGCACGGCTCCGGCAGTGCGGGCCTTTGTCGAACATGGGTTGGCCAACCGCACGCTGCCGGCCAAGCTGTACTACATGGGCCCTATGTTCCGGTATGAGCGCCCTCAGGCAGGACGTTATCGGCAGTTCCACCAGTTCGGAATGGAGGTCATGGGTGCCGCCGGCCCGGAGGCCGATGCCGAGGTGATCGCCGCGCCGCTTGAGATCTTCCGCGCCATGGGCATTCAGGATGTGGTGGTCAACCTCAACTCCATTGGGTGCCCCGTATGCAAGCCCGCTTACAGGGAGCGGCTCCGCGAAGCGTACGCTCCCGTGCTGGGCGGGCTGTGCCCGTCGTGCCAGGCGCGCTATGACCGCAACCCGCTCAGGCTGCTCGACTGCAAATCCGAGGAATGCCGGGCAGCCTTGCCTGAGCCGCCCACCATATTCGGCCAGCTCTGCCCAGAGTGCAGCGCACACTTTGATGGGCTGAGGCGGTTCCTTGACAAGCTGGGTGTCGGCTACGTGATCAACCCGCGCCTAGTGCGTGGGCTGGACTACTACACCAAGACCACGTTCGAGTACAACGTGGGCGGCATAGGCT
>DAOPWT010000201.1:0-3039 GCA_035351775.1 Bacillota bacterium | reverse complement strand
TCCAAGACATCGCTGTAATGGTATTCATTCTACGGGCTTCCATGTATTCCTCCTTGCCGATGAGCTGCATGGCAGGAGGGGCCAGCGTAAGCGGAGAATACCCGTCCTGCAGGAGGCGATGGGCGGCAATGCACGTATTTGCAGTTCTCTGCATCTTTCTTCTGGGCGCGGGTGTGGTCGAGAACATTCTGCACCAGCGACGCCTCAGGCAGATACCCGTGCGGGTGCATGTGAACGGCACACGGGGCAAGTCCACTACGACCAGGTTGGTAGCTGCAGGGCTCGGGGCCGGAGGGCTCCGAGTAATCGCCAAGACCACAGGCACCGCAGCTAGGCTGATTATGGAGGACGGGTCTGAACTGCCTGTCGCCAGGCGCAGTGGCCGTGCCAACATATCCGAGCAGATGCGCATCGTTCGGCTGGCAGCCCGACGAGGGGCGGATGCTGTGGTTTTGGAGTGTATGGCCCTGGAGCCGGAGAACCAGTGGGTGATTGAGCGCCGGATGGTCCGGTCGACGATAGGTGTGATCACCAACGCGCGGCCTGATCACCTCGACGTAATGGGACCGACCGCCAGCGACGTGGCCGAAACGCTTGCCCTAAGCGTTCCGTATCGCGGTCATCTGGTCACAGCTGAGCGAGAGCTTCTCTCCATCTTCGAGCGAGCGGCCGGCAAAGCCGGCGCGAAGTTACATATGGTCGACGGCTCGGACGTGCCGGATGAGGTTAACGCCAAGTTCGAGTATGTGAGTTTCAAAGACAACGTGGCGTGCGCGCTGCGCGTGTGCGAACTGGCGGGTGTCGCACGTGAGGTGGCGCTGGCCGGAATGGCCGTGGCCGCAGGTGATCCGGGTTCGATGACCGTGCGCAGAATCGTGCTCGGAGGCGCGGACTACGTGTTTGCCAATGCCTTCGCGGCGAATGATCGGGATTCCACACTCGCCGCCTGGGCTCTGACTGCCGATCTAACACAAGCAGGGCCGCAGCTGCCAACAGCAGTGATAATGAACAATAGGTCTGACCGTCTGCCGCGCATTGCCGAAATGGCTGCTCTGATCGCGCAGGAGATTCGACCGTCAGTGGTGTTCCTAGTGGGCGAATCAGGGAAGTTGGCGGCGCGCGCCCTGCGGCGGGCGGGAATGCCGACGGAACGAATAGTCGATCTCACCAGGATCCGCGGGGCCAGGCAGGCGGTTGACAGGATAGCGTCTCACTGCAGGGAAGGCGCGGTTCTACTTGGGATCGGAAATACCAGAGGCGCCGGGCAATGCATCTCAGACTACTTCCTAGAGAATGGGGTGCCGCTTTGACTGTTGCACTATCGGTTGGAATAGGGCTGATCGTCAGTTTCATCTACACAGAGCTCACCGGCCTTTTAGGCGGCGGACTTGTAGTTCCGGGTTACCTGGCGCTGTACATGAACCAGCCCGCAAGGATCGCCGCCACTTTTCTTGCAGCGCTTTCGGCCTATGCAATTGTGTGGGCGCTATCGAATGTGGTAATCCTGTACGGACGCCGCCGATTCGCAGCCTGCATCCTTTCAGGGTTCTGGATAGGGTGGGCCGTAGCCCGCGCAGGCATCCGACTTGGTTGGGGCGGGCACGAGCTCCGCACCATCGGCTACATCATCCCGGGTTTGATCGCCAATGACATCGCCAAGCAGGGCGTATTACGCACAGTGGCCTCTGTTGTTCTGCTTTCAGTCACGGTACGCCTAATCCTGATCTTGGCCGGCTTGATCTGATCGGAGACTGCAGCATCTCGCAGGTGCAAGACGCAAGGGGGCGAGTGGAACCAAATGCGCGCCCAAAGACGATGGATACCCATTGCCGTGGCTGATCGCATCGCCAACGCAACTGCCGGCCTCACGCCGTTCGGACGCGGGTTCAGCCGCAGCCGTGTCCACATCCTCGGCATAATACTGGCAGCAGCGCTGGCTGCTACCGGCCTCTTGCTTGCGGAAGGGCACGGCGGGCTCGGCGCTGCGCTCGAAAGAACCGCATTCTACGACCGCCAGGTCCGGGCAGCCGAGATCATGCGCGACTGCTCACTGGCCATAGCAGAAGAACGAACCGCCCGCGAGATCCACATAGACCCTGAACTCGACCCGAGCGGCACTGGTCTCATCGGTGCCGAATTCACCCCCATCACGACCACCCTTGGGGTACTCGAGGCCAAGCGTACATCCACCAACCCCGCGTTCGCTGCATTGATGGTCCGGTATTTCCTCGAAGCAGGGCTTGAGCCGGGGGATGTGGTTGCAGTAGGCGCAAGCGGTTCCTTCCCAGCGCTCATCCTGGCGACACTGGCGGCATGCAGGGCGCTTGACCTTCAGCCGGCCGTAATATACTCCATAGGCGCGTCCATGTACGGCGCGAATATCCCCGAATTCACCTTCGCCGACATGCTGACCTTGCTCAACCGGCGCGGTCTGTTACCTTATGAGCTGACAGCGGTGTCGCTTGGGGGCGAAGGCGACGCGGGAGGGAATGGAATCCTCGGCCAAGGCGCGGAATGCTTCGAGCAGGCGGCGACCCGATCAGGGGCGCCTCTTCTGAGGGAAGACACAATGGCCGACAGCATCAAGGCTCGAATGGCGATTTTCGCCACGGCAGCCCAGAGGCTCGGGCGGCCCGTGGCATGCTTTGTTAACGTAGGAGGCGCAACTGCCAACTACGGGAGCACTTCCGCTTCGCTCGACTTCCCGAACGGGCTGGTTATGCAGCCGAAAGTGATGTCGGCTCATCGCGAACGCGGGCTGATTTTCGAGTACGCAGCCATGGGAGTGCCTGTGATCAACCTCCTGGACGTGCGCGGACTGGCCGTCAGGAACGGCCTGCCTGTGGACCCCATACCTCTTCCGCCCCCCGGCGAAGGCGGGGTATATTCCACGAAGGCACATTCGCGGCCCGCCGCGGCTGCGGCACTGCTGGCGAGCGCAGGCGCGATCCTGGCGGCGGCCGGCGCGCTGCGGAGAGATCGACACGGCGCCCGCACCTCCAAGACGCGGAAGTGATCCTACTTCTCGACCGTGAACCG
>DAOPWT010000200.1:0-3071 GCA_035351775.1 Bacillota bacterium | reverse complement strand
TACGCCCCGGTGCAGAGCTACCTCACAATGCTGGATGAGGGCTTGCGCTGGCAGGCCCCGTGAGCATGGACTAGTAGTCGCCCCACCCGCCCGATTGCGCAGGAATACTGAGGCCTAACGTCTAAGTTCTGCGCAAAAGGGGGCATGGGATTGTGCGGAACCTGATCGAAGATGCGCTTAGATCGCATGGAGCCGACTACGTAGACATCAGGATCGAGGATGCCGCGCGAACCAAGATAACGCTGCGCGGCAGGAGCACGGATGAGCTGTCAGTCTCCCGCTCGACGGGAGGATGCGTTCGCGCTCTGGCAGGGGGCGGCTGGGGATTCGTCTCATTCAACGACATCGCAGGCCTCAAGGACCATGTGGCGCTGGCCGTAAGTCAGGCCCGGCTGGTATCGCAGGCGAATGGAGACAGCCTCCTCGCCCCTGTCGAACCGGTGGCCGACACTGTAGTGCCGCGCCTGGCGGTTGACCCCAGATCGATCAACCTTGAGGCCAAGCAGTCATTACTTCAGGAATACAGCCAGATCATGCTGGGCGCAAGCCCCAAGATCCAGACGACGACAGTCAGGTACAGAGACACGTATTCTAAGAAGACCTTCGCAAGCTCCGAGGGTGCCTTCATCGAGCAAGAGCATTGCGATGTCGGCGCTAGCTGCACCGCCATTGCCCGCGAGGGCGACAACGTGCAGCAGATGTTCATCGTCGCCGGAGGCATCGACGGCTACCAGAGCGTCGAAGGGCAGCACGACAAAGCCCGCGATTGCGCCAGGCGCGCAGTCAGCAACCTGGATGCGGCGCCGGTCAAGGCCGGCCAATACACAGTGGTGCTCAATCCCGCCATGGCTGGGACATTCGTGCACGAGGCCTTCGGCCACCTGAGCGAATCCGACTTCATCTACGAAAACGATACCCTCCGCGACATGATGGTTCTGGGCAGGCAGTTCGGATCCCCGATCCTCGGCATCACTGACGGCGCAGCGGCGCCGGGCCATAGAGGGTCATACAAGTACGACGATGAGGGAGTCCCCGCTTCGCTAACGCCCCTCATAAGGGAGGGCGTGCTCGTGGGCAGGCTCCATTCCCGCGAGACTGCGGGCCGGATGGGCGAGCGACCGACAGGAAACGCCCGCGCGATCAGCTACAGGTTCCGCCCCATAGTACGCATGACCAACACCTACATTGAAAACGGCCACACTGGCTTCGACGAGATGATCTCCGACATCGACGAAGGCATCTATGTCGTCAATGCATACGGAGGCGAGACGACTATGGAAATGTTCACCTTCAGCGCCATGGAAGCCTTCATGATCCGAGAGGGCAAGATCGCTGAGAGAGTGCGCAATGTGGTCCTCACCGGCAACGTATTCGAGACATTGATGCACATCGACGCCGTCGGCAACGATCTTCATGTGAACGACGGCGGCACCGGAGGATGCGGCAAGGGCCAGCAGTATCCGCTGCCCGTGTCAGATGGCAGCCCGCACATACGGATCCGAGACGTTGTGGTGGGAGGGAACTAGCGATGAAAGACCTGCTGGATATGGCAGCTAGACACGCTGACGCAGCTGAGCTTTACCTTGTGAGCAGCGAGGCCATCCCCGCAACGTTCGAGATGAACAAGCTCAAGCATGTCGAGACCCGCAGAATGCGAGGAGCCGCTCTGCGCGTTATCAAGTCGGGTAGAATCGGGTTTTCCTCCTCGACCGATACCAGCGAAGCCGCAGCCCGAGAACTCATCAGCGCGGCGGTTGACTCCGCCGACATGGGCGAACCCGCGCTATTCGACCTTCCCGGGCCCACGCCTGAAGGAGAATCCGCGACGCCGCTCATCTACGATGACAAGATCGCACAGCTCGACGCGGACGCGCTGATCCGAATGGGCCAACAGATCGTGGACATCATCACAGAATACGACCCTTCCATCAAGTGCGGTGTCGAGCTTGAGAGAAAGGTCGAGGAAGTCACCGTCGCCAACTCCAATCGCGGCGGCGGCGGTTATCGCAGAACCACTCTGACTGCAATGGCCGACGCCCTGCTGGTAGAGGGCAATGACATCCTCATGGTATTCGACATGAACGGCTCATGCTGCAGCGATTTCGACCACCGGTCCATCGCGCATGAAGTGCTGGAACGTGTGAAACTCGGACGCAAGATCGCCGAAGTCCGCACAGGTCGCATGCCGGTCCTGTTCACCCACCGCGGGATTATGCCGCTCCTCATGGCCCTGCAGTCGGCCCTAAGCGGCAAGACCGCGCTGGAAGGCGCATCGCCCTTAGCGAAAAGCACAGGCCGGCAGATGTTGGATCCACGAGTCTTCATATATGATGATCCGACCGTGAACTGGGCACTCGGCAGTTGCCCGATGGACGCCGAAGGCGTGCAGTCCCGAAGAACCCCCCTCATCGAGGCCGGTATCGTGAAAGGCTTCTACTACGATCTTCAGACCGCAGGCAGAGCGGGCGTATCCAGCACCGGCAATGGCTTCAGGCGGGCCGGCGCCGGCGATTACTTCGAGGGGCAGCCAGCCCCCGCCCTGACCAATGCCATGGTATCGCCGGGATGCGAAAGCCTGAGCGATATGATCGCATCCATGGACGAAGGCATCATCGTTGACCAGGTGATGGGTGCCGGGCAGGGCAACATACTGACCGGGGATTTCTCCGTCAACGTTCATCTCGGCTTCAAAGTCGAGAAAGGCGAGATCGTAGGCCGCGTGAAAGACACGATGGTCGCCGGCAACACCATGGAGGCACTGAACAGCCTGGCCGCCATAAGCGACTGCGCAGAGTGGGCGTTCGGGCAGTACTCTTCCCCCGCATTCCTCTTCCGCTCTCTGGGAGTAGCATCCAAGGGGAGATAGACAGTCTCCGTTCGGCGTGGGCGCACGGCATACGCGGATGGGCTGTTCTGTGCCAGAAACCGAACGTGGTGGAATAACCATCTCCAAAGTTGTATTATGATCCCAGAGTGCTGAGTTCAGATTGAGGAGGCGATTATGATGCCCCGTGGGCCGACCTGGCTCGTCCTGGCGATCTGTCTGGTGCTTCATGTGACTCCTTGCGCCG
>DAOPWT010000199.1:0-3092 GCA_035351775.1 Bacillota bacterium | reverse complement strand
TGAACTCCGAGGGAGACGAAGTCCGCGAACTGCTGCAGTACGACGAGGACTCTTCGGGCGGCATCATGGCCACCGAATACGTCACTGTCAACATGGACTGGACCGTCGAAAAAACCCTCGCCGAACTCCGACATGCCGCCCCGGAGGCGGAGACGGTGTATTACATCTACGTGGTTGATGCAGATGAGCGCCTTGTGGGAGTGCTCTCCCTGCGCGATCTGGTCATCGCCGATCTCAAGCGCAAGATATCCTCCATCATGAGTAGGAATGTGTTGTCGGTACCGGTCGAGGCCGACCAGGAGGAAGCTGCCCAGCTGTTCAAGAAATACCGCTACTTGGCTCTGCCGGTTGTCGACCGCGACAACCGCCTGGCTGGAATCATCACCGCCGACGACATACTGGACGTAGTCGAAGAAGAAGCCACAGAGGACATCCAGAAGATCGCAGGCACCATGCCGCTCGATCGACCGTATTTCGCGACCTCAGTCAAGGAACTCTGGCGCAGCCGAGTAGTCTGGCTGATGGTGCTGTTCCTGGCCGAATCGGTCACAGGCAAGATACTGCAGAATTTCAGCACAGCCATGCAGTCAGTCATCGAACTGACATTCTTCATACCGCTGCTGATAGACTGCGGCGGCAACGCCGGCTCGCAGGCTGCCTCGGTAGTCATTCGCGGCCTGGCGGTACGCGACATACGACTGCGAGACGTCTGGTCAGTGTTTTCGCGCGAGCTTACCCTGGGCCTCGCTCTCGGCCTGTCGATGTCGGGCATAGCCTTCCTGCGGGCATGGAAAGTCGGGGGCAACCCGATCATCGGAGTGATCGTGTGCACATCGGTGCTCGTAATCGTCACCGTGGCCACCATAGTCGGATCCATGCTGCCTATAGCGGCCACCGCGCTTCACCTAGACCCGGCTGTCATGTCGTCGCCGTTGATCACCACAATAGTGGATGGCACAGGCCTCATGATCTACTTCAGCATTGCTAGAGCCCTGCTCAAGATATAGGCCGGCTGCATCAGCCGGGCCGCGGCGATATTGCACGACGCTGCTATTTCGCTCCGCCAGCGCCCAGAGCGCGGGCGGAGCGGCCTTTATCATATACCCTATGCTCTACCGATACTCCACCGCGACCTCAGAACTCCTCAAGCTCTCCTGCCCTGATGAATCGCGCGCTACCACCACGAAATGGACTGTTGACCCCTTTTGCTGGGATGACAGCGACACAAGGGCGGACGTCGCGGGCGCTTCTACCTGCTGAGACCTGGATGTTGTGTACCGGTCAAACAGCGAGTACCTCCAGTACACCCTGTAGGACGCCACAAGCCCGTCAGGGGGGGCCGTCCACGATACGGCCGCCTGTGTGCCGTCCACACCGACAGATACGTCCACCGGAGCTCCCGGCGCCATCAGAAACTCCACATCCACCTGGATGTCGCCCAACCCCGGGCTCCAGTTCACACTGGTGAACTTGCCGGGGCATACTCCGAAACCAGCGTACTCGCTCTCATACAGCACTGATCCGTCTTCTGCCTTCAGTACCACGCGGAAGTCATAGGAACGCGGAGGATACCCGGTGTCTTCAACAACGAAGTGCCCGCCCTCTTCGCGCAGGTCTTTGTATGAACGGTACGCTGAGCTGCTGCCGGCATAGTAGACGGAGATATCGGCCGAATGGACCGGAACACTGCTCGCTATCCCCGCGGCTGACACCTGGATCCTGACGCGGCCTTCCACCGCGCGAAGCGTGATCGATACAGGGGTTACGCTGTCCCGCTTCACCTGGGCCTTGGCTCGGCCTGCGTAGATTGCGTCGCCCTCGCCATCCACGGCAACTGCGTCTACGAGCCAGTTCCCGGCGGCAAGGGATTGGACCGCTCCATGAGCCGAGCCTCCGTCCACCGGCATTTCTTGCCGGAGACTGAACCCTCCCATGCTGAGCGTCAGCACAATCAGCTCTGGCATGGACGGCGCGCTTGGAATGCTCTTGATGGCCGCAGCCACCACCATGGAACCGCTGCCCGCCGCAGCGGGCGGCCTGAGAGCGCAGCCCGCACCCGCGATTGCCAACGTGACGGCAAGACAGAGCCTGAGAGCTGGCCTCCAGTTCATGTAACATCACTCCATTCTATGGCATTTTCTCATTCGCTGCCATTGATTCTCCGCCTGCAGCCCTCGTCCTGCCGCCGACCGCCAAGATCACCCGGGTGAAAAATGAGTCGATGAAGCGTTGGCGTGGGTAAAAGAAAACACCCTGATCGCTCAGGGTGTTCAAACTTGGTAGCCCCGACGGAATTCGAATCCGTGTCTCCGCCTTGAGAGGGCGACGTCCTAGGCCACTAGACCACGGGGCCATGTATTGGCTGGGGAGGAAGGATTCGAACCCTCGCAATCAGATCCAGAGTCTGACGTCCTACCACTAGACGACTCCCCAAGGCGCAATCAGCGTCCGTTGATGATTATAGCAAAGGCCTGCGGGTTTGTAAAGCCAAAGAGAAGGCAGGATTTCGAGCACGGCTGTGCGTGCCGTCATCCTGCCTGCCGGCGCGAAAGGCCTGCCGAAACCGACCCGCCTATCCGTTGTGTATTTCCAGGCTCCAGTTGAGGCCGTAGTTGTTGTCCCAGTTGTTGGCCCTATCCTTGAAGCAGAAATTCAGGCGGGAGGTTTCATTCGGATCCAACTTCACGTCCGCTTTCCAAGTGCCCGCTTTCTCTTCCATCATCGGGATGTCGGAAACGTTCCGCCAGTCTCTGGGCCCAAAACCCGAATGCAGGTACAGGGTATCCGCGCCGGCCTGGGCCAGGAGGCCGTTGTACTTAACGGTGACACGCTCACCAGCGGTGACCGGCATTGGCGAAACCGACACCCCTCCCATCAGGGAGCTTTCCTTGGCAGTTCCGCCACGCGTTGTCTTGGACCTGGCGCCTGTCGAGCGCCCGGCCTTGGAAGGCGAGCCGAGACCTGAGGGCGTTAGTTCCGAAGCGAACTCGAAATCAGCGTCCCTCTCTCTGGACTCGTCGCTCCTGTCTCCGCCATATTTCCGTTGCCACAACACCCGGCGAGACCTCCTTTCAGGCATATTCTCTCGCCGC
>DAOPWT010000198.1:0-3112 GCA_035351775.1 Bacillota bacterium | reverse complement strand
GCGATCGAGTGCAGCATCGTCGACATCATCAGCGCGATCTCCACACCCTTTATGCCTCTCCTCATTGCCTCCTGCGCTGCAACCGAATCAGTAATGACATCGGGCAGCGGGCCGTCGTCCCTGATCGAGCCCGCAAGCACGAAGGGAACGTTGTTCTTGACCAGCGCGTGCATTACTCCCTCTTTGAGAACACCGGCATCAACCGCCTGTCGCAGGCCGCCAAGGTCGCGTATCTTGTTGATGGCCAGCAGATGATGCATATGGCCCATCGGGGCAGACGTGCCGTCCTTGAGGTACACTCCAAGCGATGTTCCGTGCAGGGCCGACTCCACATCGTGAACCGCCACCGCATTTCCGGCAAAGAAGACGTTGACATAGCCTGCATCGATAAGCGCGGCGAGGTGCTTGCCGGCCCCCGTGTGAATCACCGCGGGTCCCGCCACGACCAAAACCTTTCCGTTACGTTCACGCACCGCCCGAATCTCGCGCGCGATCTCTTCGACCATTAGCGATTTCTGGCGCTCACTGGATACATCACTTCCCATAAAGGAGAAACCCTGTTCTTCAGCGACCCTGTCCATCGCAGCGACTCGTACACCCTTGTGGCCAATGATCACTTGCTCACCACTGGCAAGCGCTCCCACAGGACAGCACCTGGCCCTAAAGCTCACCGGATCAACTACTACGGCGCAGTCCATCTCGATGTCGTCAACAGGAACCCACTTGCCGGCCACATTCACATAAGTCTCAATGTTAGTGCTGGAGTAGAATCCGTCAGGGCATACGCCATCCTTGGCGACTGTGGCCAGCGTGACGGGCTGGCCATCGATGGGATTGGCGCCTAGCTCCTTGACTCTGTCGATGACCTCGTCGAGCTGCTCACAAGTTGGCGCCCCAATCTCTATCCTGGCATAGCTCGTGTCGTCCGCAGTGCGTCCTATCTTCGTTTCGCGCAGGCTGAACTCTGCATCCATTTCTGCTATCGCGTCGATGACGCGCGATAACAGCATGGTGTCGATGAGATGTCCCGAGAGCTCGATGTCGGCTGTGTACACCGGCTGATCACTCCTTAACGGGCATTCTTGGTCGGCGTTTATGCAGAAATCGTGCATAATGTATAACCATATTCCGAAATGCCAACCTAAATTCTCCACACAATTGTATCAGATATCAGTCGCCGGAACAAGGAAGCCGGACGCCCGGCGGGTGCCCGGCGAACGCCCGTCGGATGCACGGCGAACGCCTGCCAGTGACTTATCGCAACTGCCTGTCTATACTAGTATCGGAAGGTTGCCGCAGCACCTCGTTGAGTGGGCACGTGGTTTTGCGGAGGGGGGCGCATGATGGACAGTGTGCGCAATGAGATAATCGCCGTGGCTATGAGCGGAGGCGTGGATTCGTCCGTGGCGGCGGCCCTGCTGGTGGCCGAGGGTTTCGCAGTCATTGGAGTAACGATGAAGCTCTGGCACTCCTCTATTGACAGTTCGCTCGACAACCGGTGCTGCTCCGTCGAGTCTGTGGAGGCGGCGCGACGCGTTGCTCGCCGACTCGGTATAGACCACATTGTGCTCAACATGTCGCAGGAATTCCGCAGCCTTGTCGTGTCGGATTTCGTGGATCAGTATGGCCGCGGGCTCACGCCCAATCCATGCGTAGTATGCAACGCCCGGATCAAGTTCGGCGAACTCCATCGCAGGCTTCTGGCGCTTGGCGTAAGTCAGGTGGCGACCGGGCATTACGCCAGGATCGATGTCGACGGGACTTCAGGCCGCAACCTGCTCTTCCGTTCCCGCGACAAAAGCAAGGACCAGACATACGTCCTATACAGACTGACCCAGAGCCAGCTGGCACGTACCATGTTCCCGCTGGGCGGGATGACGAAGCCTGAGGTGAGGGCACTCGCCCGTTCCATGGAGCTCGAGACGGCCCAGAACCCCGAAAGCCAGGACGTGTGCTTCGTGCCCCCGGGCAGATACCGGGATTTCCTCATTCTCGAACGCCCCTCGCTGGGCACTCCGGGCCCCATCATATCGCCCGACGGCACAATCATCGGCGAGCATACAGGAACCGCCATGTATACCGTGGGCCAGCGGCGCGGGCTGGGGCAACTGCAAGGAAGACATGATGGGCCCATGTACGTTATCAAGATCCGTCCGGAATCCAACACTATCGTGGCCGGGCCTCGTGAGTGTCTCTACAGCGATGAGTTCCTGGCTGAACAGGTGAACTTCATCCCGTTCGACCGGCTCAAGGACGAGATGGAAGCTCAGGTGCAGATAAGGTACAAGTCGGCGCCGGCAAAAGCCCTATTGACACCGACTGCAGACGGCAATGTGCGCGTGAAGTTCGCCTCGCCCCAGCGCGCCATAACCCCAGGCCAGTCCGGAGTCTTCTACTCGGGGGACATGCTTATTGGTGGCGGCATCATCGCAAGTCCCAGATAATGCGGCACACCGCCGCTTAGAAAGAGAGCCCGCGCATCCGCGCGGGCTCTCGCCTCGTCTGTTTCGTCCGTTTTGGATTGCCAACTGTTCTAGCCCTTGGCGGCCTGTCTCTCTTTCCTCTCCGCTCGCTCCTTCTCCGCAAATACTCGTGACCTGTCGTAGAAGGGGTGCGGGTTGGACTCCCACAGTTCGCCGGCTTTGGCAGCCCAGTGCTGTGTGTATTCCTCCTGGATCTTCTCCGCCAAAACCTCGGGCTCGACCGCGTGCTCGCCCAGCTGGGTCGAACGGGCGCCCGACTCTCTGACTATCTCCACGAGCTTCTCGGGATTGTCGATGAGCGGACACGGCCTCAGCATGTTCTCGTTGAAAGGTTGCCGCTTTTGGTAGGCACGCATGAGCGGCGAAGCCAGCGCCTCCCTGAGGCTGACGTCGTTGATGTTATCGGTCGCGTAGTGGATAAACGCGCAGGGTTCGACGTCTCCGGCTGCATTGATGTGCAGGTACCTGCGACCGCCGGCTATGCATCCCAGAGAGAACTCGCCATCGTTCCAGAAGTCCACCAGGAAGATGGGCTTGGTATTCCTGAACCTGCGTACCGCCTCATACATCTCGGCCCGCTGTTCAGCCGTCGCCATAAGGTCCAGATTGGGTTCTGAACCTACAGGCAC
>DAOPWT010000197.1:0-3117 GCA_035351775.1 Bacillota bacterium | reverse complement strand
CTCGGCACGCGAGGTCCCATTCAGCTCAGCGCCAGCGAGGTCCGCAAAGTCCTCGAACGCGGAGCCCAGTGGGCTGTGCATTCGGGCTACGGCAGCGAGGCCGACCTGGAGTGCACCGAGGATGGGGGAAAGATGGAGGCGGCGGACTCAGCTGCCGTGAGCGCACGGGCCATGGAGCGCGGGATGCCGCAGTTGGGCACTATGGGGTCTGGCAACCACTTCGTGGAGATACAGGTCGTCGAAGAGGTAAGTGCGCCGGACGTGGCGAAAGTACTCGAAATACACGAGAACCAGATCGTGATGATGATACATACAGGGTCACGCGGGCTGGGGCACCAAGTGTGCACCGACTATCTGGCTACCATGAACGCAGCCCTGAAGAAATACGGAATAACCGTTCCCGACAGGCAACTAGCGTGCGCCCCGTTCGAGTCACCCGAGGGGCAGAGGTATTACGCGGCAATGGCATGCGCGGCCAACTTTGCCTGGGCGAATCGCCAGTGCATCACTCATTGGGTCAGGCAGGCTAGTGCGCGCGAGTTCGGGTCGACTCCGGAAAGCCTGGGCATGACGCTGCTGTACGATGTGTGCCATAACATCGCCAAGATCGAAGAACACTCTGTAGATGGCCGTCCTCGGAAGCTCTGCGTCCACAGAAAAGGGGCCACGCGCGCCTTCCCGCCTGGGCATAAGGATGTGCCTGCAGCGTATCGAGGGGTCGGCCAGCCGGTGATCGTTCCGGGCGACATGGGCCGAAACTCCTATGTTCTCGTGGGCACGCAGAAGGCGATGGAAGTTTCGTTCGGCTCCACCTGTCACGGAGCAGGCCGTCTGATGAGTCGCAACGAAGCCATGAAGGCGCAAAGTCCTGCCCAGGTCAGGCAATCCCTTGCACAGGCGGGGGTGTATGCCCGCGCGGCCAGCAAGAGCGCGCTCGCGGAAGAGGCGCCCGAGGCCTATAAGGATGTAAACGACATTGTCGATATTACTCACAAGGCCGGGATATCCATTAAGGTGGCGCGGCTTAGGCCGCTGGGAGTAGTGAAGGGGTAGAAGAATGAAAGGCATGGCCGATGAATCGGGATACTCTCTAGTCGAGGTGCTCGTAGCCATAGTGTTCATAGGCGTTGCGATTGCTGCCCTCTTCACTGCGATTATGCAGGGAGTGTACGTGCAGAAGGCAGCCGAGATGGAAGCGGTCGCCCTAAACCTGGCTAACGCGGCGATCGAGCAGTACCGCTCATACTTCAATGCCGGTAACTACGGCTACTTGGTCACAAGAAGCGCCGAGGAAGAAGAGGCCGAGCTTGCGGAGCTCGGCAGATCGCAATTTCGCAGGGCGATTGTCGTCGCTTTGCAGGGCGCGGCGCCCGACCGCACCTGGACCATCGCGGCCAATGTCGCATATGACCTAAAGGGGAAGTTTCGGAATGTTACGTGTCGAACACTCTTTGCAGAGTGAGAGAGGGTTAACACTAGTCGAGCTGCTCATCGTCATGGTGTTGGCAGGGCTCATCATGGGAGTGACCTGGAACATCATGACTGGAGCGTGGGGCGCGTGGGCGCGTACGTCCACCCACACCTCTCTCGACATGCAGTCTGAAGCGGGCATGCTGGCCGTCTCGTCCAAGATAAGAATAGCGACGTCTGTCGACGCCGCCGATCCCGCAAGTCCTGTGATCAAGGTGAAAGGCGTTTCGGGCGAGACTGTCTACTCCTTTGAGGTTGAAGGGACCGACCTTAAGATGATCACGACTGCGCCGGGCGGTTCGTCAAGCACCGCTACGGTTGCAAGAGACTTGGCATCTTTCCAGGTGATCGAGACTGAGTACGCCGGCTCTTACACAGTGTCCATCACATGCACACGTTCCGGTATGTCAAAGACCGCATCCACACAGGTTACCATCAGGAGGTGAAAGCGGGGTGAGCCGATTGGCGCGCGATCATTCGTCTGAATCAGGTTCAGTCGTGCTGTCAGTGCTGGTTGTCGTGGTTGTGGTAGCTGTGTTGGCCTTTGGGCTGCTCGCCAACTCCACGGCAGCATATCGCATGCAGGCTTCGAATGCGAGACGGGTGCAGGCGGTCCTACTGGCGGAAGGAGGCGCCGAGGCAGCCTATAACCTTTTGAAGACCGATTCCAGCTACCGAACGAACACGAACTTTACGGCGGCCATCGGATCAGAGGCAGTGGCAGGCACGATATCAGTCGACGGCTCTTCATACACGATTGGATCCACTGCTACAGTGGGCGGTCAGTCGCACAGTGTATCACTGAGAGTGATGACAGTAGTCCCGCCTCCGCCCGCAATCTACGGGTACGGACTGTACGCCGCGAAGTCTATCGAGGGGAAGGAGAACTGCAAAGTCATAGGTTCGGACATCGTGTCGGACGGCGAGATAAAGGGGTTCAGCGTAGAAGAAGAATCGAAGGGCTTTAGGATCCGGGATCATTACAAAGATAAGAAAAAGGATGACGAGCCTGAGATCACATTTCCAGCCCTAGATCTCACGAAGTACCAGGACTATCCGCCGCCCGAGTACACCGAGAAAAACAATGATGTCACTATCACAGTGAACGGTTACAGGTTCCGCGGAACAGTCGGAAAGAGCGATGAAAAGGGAGAGCCCGTGATAAATAACATTACGATCGAAAGCCCATCAGGTGACGGAGTGCTATTCATCAACGGCGATCTGCTCGCCAAGAACAACCTCACTTTTAGGGGCAATATCACCGTGATTGTGGTTGGCGATTTGGTATGCAAGAATTCGCTCAAGGGGGAAAACGGTAAGCTGCACCTAGTCGTTGGGGGAGATACTCGTGACATGAACAACATGGAACTAGCAGGTACAGTCACAGTGGGCGGGTCGTTCAAAGCCAAGAACAACACCGTAGTCACGTTCCACGCCGTGGAAGACTCAGAAGTCCCGGGGTACGATCCCACAGAGATTGCCGGCTGGTCGCGGGAGTGGGTTAGGTAGCGCCATCATGGTCGATGATTTGCCATGTAAATTCCATTTTGTGAGCTTTTCTTTGGCTGCTTGTTGCACAGTGAACCCCAATGAGTAATAATGAATGAGGCCGGCCCCGTTGTCGCAGTGCGTAGGTTACACTCAAGG
>DAOPWT010000196.1:0-3124 GCA_035351775.1 Bacillota bacterium | reverse complement strand
TTGACCTGCGAGAGGGTGAACACGCGTCTGGGCATTGCGAGGCGCAGGAGTTCCATCTGTGAGAGCACTTCGCTGCCGTCGGGCTCGCGGGCCTCGCTCATTGTGCCCCGCTCCATGCCGCGAACGCCGCTTGCGATGTAGAGGGCCGCGGCCAGCGCACCGGCAGGGTAATCGCGCTGCGGCACGTGTGGGAGGAAATCCATCGCATTCAGATGGCAGCCCAGCCCGCCAGGCGGGGTCACAACCGGCACGCCCGCCTGAACAAGCTCGTCTGTCATGAACTTGATGAACTGCGGTCCCTGGGAGATGACGTCCTCATCCATCGTCTCGTCCAGGCCGACGACAATGGCCTCCATCTCGCGCACCGACATGCCGCCGTATGTCAGAAAGCCCTCAAATAGGGGCACCAGCTCCCGCATCTTCGCGAACAGCGCATCATCGCGCACGCATATCCCGCCGCCCTTGGCAAAGCCCAGTTTGCGGGCGGAGAAGTAGATGATGTCCATTTCGTCGGCGAGTGCGCGAGTGATCTCCCGGATGCTCATGCCCTTGCACTCCGCCTCGCGTTGCCTCATGAAGTACAGATTGTCCTGCAAGAGGCTTGCGTCCAGCACAGTCAGAATGCCATGGGCGCGGCACGTCGCGGCAACCTCGCGCGCATTGCGGAGGGAAAACGGTTGCCCGCCGATAAGGTTAGTGCCCGCCTCGAGTCGCACGAATGGGATATTGCGGGCGCCGTGCTCATCAATGACCTGCCTCAGCTTGCCCAGATCGAGATCGCCCTTGAACGGGAACTCGCTGGTAGTCTTGAGGCCCTCGTCGATAAGGAGTTCGACGACGGCGCCACCGTTTCGCACGATATGCGCCTTGGTGGTGGTGAAATGAAAGTTCATCGGCACAATGCTGCCCGGCTTGACCAGCGTTGACGCGATAATGTGTTCGCAGGCGCGCCCTTGGTGGGCTGGCAGGAAATGCGCCATGCCGAACAGCTCGGCCAGCTTGCTGTCGAGCTTAGTGAAGGTGGCCGAGCCTGCATAGCTGTCGTCGGCGATCATCATCGCCGCCAGTTGCTGGTCGCTCATGGCGTTGACGCCGCTGTCAGTCAACATGTCGAGGAAGATGTCGCGATTCTGCAGCAGAAAGGTGTTGTTGCCAGCTTCTGTGATGGCTTCGAGCCTACGCTCGACGGGGGGAAGGTTGAGCTTTTGCACAATGCGCACCTTGTGCATTTCCAGTGGTAGGCTTTCGCCTGTCGTGAATCGCACGTTTGCCATGTGGAACACGCTCCTTCTGTGAGGGTTTTCTTTCGGGGCGTGCCCTTCGGCGACGGTACGCCCATGTCACGGGGAGAGCTGCGGGAAAGCAGAAGCGCTCGCCCCCTGCTTGTGCAAGAGGACGAGCGCCAAATCCCGTGGTACCACCTCAGTTCGCCGGCGCCTCGCGATGCCGGCCTTTTCAAGTACGGCGCAATGCTGCGCTTATACTCTATCACGGTAACGGGTGAACCCGTCTCAGCCTACCGGGCGCAGTCGCGCCTTTCGATGAGCAGCTACCAAGATGTATTCGGAAATCACAGCCCTGCCCCTCGCACCAGCCGGGAACTCTCTGTCGGGCTATCGTCATTTCCTACTTCTTCTCGGTCATCGCCTTTGTGCTATATGGCTGTTATTCATGTATTTTAGCAGAACCCATCCGATTTGCCAAGCCCCACGCTATCTCGCGACCGCGCCCGACGCGCCCTGGCTTCTCATTATCGCCTTCATCCCATCTGTGGCCTTCACTTCTCCGTCGGGCATGACCCACACGGCCTCAACTCCGTCAAGGCTCTCGGCAAGCGCTAGGCTCTGCTCATACGGCAGCAGAAACAGGGTTGTCGATAGGAAGTCGGCAACGCCTGCGTGATCGGTCATCACCGTCACTGCCCTGTAGTAATCAGCAGGCATGAGCGTTGCGGGATCGATAATGTGATGAAGAACCCTGCCGTTGACAATGTAGTACCTCATGTAGTCGCCACTGCTTGCCACCGACAAGTCGTTGATGAATATGACGTCCAGCACATTCTGCTCATCCGGCACAATAGACTCGTCGGGATTCTGTATGCCCACGCCCCAACGTTCGCGGACACCGTCAAGGGGTTTCCCGATTGCCCGGATGTTGCCGCCCGAGCTTATCAGCGCCGACTTGAGCCCTGCTTCAGCCATCTCGCGTGCCACGATCTCAGTCGCAAAGCCCTTGGCCACGGCGCCGACATCCAAGCTCATCTTTGGATCGGGAAGGTACACAGTGCTGTTCTCAGCATCGATTATGATCTTGTCGATGTCGGTGTGCCTCTCGGCCTCGCGCAGGTCCTCCACGGGCGGAAGCTTGGCGTTTTCAGGATCGCTCTGTCCTTCCTCGCGGTAGTCGTGCCATATTCGCAGCACGGCTCCCATGGCGACGTTGGTCTTGCCGCCCGTGCGCCTGTACCAGTCCTTTGCAAACAGCAGAAGGTCGATTATGTCATTGTCCACTTTCACCGGCTGTACGCCCGCGTTGTCATTTATCGTCTTGACGTTATTCACGCCGTTGTAGTCGTTGTATATGTCATACAGCTGATGGAGCTCTCCAAAACGCGCGCGGATCTTCGCGAAGTAGGAATCGAACTCCTCCTCGCTGCGAGTGTATGCGACGACGGTTACCAGAGTGTTGAAGACGTCAAACAGGCTGTCGCTGTGCTTGCTGTAAGTGCTGCTCGTTGGCCGGCAGCCGGCAAGTGCAGATAACAGCAGGATCGCCGCCACGACTGACGCTATGTGCTTGACAGCTACACCCTTCATTTTCATCACCAACTGGTATTCTAGCAGGCCCGCTCGCCTCGGTGCAAGAGCAGGCGCCAAATCGGGGCAAACCTCCCCCACTTAGCATGGAGGAGGCTTGCGCAAGATACTACGTGTCCGCTTAATATGAGTCCGCCCTGCCTACTTCGCGTTTGCGAAGGATTCAGCGACAGCGGCGATGTAGTCAGCTACGGTTACTGTTACAGTAGAAGTGAGTTCAGGCGTATCGGGCACAGCGGGATGCGAGGCGTCACGCTGCTTGACCTTGAGGGACTTGATGTCCGCCACGGTCTTGCCGACCATCCACT
>DAOPWT010000195.1:0-3127 GCA_035351775.1 Bacillota bacterium | reverse complement strand
AAGCTGATGGCGATGGACGGTCAGACGGCTGAGATATTCCTCGGACGGGAGAAGTATGTGACTGTCTCGACGTCTACAACTGAAACGACGACTACTACTCGACTCGAGTCTATCAAGACCGGCATTTCCCTGAAATTCACGCCGAGGATCACGTCGACAGGCGAGATCATACTCAAGGTGGAGCCCGAGGTGTCGGACGCGGTTGAGGTCACGAACGGGTTGCCTGTTGTGAACAGGCGCAAGGTGTCGACTACGGTTATGGTGATGGATGGGGAAACCCTGGTCATCGGCGGACTGCAGCTTAAGTCAGAGTACGAAAGCAAGAGCAAGTTCCCGATACTGGGCGACTTCCCTGTGATCGGGCTGCTTTTCACGAACACCAAGAAGGCGCAGGTCAACACGGAGACCCTCATATTCATAACCCCCAAGATCGTCTACCCGGGCAAGTAGAGGGCCGGGAATGGAGAGGTGAGTGCGATGTTCACGCGTCTCGCAGGTCTACGCGCTCGGGCGGCTGTGGTGTGTGCTCTTGCCCTCGGGCTTACAGTCGCGATGTTTGCCGCGCCTGCTGGAGCTCTGGAACTGCCGTACCCTCCTAGCGCGCGCCTAATGGCCATGGGATGGACCTTTGTGGGAACCATCAATCAGCACGATCCCGGCAGGTCCAATCCGGGAGCTTACGGGTTCAACAGCGACCAGATCACACTGAGCCTTGGTGCAGGCTTCAGCGGCGGCTTCGATACGTTCGACGCGGTCTACGCCGGCGTGAGCGACCTGGATCGGGGAGTCGGGGGCGGAGGACTGGCTCTGGTCTACTCCAGGGCTGATGAGGGCGAGCACGATCTGAAATACGCGACATACGGAATCGGCAGGAAGGTCGCCGACTGGTGCTCACTCGGCTTGTCGCTGGCGTATGCACAGCAGTCTGACTCGGAAAGGGCGGCTCTGACTACCGACGCAGGGCTTCTGCTGAAGCTTGGAGCTCTATCCGCTGGGGTGCAGGCATCATCCATAACCACAAGCCTTGTCGGCGGTGGGGAGAAGATGGAGACTGAGTTCACCCCGTACGTGTCAGTAGGGCTGGCCTTTGCGCCTTCCACGGCCTTCACCCTGGCCGTCGACGCCCACGGCGTGGTGAGGCATGACGACAGTGCGCAGCCGTGGTATTCGGGCGGCGCTGAGGTGTGGCTCCGGGATAAGCTGGCGCTGAGGGTCGGAGCGTTCGGCACGTTTGAGGAGGGTGCGAACCTATCGTACACCGGGGGAGTCGGGATCAGGATCGGCAAGGCCGAGGTCGGGTATGCGCTAGTATGGAATGATGGAGGACTGAGGGCTCAGTGCATTACCGCTAGCTCGTCCTTTTGACCCGGCAGTCAGGAGTGTTCGACTTGGCTACGAGCAGACTCAGGAGTGTACTGTTTCCCACAGTGATGGCGTGGAAGGCATATGCGGTGGTGATCGTCGCGGCTCTGCTTCCCGCGGCGGTCATCGCCGCAGCCGGCGTTCCCTTGTTCGGTACGGTGGAGAGGCAGGCGCGAGAGCGTGAACTCCGCTCCGTCTGCCGACTGCTCGACTTGGAACTCACCCAGAGGTTCGGTTCCATGCAGGCGATACTTGAGGCGGCGGGCGCGGTGGACCTGCCGCCCGAAGAGCAGGCCCGGGCGCTGCACGCCGCGCTCCAGCCCGTGGTGGACAGGGTCTGCTCGGCCTATCCGGGGATGGAGGTAGGCTACTACTCCAGGACGCTGGGCCTCGAGGTTGCCGCAGGACGAGATCTGAATGTGGGGCGGTTCTTCCGAGCGCGTCCCCCTGAGGACTTCAGGGTGTACCAGACGGGGCGACCCGAAGTCTCCTATGAGAGAACTGACGGCAAGATCCTGGGCGCCCGCGCGACGGTGACGCAGGTTTATCCTCTGTATGGTGGGGACAAGCTGGTGGGACACGTATGGGCCAGCCTGGAAGCGCGGCAGCTGATCCCGAATACTGCATCCGCCGCATTGAGCGTGTTTTCATCAGCGGCAGCCAGTGCGGCGGCATTGCTCGTGGCCGCATGGTGGCTCATGAACGCTCTACAGGGCTGGGAGCGGGAGGCTGCCTCCAGGCGGACCATGGCGGCCAATCAGCTGGCGGCGGAGGTCGTGCATGAGCTGCGCAACCCGATCTCGGTGGCGCGAGGCCTTGCGCAGCTGGTGATGTCGGAAGATGATGACCTGCGGCGCGGGATGTGGATGGGAAACCTCATCAGGCAGCTGGACCACATGAACACCATCGCCTCCGATTATCTGCGCTACGCTCGGCCGACCGAGCCGGTGCTGCGGAGCGTGCCTGTGGGCGAGATCCTGGGCGAACTGGAAAGCTTGATGAGGTCAGGCGCTGAGGAAGTCGGGGTGGATCTTGAGGTATCGCACGGGTCAAGCGCTTTGGAGGTGATGTGCGATCCGGAGCAGCTCAACCAGGTCCTGATCAATCTGGTGAGGAACGCGGTGGAGGCGGTGTCGGGTGAGTCCCCGGCACGGGTGTGCGTGCGGGCGAGGCAAGACGGTAGAGATGTAGCCATAGACGTGTGGGACTCCGGACCGCCGATTCGCGAAGAGGACCTACCGCACCTATTCGAACCTTTCTTCACAACCAAGTCCAAAGGAACCGGCCTGGGGCTTGCGATATCAAGGCGCCTCGTGGAAGCTCAGGGCGGTTTTCTGTCTGCTTGCAGCGGAGAACATGGCGTGACGTTCTCCATTCGGTTGCCAATGAGCAGGATAGCTTGAGCGAGGACCCTGCCTACCCATGGCGCCGTGAAGCCCCGTTTCCCACGGGGCTTTGTGTTGCTATTTCTCTTCCCTGGCCATGTCATGATTTCGATAGGACAAACATATGGTGTGCTGATCGGAGCCTGACATGTCGGAGCGCCCTCAGATCCGATATGCGCATCGCGAGCTCCTGAGCCTCTGATACCAGGTCCGATCGAAATCATGTTGGGGGGCGGATCAATGGTGAGGAAGCTAGTAGTCTGTCTTGCGATCATTGCGACTCTCATGGTGCCGGCGGTGACGTGGGCGGCAACTCCATCCTACATCAGCGTGCACGATCTTCCCACGGACGCGACTAGGCAGGCACACTGGGAGTACAA
>DAOPWT010000194.1:0-3136 GCA_035351775.1 Bacillota bacterium | reverse complement strand
CAATGTGTCTATGATTCTGGCCTGCTCAAACAGCTTGTGTTGCCAGTAGCCCTGGGGGGCCGTCTATGTGAAGAAACTCGCAGTATACATGAAGCCTTACATCGTTTTCTTTCTCATTGCGCCTGTCTTCAAGGCCATTGAGGCGTCGGCGGAACTGCTTCAGCCCAAGATCATGACCACCACGGTGAATGCGGGCATCATAGCGGGCGATGTGAGTGTCATCTGGCGAAATGGGCTGCTCATGCTGGGTGTGGCGCTGGTGGGGATCGCGGGCGGTGTCGGCGCATGTTGGTTCGCCGCCAAGTCGTCGCAGGGGTTCGGCGCTGATCTACGTTGTGCGGTGTTTCGGAAGGTTCAGAGCTTCGCCTTCTCCGACCTCGACCGGTTCTCCACGGGCTCGCTAGTCACCCGTCTCACAGGCGATATCACCCAGTTGGAGAACACGTCCCTCATGATGCAGCGGATTATGGTCAGGGCGCCTCTGCTTTGCATAGGCGCGATAATCATGACCATCTCGATCCAACCTCGCCTTGCTGTGGTGCTTGTCGCAATGGCACTGGTGCTGCTCGGCGCTGTGCTTTTGATTATGGGCCGGGCGTTTCCTCTGTTTGGCCAGGTGCAGCAGCGTCTGGACGCTGTCAACACGACGATGCAGGAGAACCTTGCCGGGATGCGCACAGTCAAGTCGTTCGTCCGAGCCGACTTCGAAGTCGAACGCTTCGACCGTGTCAATGAGCGGCTCCATAGCACGAGTGTCGCTGCGGGCAGGGTGATGGCATTTAGCCAGCCTACGGTGTATTTCGGCATGAACATCGCGGCCCTGATAGTCCTGTGGCGGGGCGGTCGCATGGTTGCCGGCCGCGAGATGGAAGTCGGCCAGATCATGGCGGTCATGCAGTACATCACTCAGATCCTCTTCTCCCTCTCGATGCTCGGATTCCTCCTTATCAACCTGGTGCGCGCCCGCGCGTCGGCCCTTCGCGTCATCGAGGTCCTCGAGGTCGAGCCCGAGATACGCAGCTACCCGGATGCCCGCCGCGATGCGCGCGTCACGGGGGGTGAGGTGGAGTTCCGCAACGTCACGTTCAAGTACCCGGGCGCCGGCGGAGATCCGGTTCTCGGCGGCATCTCGTTTCGTCTGCTCCCCGGCGAGACCCTGGGAGTGCTCGGCGGCACCGGCTCCGGCAAGTCCACGCTTGTCCACCTGATACCGCGCCTGTACGACGTGACGGGCGGCCAGGTGTTGGTGGACGGGGTGGATGTGCGCGATTACCCCCTGGAGAGTCTGCGGGCCGGCATAGGCATGGTACTGCAGGACACGGTTCTCTTCTCCGGGACGATAGAGGATAACCTGCGGTGGGGCGCGCCCGACGCGTCCGGTGAGAGCCTGCAGAAGGCCGCCTCACAGGCACAGGCAGCGCAGTTCATCGACAAGATGCCGCTGGGATACAAAAGCCCGATAGGGCAGCGGGGCGCCGGGCTCTCCGGGGGCCAGCGCCAACGTCTTTCTATCGCCCGGGCGCTGGTGAAGAACCCGCCCATACTGATACTCGATGATGCCACAAGCGCGGTCGACACCCGCACTGAAGTAGCATTGCGCCAGGCGCTCACGGGCGAGCGGCGGGGGGCGACGACGATCATCATAGCCCAGCGGGTGACCAGCGTGATGGGTGCAGACCGGATACTGGTGCTCGAAGACGGGCGCATCTCCGCCATGGGCCGCCACGAGGAGCTCGTTGAGTCCTGCCCCGCGTATCGCGAGCTTTGCCGGCTTCAGCTGGGAACGGAGGCGGTGTGAGATGGGCACGGGCACGCCCAAGGCTGGCTCTGATCGGCGCCCCGGCGAATTCGGCCCGCAGGTAGGGGCCCAGCTGGGGCCCAGGTTTGGCTCCCGAGCCAGTCGCTTTGGACCCGTATCGAAACCCCAGGACACCAGGGCTGTCCTGGCTCACCTGTGGATCTACCTGAGCCGGCAACGACGCACTCTGGCGCTGGTGTTCGCGGCTACATCAGTCAGCTCGCTAGTATCGGTATTCGCGCCGCGCCTCATTGGAACCGCCATCGACCCGTACGTCCTGCGCGGCGACGTTGTCGGGCTGAGTCGTATACTCATCCTGCTTTCCGCGATGTACGCGTCCAGCTCTCTGGCGTCGTGGATCCAACAGACCTATATGGTGCGGGTGTCGAATCGAGCGCTGCGCGAGATGCGGCATGACCTGTTCGCAAAGGTTCAGACACTCCCTCTTGCGTTTTTCGATAGCGCGGCACATGGCGACCTCATGAGCCGGCTCGCCAACGACGTCGATACCGTGGGCATGGCGATGGGGCAGCCGGTCATCCAGCTCTTCTCGTCGGTCGTGAGCATCACGGGGACGATGATCATCATGCTCTCGATGAGCGGGTGGATGACATTGACTGTGCTAGCAATGGTCCCGGTGACTTTGCTGGTCACCACCAAGGTAGCGCGCTGGTCAAGGAAGCTCTACAGGCGCCGTCAGGAGACGCTCGGCGAGATCAACGGATACGTCGAAGAGATGGTGACAGGCGCTCGGGTCGTCAAGGTATTCGGTCGTGAGGACGAGGTGTGCTCCGCATTCGACGAGAAAAGCCGGCGCCTTCGCGACATCGCCTACAAGACTGAGCTCGTGTCCGGGATGTTTATGCCCGCCATGCACTTGCTCGACAACTTGGGTTTCGCAGTGGTCGCTCTCGTGGGAGCACTGCTGGCCGCGAACGGCATCATTCATCTCGGGATCGTGGCATCGTTCATCATCTACTCGCGCCAGTTCTCGCAACCTATCAGGGACCTGTCGAACCAATGGAACACCTTTCAGTCGGGCCTGGCAGGCGCTGAACGCGTGTTCGAGATCATGGATAACGAATCCGAAGTCGACGCCCCGGGCGCAAACGACCTGCGCCTGCCGGTTTCGGGCAGCGTGGAGTTCGAACACGTATCGTTTAGTTACAAGCCCGGCGTGCCGGTGCTCGCCGACATATCACTGGAAGCTAAGCCGGGTCAGACCATCGCGCTGGTGGGAGCCACAGGCTCAGGAAAGACAACCATCATCAGCTTGCTGTCGCGTTTCTACGACATAGAAGAAGGACACATATTCGTGGACGGAGTGGATATCCGGGA
>DAOPWT010000193.1:0-3153 GCA_035351775.1 Bacillota bacterium | reverse complement strand
TGGCCTCCGCCACGGAATCTCGATGTAGTCCGGCCCTCCGCATTGCGCCCTCCAGACCTGCGCAGCGGAGCGACGAGGGACTTTTCGGGCTTGGAGCGCGTGATCTCCTCGAAAGCAGCTACTGTCATTTGCCTGCGCCCCGGCGATGTTGGCTTAAATGCCTTGATTCCCATCCCACATACCTCCTTTGCTGCGTCGCTCTAGGCGCCCTCGAACAGCGGTATCCGGTCGCCATCCTTCAGCTTGACGATTGCCTTTTTCCACTGGGGGGTGAGCCCCTGCGACCGCCCCTGCCTCTTCAGCTTGCCAGGCACTGTGATCGTGTTGACCGAAACCACAGTCACCTTGAACAGCGTCTCCACAGCCTTGGCGATTTCCACCTTATTCGCATCGTTCTTCACTTTGAAGACATAGCTGTTGCTCTCGCCAAGAGCCGTACTCTTCTCAGTGATGATCGGCTTTATGATGATATCCTGAGGGTGTACCATTACGCCAAGGCCTCCTCTGCTTTGGCGACCGCTTCGCGCGCTATGATGAGCGCATGATGGTTCACCACATCATACACGTTGAGCCCGGCGACGCCCAGAGCCAGAGCGTTTGGGATGTTCCTGGTGGATTTCTCCACGACTTCGTCCTTCACAGCCGTCACTACCAGCGGCTTTTCCACCCCGATCGCGTCAAACAGCATCGCCATCGCCTTTGTGCTGGGCTCGGGAAGCTCCAGCGAGTCCACTACGAATACCGCATCCCCCTGGGCCCTCGCCGACAGCGCCGAGAGCAGTGCTAGCCGGCGGACCTTCTTCGGTATCGAGTAGCCGTACTTCCTCGGAGTGGGCCCGAACACCACGCCGCCGCCGCGCCAAAGCGGAGACCTGCGCGAACCATGCCTGGCCCTGCCTGTGCCCTTCTGACGCCACGGCTTGCGTCCGCCGCCCGCTACCTCTGAGATGGTCTTCGTGTCGTGAGTGCCCGACCTCCTGCTGGCAAGCTGAAGCGTGACAGCCTCGTGTACCGCGTACTCGTTGGGCTCTATTCCGAAGACGGCGTCAGGAAGCTCAACCTCTCCGAGCCTATTGCCTTTTACATCGAACAGTGGTGCTTTAGGCATCTCCTACGCCTCCTTACTCCTTCTTAGCCTTCACGGAGTCCCGGATCGTCACAAGCCCGCCCTTGGCTCCGGGCACGGCGCCCTTCACCATGATCAGGTTTCGCTCCGGATCCACCCTTACCACGGTCAGGCCCAGGGTTGTCGTTCGCTCCCCGCCCAGCCTGCCCGGCATCTTGCGGCCTTTGAACACTCTGGCCGGGGCGGTTGCCCCGAGCGACCCTACGCGCCGATGGTACATGGAACCATGGCTCATGGGGCCCCGATGGAAGTTCCACCTCTTGATCGTGCCGGCGAACCCACGGCCGCGGGAGACGCCGATAACATCCACGAGATCGCCTGAAGACCATTGGCCCACCCGAATCTCCTGACCAAGCTCGAAGGAGTCTGATGACTCCACCCGGAACTCCCTGAGATACCTTTTAGGCTTCACCCGGCTACGCGCGTAGTGTCCGCCGATCGCCCGGGTGGCCAGCCGCTCGCGCATTTCGCCGAAACCCACCTGGATGGCCTCGTAGCCATCTCGGGACTGGCTCTTCTTCTGCACTACGTAGCACGGCCCGGCCTCTATAACGGTAACTGGATGCACCCTGCCGTCATTTTCGAACAGCTGAGTCATCCCAATCTTTCTGCCGAGTATAGCTCTGCCCATGCCTTACACCCCCCATCGTCATCTAGAGCTTGATCTCTATGTCCACTCCAGCAGGCAGGTCCAGGCGCATAAGGGCGTCGATCGTCTTCGGAGTGGGCTCTAGAATGTCGATGAGCCTCTTGTGCGTCCTCATCTCGAACTGCTCTCTGGAGTCTTTGTCAATGTGAACCGACCGGAGAACCGTATAGACGTTCCTCTCTGTCGGAAGCGGCACCGGGCCCGACACGCCGGACCCCATCCGCTTGGCCGTGTCCACTATGCGCTCTGCTGACTGGTCCAGGATCTTGTGATCAAAAGCTTTGAGCTTTATTCGGATTCTCTCACTCGCCACGCAATATCCCTCCTGATCGCCCGATTGCTTTCTCGGACATACTCCACGGAAGTTACTCCTGCCATCGGGAGTGGCTAGGACAATCTACCGCTTCATCGCCTGCATTGTCATGCTACGCCATTTCAGCGGGGGCGGAACGACCCGCCCCCGCTGGGGTCGCTGCCTTCCGGTTCGCCAACCAGACTACTCGATGATCGATGTGACCGCGCCGGCCCCGACGGTATGGCCGCCCTCGCGGATAGCGAACCGCAAGCCGGGCTCCATCGCGATCGGAGTGATCAGCGTAATCGTCATAACAGTGTTATCGCCAGGCATTACCATCTCAGTGCCTTCAGGCATCTGAATGCTGCCGGTGACGTCGGTGGTCCTGAAGTAGAACTGCGGCCTGTAGTTGTTGAAGAACGGTGTGTGCCGCCCGCCCTCTTCCTTCGTCAGCACGTACACTTGTGCTGTGAACTTGGTGTGCGGCGTGATCGACCCGGGCTTCGCCAGCACCTGGCCGCGCTCCACCTCGTCACGGTCGATGCCCCGAAGCAGGCAGCCGATGTTGTCGCCCGCCTGGCCCTGGTCGAGCAGCTTCCGGAACATCTCAACTCCTGTTACAACCGTCTTCTTGGTTTCAGGCCTGAGCCCGACGATCTGAATCTCTTCCCCTACCTTCACGACGCCGCGCTCCACCCTGCCGGTGACGACAGTGCCGCGCCCCGTGATGGTGAACACGTCCTCGATAGGCATCAGGAACGGCTTGTCAGTCTCGCGCGCCGGCTCCGGGAAGTACTCGTCGCACGCTTCGATAAGCTTCCAGATCGGTCCGCACCACTGGCAGTCCTGCTTGCCGCACCCGCACTCGCCGGCCTTGAGGGCCGATAGCGGCACTACCGGAATATCGTCGCCGGGGAACTCATACTCGGAGAGCAGATCCCGCACCTCAAGCTCGACCAGCTCGAGCAGTTCCGGGTCGTCGACCATGTCCACCTTGTTCAGGGCAACCACGATCGAGGGCACGCCCACCTGACGGGCGAGCAGGATGTGCTCACGGGTCTGGGGCATGGGGCCGTCGGCGGC
>DAOPWT010000192.1:0-3182 GCA_035351775.1 Bacillota bacterium | reverse complement strand
CGAATGGGCCTCATAGATCACTCGGAAACCCATCCGGATCGCCAGGGATGCGCCGTAGATGTCCCGTGCATAGATCAGGACCTCGTTGGGATCATGCCGTCGAAGGCGGGCATAGAGCGCGGGCAAGACGAGAATGTTCGACCCCTTGACTGTCCGGCAGGGAATTAACGACAGTTGGAAGCACTTTCGTACACCGTAGTAATCATAGACATCTTCGACCGGGCTACCCTCAGACTGCTTGCCTACCAGCGTGACATCATGCCCGTTCCTGCCAAACGCCTCGCACATCCGCATCACCTGGATGCTGTTGGCGCGGCGCGAGGGAATGGCGGAGCCGGACAGGTAGACGATCCTCATGTCGGCCGCAGCTCCCTGGCCTTCAGGTTGATCTCGAGGGAGGCGAGTAGTGTCAGGGCGTCGGCATGGTTGGCCTGCCGGTTCTGGTGGCGGTTCCAGATCGCGTCGATATTGATCCAATCGACGATCCGACGTTTCTTGAGATCCTGAATGCTCTCGTAGACCACGGTCTTCAGGTCCGCTCGCTCGCGAAGGCCGCGATCAAAATCAATGTAGTTCGTGTTCGGCGACGTCCTCCAATCAACCCAGGGGAAGGAGCGCCTTGCAGCGGCGCGCAGTCGAAGCCCTTGGCGGCGAAGGCTCCTTCGCCATCGGGGAGCGCTCAGGGGCAGGCCGAAGCTGTTCTTCGTCGGCAGCGAAAACAGCTTCGGATACGCCGTCTTGAGAATCTCCTTGTAGAGATGCTGTCCCTGGCGACAGCAGTGAGGAACATGCAGAGTGAAGCTGAGCCAATCTCGGTCTAGAAACGGTGTACGGAAGTCACGACCTTTCTGGACGACGATCGGCCTGATATAGCACTCTTGTCGAATACCGAGGTCTAACTGATCGTCATAAGGTATGATGTGATGCCCAAGAAACGGAACACAAGGGAGGTATTCTTCCGGCCTGAAGTCTGACGGAGCGAGGTTGAGGGAACGCGTGAGCCGATTCCACAAAACAAAGTGAGATATCGCCGCGCTCCATGATGCACTAGCATGCGATGGAAGATGCGCGCCGCTCAGTGCCTCACCCATGAAGCCGCTCCAATACACGCATGCGTTGGAAAAACGCTGTGCTATCCACCGATTCACATAGGCATCAAAAACGCAGACCGTCCGAGCCACTCCTGTCGCTGTGTCCACAAGGCCCGACGTATCCCATTTCCAGTCACTTGATGTCAGATCAATGGCCTGACATCGGACGCCCGCTGCACGAGCAACGTGCTGACCGAGCTCGTAGTCCCATGTTCCAGGTGTCCCATAAGTGACAGCTTGGATCTGCGTGGACTCCACGCTCTCGAGCAATCCGCCAAGAAGAGCCCGAGAATCAAGACCGCCGCTAAGCGGAAGCACGTGTGTCCTATCCGCATTTTCCTTCGCAATCGCTTCGCGAAACATACCCTTGAGAATGGTGACACCTCTGGCAATCAGCGCATCAATCTCACAATCGCCCGGTGCTGCTCGCCAGGGGCCGTGCGTGGACCAGTCACACAAAGAAGCCAAATGCACAGAAGAAGAATCAGGCAAGAAGCCAAAGTAGAGAAAGGCTGGTATAGAACGTCGGTCAAGTATGGGCTGATCTCACAAGAAGCCGAAGCTGGAGAAAGCGTAACATGAGGATTGTCCACAACACATAATACACAACGTAGGCCAGCGATGCTCCGGCGATGGCGAAAGCCCGAACGGCCGGAAAGAGCAGGCCGAAGTAAAGGACAGTAGCTGCTACCTGTGCCTTGAAAGAGTGGCGGGGCATGCCTACGGCCAGCATGGCCGGCTGAAGCGCAAAAGCGCACAAGGCGATGACGAGGGCAAGCAGGTAGATCACAGTCACGAGATATGCCTGCGAATAGGCCGGGCCCACGGTCCAGGCGATCAGCCATTGCCCCAGAACAATGAACACGAGCCAGCCCACGATGGCCGCGCTGCCGACAATCAGCGTCGAGCGTTTGATGAGGGAGACAAATGTGCGCCTGCAGTCTGCCGCCCAGAGGCGTGTAAGTTCCGGGTAGATAGACTGGTAGAGTGGATCGAGCAATCTCGGCAGAATCTGTGAGAACTGTTTGGCAACTTTGAATAAGCCCAGGGCTGCCGGCGTGGTCAGAGCCGCGATGATCAACTCATCCGCCTCGCGGGACATCATGCGGATTGTGGAATTGAAGTTCGTCGTCCAGACGTAATCGACGATCCCTGGGAATCTGCGGCGAATGCCGCGTATGGGCTGTCGAAGAACACCGCTGACGTTCTTCTTCTTGAGGACCCAGAGCGAGGCAAAAACCTGATACAACTGCCCGATGATACCGGTGATCAAATAGATCAGGACAAAACTGTGGATAGCCCGGCTCGCGACGAGGCACCAAATCACTCCTGCCAGACGGACGACGGCGCTGAGGATCGCCGTGTAACTGAGCAGATCGAAGCGATCGAACAGCCGCAGGACACCGATGGGCGTACCGCTGAGGCTGAAAAGGATCAGCACACTGTATAGGACCATCAGTGGCCGGACCGATGGGTCCCAGCCGAGCAGGCCGATCACCGGACCGGCAAGAGCCATCGCAAGGGCCGTCCCTACGATGGCGCTGGCAACATCAAGAGTAAAGCCGAACTTGATGAGTTGCCGTAGGGCCAGCCGATCCTCGGCATGCAAGGCCTCGCTGCCGAACTTGATGATCGCCTGCCAGGCGTTGAACGTCACCAGCTTGCCGATGGTCAATTCATAGACCAGAACCAATGCGAGAACGCCGTAGTCCTGGGGTCCGAGGACGCGGGCAGTCAGCACGGTGGCGATCAGGCCCAGGACAGCCGCGATGGCGTTGGCCGACAGCAGCTTGCCGGCGTTGATAAACAGTCGTCGGAAGACGTCGTCGTTGAACCACGACAGCACCCGGCGATGGTTACAGATGACCCAGTTGGCTATGGCTTCCACCGCTTCTCGATTCCAGAATGGTCTCTCGCCCCAACGGTGAAGGACCCTACGGGTGAGCAGAGCTCGCCCGGTGGGTGTGTACTTGACCGCACAGCGTCTCGCTTATTCCTCTTGGCCTCCTCAGAGGACGACGACCACCGTGTTGCTGGGCTCGGCGTCGCCGGCCTTGTTGACGGTGATGATGCGGTATTCGAACTCCTTGC
>DAOPWT010000191.1:0-3194 GCA_035351775.1 Bacillota bacterium | reverse complement strand
AAGACACCCCCAGGTTTCCCGTGAAGAAGTTCTTGATGTAGCTGAGATACTGGAGAACCGGCGGCCGATCCAGACCCAGTTGCTTCTTGAGTTCCTGCCGCGCTGCCTGCGGAATCCTGGGGTTTGCCAGATACACCTGAGATATGTCGCCCGGCATGGCCTGCATGAGGAAATACACCATGGTCATGTATATGAGCAACGTCAGAACTAACTGGCCTACACGGCCCAGCATGTATCTTCGCATTGTTATCACCCGAGCTTTCAGCTGTTCTCTTCCAAATCGGAGCGCGGGCCGACAGGCCCCGATGGGCCGCCGGCCCGCGCGTGGCCAGGAATCACCCAGCGAACGCTCTTAGTTCTTCAGCTTGACTGTGCTGGTCATGCCGCCAAAGTACTGAATGCCGCTCAGGACCTTGGTGAATGGGTACTCCAGACGATCGCTTCTATAGGCCTCGATCAGAGGGGTATCGAACAGCACTATGTACGGCAGATCCTCCGCCAGCATCTCCTGCATCCGGAAGGCCTTCTCCCGAGCCTTGACCAAGTCAGGCTCAGCGAGGAACGACTCTGACAGCTTGTCAAACTCTGGATTGACGTACTGAGTGGCGTTGAAACCGCCGGCAGGCGCCTGGCTACTGTGGAAGAACCAGTGCATATGGTCGGGATACAGGCTCAGGCTCCACCCCAGCAGGAAGGCATCGTAGTCGCGGTCGTCAGTCCTGGTGAGGACCACGTTGAACTCAGTCGGAACCACCTCGCAGGGTATTCCGATCTCCTGCATCCAAGTGCCGATGTTCAGCCCGAATGTGTAGCGAAGCGGGTCGTAACCGGCCGTCATGACCATGAACTCGAACGAAGGCATCTTCTTGCCGTCCGGCATGATCAGGCCCTTGCCGCGCTTCAGCACTTTGTCTTTCTCCACGTCTACCTGAGGCTCAACCTCCCACGAGAACCCAGCGCTCTTGAGCAGCTTGACTGCTTCCACAATGCGCTGGCTGCGGTTTAGCCCCTTACCCCACATCTTGACGTCGGAGTTGAACCAGTAGGCGTTGCCCGGAGGTACTACCGAGTACTGGGCAAACGCCACACCCTGCAGCACCCTCTGGGTGATGTACTCGCGGTCGATCAGCGTAGCTACTGCCTGACGGAACTCCTTGATACCGAATGGGTAACGCGCAAGGTTGAACCCCATGTATCTGAAACCGTTTACACTGTTCTCGATGGTGGTGATGTTAGGGGTCTTCTTGAGCTGTTCCTGGAATCCGCGCTGCAGGCCCAGGGAATTCAGCACGAAGTCGACCTCGCCCTTCATGAGCGAAAGCACTGCCGCGTTCTGGTTCTGCAGAATACGGAACCTCAGCTGGTCGACGTATGGGCCCTCGACCACCTGAAGCTTGATAGCGCCCTTGGCGTCTCCTGTAGTCCACTTCACGCCGGTTTTCTTGTTCTCGATCATGAAGGCTCCGTTTTCATAGAAGGTGTTGGTGTCGCCCTTGAAGGTGTAGTACTTGTTGGGCGTATGAGTGACGAAAGCGCCCTTCTCCCAGCGCTCGACCACCCACGGGCCCGCAACCGGCTCGCCCACCGGATCATGGGCAAGAAGCTCCTTCACAGGGTCAGCTGCCTTAAGAGCCTTGTCAACTATCGGGCCCCAATATGCCTTGGGCAAGACGTACGCCTGCAGCATACCATACTGCCACTGCGCGAGCCCCGGCAGTTCGGTGAGGAAGAACTTCACAGAATAGTCGTCAACCTTCTCAACGCGGGACAGGATATCTGGGTCAATGTTGCCTGGCCAGTTGCCGCCGAGCTTGTTAGGATCGAGCGCCAGCGGCGCCATGTAGCTGAACGCAACATCGTCAGCGGTAATGGGCTTGCCGTCGCTCCACTTGAGGTCCCTGCGGATGCGCACTGTGGAGGTGTAGAACGTCTTGCCGTCCATCTTCTCTTCCTTGAATGGCGTCGGCATGCCCAGTGCTGCAGACGGACTGAATACGAAGTCCGGAGCAGCATTGCCGTAAAGGCCGATGTACGATTGCTGGTAACCAACGAACGCGTTCCAGACCGATGCATCGGGCCCGAGCTGTGCCCAGATGTTCAGCGTGGTGGGGTCCTCGAAAACCGCCATCTCATAGACCTTCGCCGCCGCCTGGCCCATCGCGCTCATGCCCGCTACACAGGCCACGAACAGAAGAACAGCCAGACCAAACCTTAGGTTTTTCATAGCCCCCATGTACCTCCTCTGTAGTTAAGTGGAGTCACAGGGTTATGATTCTGCCTAAAGAATCAAAGTCCTGCCTTTATACATGGGCTAATATACTTGCGTACCCATATACGTCATAGAGCTTCCACCATTTTCTTCGCCACCTCATCCTCCGCGCGCTTGTCCCAACCCTCTCTCACGTACGATACTGCTCCCGACCTATCGACTAGATACACCACAGGCACACCGCGCACACGGTATGAAGCGGCAGCCGACGGGCCGGCAGGCCCGCCTATCACGGGGAATGTCACTCCAAGCCCGGATACGAACTGACCGATGACTCGCGCATCCTCGCCGAGATCGTCTATGCCCACACAGAGCAACCCGCGGGCGCTATATCGATTATGCAGACGCTGAATGGCCCCCAGAGCATCGGCGGACAGCCTATACTTCGTGTTCCAGAACACAACCAGCATGACCTTGCCTCGCGCCGGTATGACGACCTCGCCTCCGTCGAGCGAAGTAGCCCTTACTGCAGGCGCCGATCCTCCAAGCAAACTTGCCGGCTGCGCCCGAGCCTCGCCTGAGCCAAGCAACAGCCCTGCTGTGAAAGCGGCTAACGTAAGCAGGGCACTGGCCAGAACCCGCCTGTATCTGATCATTCACACTCACCTTCCTGAGATCGCGGAGCGATTTCGAACATCCAGCGCGCTCCTCGTACGTACATCTGACGCCTGCCGACCGCTGAGGTTTCATGCCTAATCTATCCGCGGGGCGCCTGACCCAAAAAAGCTCCCCCTTCCGGGAGAGCTTTTCATCATGGCTCTCTACTTCCGAGCCTCAGATCTCGGCGGCATCCACACTGTCCTGCCCACGAGTTCGGAATATCGGTATTCCCCTTCGCCGGACGCGAACGACTCCCGAATCGTCCTCTCAAACTTGTTGACCTGCGCATCCATGTTGTCGGCATGGTGAAGAATGCACGCCTCAA
>DAOPWT010000190.1:0-3210 GCA_035351775.1 Bacillota bacterium | reverse complement strand
TCCTCTTTGCTGTGTTCTTCTTCATCATGAACCAGCTTCAGGGCGGGGGCAACAAAGCTATGCAGTTCGGGCGGAGCCGAGCCAAGCTTCATGCCAGCGAACGCGGTCGCGTAACGTTCGAAGACGTGGCCGGCGTGGATGAGGTCAAAGAGGAACTTGTGGAGATCGTCGACTATCTGAAGCATCCAAAGCGATACATCGAGCTCGGAGCCAGAATACCCAGGGGAATTCTGCTGGTGGGGCCCCCCGGAACCGGCAAGACCCTGCTCGCCAAGGCTGTGGCGGGCGAGGCGGACGTGCCTTTCTTCAGTGTCAGCGGCTCCGACTTCGTGGAGATGTTCGTGGGCGTAGGCGCAAGCCGCGTGCGCGATATGTTCGACCAGGCAAAACGGAACGCTCCGTGCATAGTGTTTATAGACGAAATCGACGCTGTGGGGCGGCAGAGAGGCGCAGGGCTGGGCGGCGGACATGACGAGCGTGAGCAGACCCTCAACCAGCTGCTCTTTGAGATGGACGGATTTGACCCAAACTCCGGGATCATCATCTTGGCCGCGACCAACAGGCCCGATGTTCTTGACCCCGCGCTACTGCGTGCGGGCAGATTCGACCGCCACATAGTAGTGGATGCGCCCGACCAGCGCGGTCGGGAGGAGATACTGAAGATCCATGCCAAGAACAAGCCTCTTGAGGCCGACATTGACCTCAAAGCGCTGTCAAAGCGCACTCCCGGCTTTACCGGCGCCGACCTGGCGAACCTGCTGAACGAAGCGGCGCTGCTGGCGGCCAGGGGTAACAAGAAGAAAGTGTCAATGGCTGAGATGTCAGAGGCTATAGAGCGGATAGTGGCAGGCCCCGCCAAGAAGGGCCGGATCATGAGCGAGCGCGAGAAGGATCTAGTGGCTTACCATGAATCGGGCCATGCGGTGCTGGCCCACCTCCTGCCCGGCGCCGACCCGGTTGTCAAGGTATCGATAGTGGGCCGAGGGCGGGCCGGAGGCTACACCCTGATGATACCGGAGGACGACAGGAGATACCGGTACGCCACGAAATCTGAGATAATGAACGATATCATAGTGGGCCTGGGCGGTCGGGTCGCCGAAGAGCTGGTGCTGGGAGAGATCAGCACCGGCGCCGGCAATGACTTGGAGCGCGTGAGCAAGACCGCTCGCAAGATGGTCACCGAGTACGGCATGAGCGACCTCGGCCCGATGACGTTCGGACGAAGCCAGGAGGAACAGGTCTTCCTGGGGCGCGATATCTCCCGCGACCGAAACTACAGTGAAGAAGTGGCCGCGAAGATCGACGAAGAGGTCCACAAGATCGTGACGGCTGCCCACGACACCGCAAGGCAGATACTGTGCGACAATGTCGATAAGCTGCACAAGCTGGCCGGAACCCTGAAAGAGCAGGAGACTGTAGAGGGAGAGGAACTCGAGAGCCTGCTTGCGGGCGCTATCGGCCAGAGCTGCGATGAAGCGAAGGGCGTGCAACCGCCTGTTCGGGCTGCGGGGCCTGAAGCCCAAACTCCGTCGGCCGTTGATGCTAGGGGGGCCCTGGCTGCCATCGAGGAGAGGCTGAAGTCAGGCGGAAAGCGCGAACCTAGCCCGGAGGGAGCGCCGGCCTAGAGCCAGGCCTGAATCTGCATACAGCCGCGTCGGTGCCTGGTCTTGAGAGGCCAGCCGGCGCGGCTGTCGCATTTCGGGGGCTAGGGAGCTGAGAACTTGGTTCACACAAGGAGGAACTATTGAATTCACGGAGAATATGTGTAACCGCTATCATATGTAAGCGCTTACATGCATCCTCTTGAGGCGACAGAGGCGCGGCGCGATTGCGAGGTGCACAGCAATAGCCACCATATACGAGATTGCCAGCAAAGTGGGCGTTTCCACTGCTACGGTGTCTAGGGCTCTCTCCGGCGGCGGGTATGTGCGCAAAGAGCTCCGAGAACAGATTCTGCAGGTAGCGAAGGCAATGGATTATCAGCCGAATTCGTTTGCCCGTGGCCTGGTCACCCGGCAAAGCCACATACTCGGACTTATCGTGCCCGACATATGTAACCCGTTCTTCCCCGCTGTTGCCAGAGGAGTGGAGGACGCTGCCAATGAGAGAGGGTACAATGTACTGCTGTGCAACACCGATGGGAGCCTGAGGAAGGAAAACGATTACATAGATGTCCTGCGCAGCCGGCAGGCTGATGGAGTGATATTCACCACATCGCAGGTCAGCTCCAGGAATGTCAAGACACTAATGAAATCGGGAATACCTGTAGTGCTGGCAGATAGACGTATGGATCTTGAGTGCGATATAGTCTCAGCCGACAACGTAGAAGGGGCATTTCAGGCCACCCGCCATCTACTGGGTCTCGGGCATGCCAGAATCGGCATCATTACTGGGCCAATGGGAGTTGCAACCAGCCAGGATAGAATCGAAGGCTACAGGCGCGCTCTGAGTGAGCTGGGCATTGCCTCGAGCCCAGATCTGATCCGTGAGGGCGACTACCGCGAAAGAAGTGGCTACGACGGGGCCATGGAGCTCATCAAGCTATCTGATCCGCCCACAGCCATATTTGCCTGCAACGATCTGATGGCTGTAGGTGCACTCCATGCGCTCGAGGAGTCGGAACTGCAAGTTCCGGGCGATGTCTCCGTGGTCGGTTACGATGACATCACAGTGGCGTCTGTGGCCCGACCACGCCTTACCACCATCGCCCAGCCCAAGTATGAGATGGGCGCTATCGCATGCAGGATGCTGATTGACCGCCTGCGCGCGCCGGGCGATCCGTACCAAACCGTGATGCTCAGGCCGCAGTTGGTGCTGAGGGAATCTGCTGCAATGATGAAGTGCGAGGGGTCAGTATGCAACCCAGGATTGTAGTCGTAGGCAGCCTTAACATGGACATGAGCCTTGGCGTGACTCGTCTTCCCAGGCAGGGTGAGACCACGACAGCGCTTCGAGCCCGGTTCTCGCCCGGCGGAAAGGGCGCGAATCAGGCGCTGGCCGCCGCTCAGCTGGGAGCGCATGTGTCTATGGTTGGCAGAGTAGGGGCGGATACTCAAGGAGATGAGCTTGTCAGCAATCTCAGGGAAGCCGATGTGTGCGTGGATTGGATCGCGCGCGAAGCGGAGTCGACGACGGGAATGGCCGTCATAGTTGTAGACGAGGCCGGCCAGAACTCGATAGTGGTGTGGCCGGCGGCCAATGATGCACTCT
>DAOPWT010000189.1:0-3218 GCA_035351775.1 Bacillota bacterium | reverse complement strand
ATGCGAGCGAGCTCGGCATCTCCGTGGCGCTCTTGGCAGGGGGCGAACCGCTCACAAGGCCCAAACTGCTGGACATCGTGTCGGAACACCCTGACATGCTCTTCCCCATGTTCACTAATGGGTTACTGATAGACGATAATGTCGCAGTGCGGTTGCGCAGGCAGAGAAACACGATCCCTGTTCTTAGCATCGAGGGCAATCAGGAGACAACTGATGACCGTCGGGGATCCGGGGTCTGGAGTCGTGTGCGCGGCGCGGCTCAGGCGCTCCGTCGCGCAAGGGTGTTCTTCGGCTCATCATTCACAGTCCGAAGCGACACTCTGGATGCTCTCACCGACCAGCGGTTCATCGCGGAGATGATCGGGCTCGGCTGCCGTCTGTTCTTCTTCGTGGAGTACGTTCCTGTGCAGCCGGGCACAGAGGGCTGGGAGTTGACGCAGGACCAGAGGCTTGAGCTGGCGCGCCGCGTCGAGGTGCTCAGATCCTCCACGCCGGCACTTTACGTGTCATTCCCAGGCGATGAGGAGGCCACAGGCGGTTGCCTGGCCGCAGGTAGGGGATTTGTTCACATCAGCGCGCGAGGAGATGTGGAGCCATGCCCGTTTGCTCCGTACTCCGATTCCAGCGTGTGCGGAGCATCTCTTCGGGATGCGCTGAGGTCCCCGCTACTTGAAGCCATCCGTGCGGACCACGACCAGTTTGGCGACACATCCGGAGGGTGTGCGCTGTGGCGGCGGCGCGAGCAGGTGCAGGCGCTTCTGGCGTCGCGCAACAAGGGGCAGATCAGGGAGCAACAGGGAGCGAACCAGGGAGCAAATCAGGCTTGACAATGCCTGTGGGCCCTGATATCTTGTCGATATAGGGCGCTCCTCGATAGCTCAGCGGTAGAGCAACCGGCTGTTAACCGGTGGGTCGCAGGTTCGAATCCTGCTCGGGGAGCCAATATTACTGGCTATGCGTGGGCCGCTGGAGGATATCCGGCGGCTCTTGTGATATTCACCTGGTGTTCGGTTGAGGGGGTGTAGGATTTGGGCCTCAGCGGATCGACTGTGCTTCTGATCGAGGATGATCCGAACGTTCGTCGGCTGCTCCCAAGATACTTCGAAAGGGAAGGGGCGGCAACGCTGGCTGCAGCAGGCGGGCTGGAGGGTGTAGATCTCGCCCTTGACAGACGGCCCGACCTGGTGCTGCTGGATGTGAACCTTCCTGACATCGACGGCTGGTCGGTGCTCAAGCGTATTCGCCAGAGCTTGGGATTCTCGGTGGGCGTCATCATGCTTACTGGTCGGAGCGATGTCCCAGACAGGCTTCTCGGGCTGGAGCTTGGAGCTGACGATTACGTGGTCAAGCCCTTCGAACCACAGGAGGTTGTAGCTCGGGCCCGAGCCGTGCAGAGGAGGCTGAAGGCGACGTCGACCGCGACCGCGACAGGGACTGCCACTGCAACTGCATCTCGGGGCCCGGCGCTCAGGGCTGCCGGGCTCAAGCTGGACGAAGCGGGGAGAATGCTCTACGTGGATGGCGCTCCGGTGCTGCTTACCGCCAAAGAGTTCGATCTAGTGGTGGCTCTCATGCAGAACTCCGGCCGGGTGGTGACTCGCGAGGCGCTGGCTGCTCGTGGTTGGCCGGACGGCGATGATGTAGATCCACATGCAATTGATGTGTACATGAATAGGATAAGGTCGAAGTTGGGGCCGGTCTATGGCGTTTCAGCCATAATCACTGTTCGAGGCGTTGGGTACAAGTTCAACCCTGATACACACGGGGTCGTGAGGTGAGCGTATGATCACAAGCGGTACAGATGCCTGGGGCAGCCTCCCGACTCTCAGACAGCGCTTCTTCGCCAGATTCGGTGTGGGCGCGGCTATCGCCCTCGTGATCGTCCTGGCAACCTCTCTTTTCCTCGCCGATGCGCTGGCTGGGCGGTGGGCCGCCCGCGCGCTCTTGCAGGATCTGGAGGATGCGCTGTACCAAACGGGGCCCAGCGGCATGGGCCGAACGATGGGCATGGGCAACGGCATGGGCATGCGCCGCATGATGGGAATGGGCGGAACGCTGATGCTGACGTCTGAGGCGCTTGAGGCGTACGAGCCCATCTGGCCGGATGCGCGTCGCATCCTGAGCGCCGGCGTGGCGTATGGGTCTGGACGAGTGCCGTGGACTCGCGAGTCAGTTGTATGGGCGGCCAGAAGGCAGCAGGACGGGGGCGGGGCAGTGCAGGTGGCCTGGACTCGCATGTCTGCCGTTCGCGCCGCCTCCTCCGGGACGTATACCCTGGTGGCAGCGGCCGCAATAGCGTCGTTTGCTGTGGGCGCATTCGTGACGGACATTGGGGTGCGGAACGTCACTCAAGCAGTACGGGCTGCGGCGAACACGAGCCGACAAATGGCTGAGGGCGACTTCACGGCCCGCATGAGGGTGGGCGACACCCGGGAACTGGCTGAGTTGTCGGCTGCCACAAACCACCTGGCCGAATCGCTCGACGAGACATTGACGCAACTGAAGTCGCAGAACGAGGAGCTGGCCGGGCTGGAGCGGATGCAGCGTGGATTCGTGGCCGACGCATCACACGAACTGCGCGCACCGCTTACAGCCATGGCGATAACGCTCGACGCCGCCGCCGACGGCCTGATGAGCGAGGAAGAGAAGGCAGAGTCATGGCCTGTTCTCCGCTCCGAGGTTCGCAGGCTATCTCGAACCGTAACCGAGCTGCTGGACCTTTCACGGATAGAGTCTGGCCGAGAACCGCTCCGGGTGAGCCCTATCGACGTGGGGAAGGCCATCCAGGATGTGTACAAGTGGTATCAGGCATTGCCCGGAGCGCTTCCGTCTTTCGAAATCGAAGTGCATTCGCCGCAAGGGCACCCACTGACTGCCCTGGCCGACGGTGACGCTCTTCACAGATGCCTGGTCAACTTCGTGGATAATGCAGTCCGGGCCACTGGGGCGACGGGACGTATCTCTATCTGGGCCCGTCCTGCCGATGACGGTCGGATCGAGCTCGGGGTAACTGACACGGGTGAAGGCATGACGCTGGAGGAGGTCGACCGTGCCTGGGAGCGATTCTCCCGCTCGGAGCGGGTGCGGGCCAAGGGCAGTCCCGGGTCCGGCCTGGGGTTGGCCATCGTTCATGCGCTTGTCACAGCGATGGGCGGCGAGGTGGGCCTCGAGTCGGAGGTAGGCCGAGGCACGACTGCCTGGATCGGTTTGAGATCTGC
>DAOPWT010000188.1:1476-3233 GCA_035351775.1 Bacillota bacterium | reverse complement strand
TGCTAGGATCCGATTCCTGCACGTCTCTCTCCCTCCTGAGTATGTATCCGAACCCGACGCCTGATGATCGGCATATCCGAAACGCGTTGGGATCGTCCCAGCCTTCCCCGAGAGCCGAGCTCTATCCTCGCAGCTTGAAAAGGCGGTATCCCAAGTCGAGCGTGGCGTCGGGCACGTGTTGGTCGCGAAGGCGGACGATGACGCGCCGGACGCGCTCTCTGCAGATATCGGCTATCGTGTGGCAGCCGCCCTGTGCCGCCACTGAGTCGCGAGGGCATGGCTCGGGCAGCTGAACCAGGATGAACCGACGATTGCCTCCGTCTTCAGCATTCTGCTCGAGGACCGCCTGCGCCGTCGTCCCTGAGCCTGCGAAGAAGTCGAGGTAGATGCCATCTCGATCGCCAAGCCACTGCATTAGCCTTCGCACCAGCTCGGGAGGTTTGGCAAACTCGAAGAAATCGTCCATCCCCAGGCTCTTCAGGGCGGCTGTGCCCAGGTCGTTGGTGATATCGTCAAGGTAGTCGCGGGGGCGAATCCCGTCATTCAGTCTGTCCTCAAGATAGTACTTGGTGTAGACATTCCATTTCGACGGCGACTTATCAGGCGTCAGGAGAGGGCTGCGAGTCGACTTCTTGAAGACCAGCAGATGCTTTCTCGCAAGGTACGACGTGCGACTCCAGCGCCACACCCGGTCGCGGCGGCTTCGGGGCTTCACCTGGGCACCGTCGACAGCCTCATCCGGAAAGACCTCGCCCGGAGGGATGGCTAACGACCCGTCGGGGCAGGCGATCCAGTACCGCTGATTGGGCCGCGGGTCGAGAGCGGCCTGATACAGGCCTACTGTGGCATACCGACCTCGATCGTCGCGCCCCGTAAAGCGCGAGGCGTACGCAGGGTCGATTACGTCCATGAAAGGAGCGACACATTCGGCCCTGCGGGCATAGACGAGCACGTAGTCCTTGGACGGCGCAAAGTAGGCACCCTTGTTCGATGTCTTCTTGGCCACGCGCGCCACACAGCCCAGGCAGTTCTCTTCGCCAAACAACTCGTCACAGATAATCCGCAGGTTGGCGACTTCATTGTCGCCGATGGATATGAAGATGACCCCGTCTTCGCGGAGCAGGCTGCGCGCAAGATCGAGGCGCGGGTACATCATGTTGAGCCAGTCAGTGTGATACCTCCCGGATATCTCCGCATCGGCCCGTAGCCTCCGCCCATCCGCGTTGGCCTGGCCGGTCAGTTGGAGGTAGCCTGCGACGCTGTCGCGGAAATGGTCACGGTATGTGAAAGCGTTGCCCGTGTTGTATGGAGGATCGATGTATATCATCTTCACCCTCCCCCCATACCCATCTAGCAGCAGCTTCAGAACCTCCAGGTTATCTCCTTCAATCAGAAGATTCTGTGTGGTATCCCAATCGACAGATTCCTCCGGGCACGGCCTAAGCTCCCCGACGGGAGGCGCCTGGACAACATCGCGGGCACGGCCCTTGCCGTTCCACGTGAGGCGGTAACGCTCCGGCCGGTCATCCACCAAGTAGCCAAGCAACTGGCGCAGAACATCGACATCGATCCTGCCCTCGGCGAAAGCATCTGGGAACGCGTCCTTGAGTATGCTGATGCTACGATCCACAGAACACATCGGCGACCCACCTGTCTTGTAGGCCGCTCAGCCCCTGCCGATATCGGCCCCCGCCAATAAGAGTATCACAGTTCAGCTGCTATTTCCTGGGGCATGTGTATCAATGCAGGCGATGTTC
>DAOPWT010000188.1:0-1376 GCA_035351775.1 Bacillota bacterium | reverse complement strand
GCCCTGATTCTCGCGCTCCTGGTTGGAGCGGGGCTGATCCTGCTAGCTCGCGCAAATCCAATCACTGCCTACAAGGCGATGTTCACCGGCCCGGTCAGCGGCAGGTATGGCATCACCGAAAGCCTGGTCAAAGCTACACCGCTTCTGCTAGTGGGCCTCGGAATCGTGATCTCGTTCAGGAGCGGGATCCTCAACATCGGGGGCGAAGGCCAGATGATCGCCGGCTCGCTCGCAGGGGCAGCGGTCGCCCTGGCCCTTCCGAACTGGCCCGCCATAGTGCTGCTGCCGATGACGCTGATAGCAGGCGCGCTTGCGGGGGCGCTTTGGGGCGGAATTGCCGGCTGGCTCAAAGCTCGGCTTTCGGTGAACGAGATACTCAGCACCGTGATGCTCAACCAGATCGCCTTCCAGCTCAACCTCTACCTGATCCGCGGTCCAATGATCGACCCACAGGAAGTGGCCTATGGAACCGGGTGCCCGCAGACCGCGCTGCTGCCCAGATCGATCTGGCTTCCCCGGATCATCCGCGGCACGAGGTTTCACTGGGGGCTCGTGATCGCCATCGGCTTCGCGATACTGGTCTATGTCTTCCTCTGGCGCACCACCATCGGCTACCGAATGCGCGCCTCGGGCGCCGGCGCGCACGCTGCAAAGGCTGCCGGCATCCGGGTTGAGAACTACCAGATACTCGCCATGGCGTGTGCGGGAGGCTTCGCTGGGCTGGCCGGAATCGTAGAAGTGCTTGGTGTGCACCACAGGGTGCTCGAAGGGCTCTCCGGAGGTTACGGATTCAGTGGAATCGTAGTCGCGCTATTCGGGCGCCTACATCCCCTGGGCTGCATCCCTGCATCGATCCTCTTCGGAATGCTGACGTTGGGCGCCGACATGATGCAGCGGGCCGTGTCGATCCCCGCCGCCATCGTCATGGCCATACAGGGGCTTGTTGTGCTTTTCGTGGTCGGAAGCGACCTACTTATCCGGCGGCCGGAATTGCTTCGCCGCCGGCCCAAACGCCCGCCCGCCCAAGCGGCGGCAGGCGTAGTTCCCGGCAGTGACAAGGGGGTGAACGGCTGAGATGGGCACTATCTCCGGCCAAGGGATAATAGTCGGCATACTCGCCACAGGGATCAGGCTCGCCGCGCCATTCCTCTATGCGTCGCTCGGCGAGATGTTCGCTCAGCGATCCGGGGTCTTCAACCTCGGGCTCGAGGGGATCATGATGATGGGCGCCTTCACGGGATTCATGACATCGCTCGGCACCGGCAGTCCATTCCTGGGCGTACTGGCCGCCATCGCGGTTGGGGCCTCCTTGGGGTTGCTCATGGCCTTCATCAGCGTCACCATGCAGGCCGAACAGGGCATATCCGGCATTGGCC
>DAOPWT010000187.1:0-3260 GCA_035351775.1 Bacillota bacterium | reverse complement strand
CGTTAGGCCCCAGGATGCACACTACCTTGTCCTGGCTGGTGAGACGCCTCACGGCGTTCACGCACTCCATGGCGTCTCCTCTGTGATCATACCCGACCACTTCGATTTTGGCGCCGAGCAATCCGCCGGCCGCATTGAGCTCCTCGGCCAGCATCTTGACTGTGTTCAGCTCGCACTGCCCCCAGATCGCCTGATCGCCGGTGAGAGACCCAACCCACCCGAGTTTCACGACTTTCTCGGCGGCGCTCCCGTGCGCGAACAGTCCAAGGCAGAGTGCAACACAAGCAGCAAGAACCAAGACGCGCTTCTTCTTGATGGACACCAGTACTCTCCCCCATTTCTCAAGATGTAGTTGATATGTCAAGCCCGTACCCATCGGGGACGAGCCCGAAGCGCAAACGGAAGTCTATGCATATACATTCGTTACCGGGGAGATGTATCGTTGCCCTATAGAACACGCAGACGCATGCCTGTGCTTCGTATAGATCAAATATACCAGTCACGAAGTGCAAAGGTCAAGCCGGTAAGTACATAATATGCTGTCGAGCGGTATTAATATCCGGTAATTTTCGATGATTTACGGGATGGGACGGAGTGTCATCATGACAGGCGATCGTGCGCCAAGAGCATGGCGGCAAGCCATGCACAGACTCCGGCGGCAAGGCATGGCCATAGCGAAAGCCCGTACACTGCCCCGATCCCTGCCCCTGCCACAGTAGCCCCATGTATGAGCACTCCGATAACTGGCGGGATGGCTGAAGCTCCGATAATCGACATAATGTTGGCAACGGACGTAGCCGAGCCGGCCGCCTCGGGAGGATACTGATCCTTCACGATGGCAAACCCCAGCCCCCCTGAACTGGCTCCCAGCCCCATCGTGAAAAGCAGAACATACAGCGCCCCCATGCTAAGCCGTCCCGGAAGGAACACAATTGGGATCCAAGTGAGAGCGTAGGCTCCGGTAGTCCAGGCCAGGATGGACCGCCTTGCCCGAAATGCGTCACCGCTCCGCCGCGACAGACGATCTGCCAGCCAGCCCGCTACAGGAGCATTGACGATGTACCCAAGGCCGATCATCATCACCGCGGCGGCCGCCTGCTCACGGCCGACATGGTGTACACTCATAATGTGCGGAATCCCCCACAGGCCCTGGAACGCAGACTGCGATCCATACCTCGCGAACATGAACAGGCTGACCAGCCAGAGGTTACGGTCATGCAGAAACATCCTGAGCGTCTCGCGAGCCCGACCGCCGCCGCCCGGCATGCGATCCGTCACGCGCGATCTCTGGGCCCTCGGCACAGCCCAGCACAGCACGGTTAAGGCAGCCAGCAGCACTCCGATGATCGCGAACGAGCCTCGCCAGCCGGCGGCAGACGCGAGCCAAGCCATGGGGGCCGTACCCAGCACGGCGCCGGCATTGCCCAAGGCGAGAAACAGGCCGTTGACCGATGCAAACCTGTCGGCGTCGTACAGCATGGTTATCATCTTGACGCCTGGGATGAAAATGCCTGAAAGCCCGGCTCCAATAAGTATCCTGCCGACAAAAGCAGTCGTTATGCCGCGTGAAGCAGCGAAGATCCACGTGCCGACTGTGCCCAAGCACAAGCAGCAGGAGACCACGATCATGGGCCCAAACAGATCCGACAGAATGCCCACCGCCGGTTGGGCTGCCGCATACGCCACGAAGAATGCTGACGACATTAGCCCAAGCTCGACCGTGCCAATGTGAAGTTCCTCCGCCAACTCCGCTGCCACTACTGACAAGGCGACTCGCTGCACAAAAGACATGAAGTAGGCCGCTGAAAGCAATGCGAACACCATGGATCGTTGCCGAAGCTGCCGCTTGGGCTCGCCACCCGGCTCAATCTCGCCCCTACTTACGTATTCCGCCCCCGTCAATGCCACGTCAGTTCCTCCGTATGCTGATCTTGCCCCCGGCGCATGCATCCATAACCAGCCTGCGCTGGTCCATTGTCAGCTGAGAGTAGTCAGAATTGCTACTTCCCGTGCCGCTGTTCTCTACTACCAAAACGACAGCATCGGGGCCAAGGGCGCAGGCGTGCCAGACGCCTCTCTTGACATTGTAGACTCGTAGCGTCTCCATTTCCACACTGTCTATCTTTCCAGTAACCCATCGGCCCTGGTCGGCCGCTGCGAACAGAATGGCCCTGCCTCTCATCAGCACGAATACTTCGTCTGTCTCACTGTGGCGCTCCAGTTGCATGATCGCATCGGCCGAGTTGTGCTCCGACGCCGAGATCGCTGCCACGCGCCACTCGCCATATTCAACTAGAGGCGAGTAGTCATCCACAAGGCAGCTACTTATCTCGATCAGTTGCGAATCGATCTCCAAACCATCTCACCCCCAGTACAACGTGTTGCCTCCACCTGTCTCGGCTAGTTCCAGTAAGGCGTATCTTCGCCCGACGCCGCCTGCTTCCTTCTTACCGATCCAGAAGCAGAAAGACTCCGCCGGAGCGGAGCCCTGCGAAGACTACCATATTCCGCTGCGCTGCCGTGTCTACTTCACCTGCCCGGGCGCGGCGGGATGCACACCAACTGCCCGATCTGTAGCCTACCAGGGTTCACGCCTGGGTTAGCCCTGGTTAGGACGGTCACGCTGACTCCGAAGCGCCTGGCGATGCCGTAGAAAGTGTCGCCTCTTCGGATAATGTAAGGGGTCGCCCCGGCAGGACATGCCGGCTGGGAGGGCACGCCCGGAGCAAGGGCGGTCGGTATACAGATGAGTTGGCCGACTCGCAAAGCGTTCGGGTTCACCCTCGGATTGGCCCTTCTGAGGACATCGACAGTCGTTCCATGCCTGCGGGCAATCGCATAGAAGGTATCGCCCGGCCTGATCTGGTAGAGGAAACCTTCGGGACACGCTGCACCCGGTGGGACGCCGGGAGGTGCACCGGGTGGACGGCCAGGAGGTGCAGCAGCTGGGATACAAAGAAGCTGCCCGACACGGAGCGAGGCCGCATCCGTTCCCGGGTTAGCTCTCAAGATGGCATCGACCGTCGTCCCAAACCTATTTGCAAGCGCGTAGAGGGTATCGCCTGGCCTGATCTGATGGAGGAATCCGCCCGGGCAAGGCGGCGCCTGCCGAGAACCGATCTCTTCCCTGTTGTCGCCTGCCATTACCGTTCACTCCTTCGGGTTGAGTCCAATGCACCATATGCATACCCGCGCTCACCTGTCCCCGAGCCGGGAGTACATATGACCCTGAGACTATTACGGCAATGGCAGGCCAATGG
>DAOPWT010000186.1:0-3294 GCA_035351775.1 Bacillota bacterium | reverse complement strand
ATGGCCTTCATCAGCGTCACCATGCAGGCCGAACAGGGCATATCCGGCATTGGCCTGCACATGTTCTGCTGGGGCCTGTCAGGGCTGCTTTTCCGAGTGTATCTCGGGTTCATCACGTCATGTAAGGGTTTCGGCCCATGGAACATCCCGGTATTATCCGAGATCCCTTTTCTAGGCCCCGTACTGTTCCAGCACAACTGGATGGTCTACTTCTCGCTGTTACTCGTTCCCGTATCCTGGTTTGTGCTGTACCGCACAACCTGGGGGCTCAAAGTGCGCGCAGTTGGAACCACACCGCAGGCTGCCGACACACTGGGCGTAGACGTCAACGCCATCCGCTACCAGTGTGTGGTGCTGGGAGGCGCCATGGCCGGGCTTGCCGGGGCCTTCCTCACCGTCGGTCAGGCCAACATGTATGCCGACAACATCACCGCAGGCCGCGGTTTCATCGCTGTCGCCCTGGTGTATTTCGGCAGGTGGAGCCCTGTGGGTATCCTTCTTGGCTCGCTCCTCTTCAGCATGATGAATGCACTCCAATTATGGATTCAGGTGCTCGGCATCAGTTTCCCGTATGAGTTCGCAGTGATATTGCCATACGTCATGACCATCGCGGCTCTGGCAGTAGCTGTGAGGCGAGTATGGGCGCCGACCGCACTCGGCAAGCCGTTCCGGAGGGAAGCCGGCTAGCCGGTCGAGGTCGTGGCGAATCATGCGGCGCGGTCGTCGACAGCGGTGGCGGTCGACGCACAAATACGTCAGGAGGTATCTACTGTGAGGAAAAACCGCATTGTTCTCGCAGCATTTCTGGCACTGGCGATACTTATGGTGTTCGGGGCGGGCTACGGCTACGGCGCCCCAGCCAAGAAGATCCGCATAGCCATGCTCATGGCGAGCACCATCGACGACATGGCATGGAGCCAGTCGATGTACGAAGGACTCAAGGCAGTCCAGAAAGAGTTGGGCGCCGACAAGCTTGAGTTCGTGACGAGCGAGCGCATGGGCAACCCGGTGGACGCGGGCGCCGCAATCCGGCAATACGCTGACCAGGGATTCGACATCATCATCGCCCATGGCGCCCAGTATCAGAGCGTGCTCATGGAACTCGCACCCGACTTCCCGAAGACCACCTTCGCATATGGAACCGGGTTCACCACCGCGCCCAACATCTTCGCATACGACCCCCAGGCACAGGAGGGCGCCTATCTTCTTGGCGTGGTCGCCGCTTTGATGTCAAAGACAGGCGTTGCCGGGATTGTAGGCCCGGTGGAGTCGGGTGATGCGATCAAGTACAACTACGGCTTCCAGCAAGGCGTGGCTGCAGGGAATCCCAACGTGAAAGTGCGAATAGCCTACACCGGCTCTTTCGGCGACATAGTCGGCGCCGGCGAGCTAGCTAAGGTCCACATGGATGCCAAGGCCGACGTGCTTACGGGATCGTCTCAGCAGGCAGTGGGAGCCGTTCGCGCAGTGGCCGAGCGGTCCGGCGTATACTGGATGTCCACCGACATGGACCAGGCTTCACTCGCGCCCGATCATGTTCTTGCAGCGCAGGTGTATCACTGGGAGAAAGTCGTCAAGGCCATGATCGACTATCGCGCAAAGGGAATCCTGGGCGGCAAGCACCTTACGCTGACCTTTGCCGACGGCACCCTGGAGCTGCGTTTCAACCCGAAACTGGTGAACAGGATACCCAAGGCCGTGCTTGACCGAGTGGAGAAGACCAAGCAAGACATCATCACAGGCAAGCTCCGAGTGGAACTGCCCAAGCCTGGGGGCAAGTAGTAACCTAGCAAGCAGTTGAGGGGTGCGATATTCATGGGATCGACATCGGGGCCTCGCATCAAGCACGTAAGGATGCGCCAGATAACGAAGACCTTTCCCGGGGTTCGGGCCAACGATCGCGTTGACCTCGATATCAACTCCGGTGAAGTGCTTGCGCTCCTAGGCGAAAACGGCGCGGGCAAGACCACGTTGATGAAGGTGCTATACGGGCTGTATCGACCCGACTCCGGGCAGATACTGGTCAACGGAGAGGCCGTGACAATCAACTCTCCGCGCGATGCCATAGCCCTGGGCATCGGCATGGTGCACCAGCACTTCATGCTCGTCCCCAGCCTCACAGTGGTGGAAAACGTCGTGCTCGGCCTGCGATCACCAAGAGGCCCCCTTCTCGATCTCGACACAGCGTCGCAGCGCATAGTGGCGCTAGGCGAGGAATATGGCTTCAGAATCAGGCCCGACGCGCCCGTGTGGCAGCTGTCAGTTGGAGAGCAACAGCGCGTAGAGATCATCAAAGCGCTGTACCGAGGCGCTGAGCTACTCATCCTGGACGAACCTACTGCAGTGCTCACGCCACAGGAGGCGCGCGAGCTCATAGCCATACTCCGCGGGATGGCCCAGGCCGGCAAATCGCTGGTTTTCATAAGCCACAAGATGAACGAAGTCATGGCGGTAAGCGACCGAGTGACAGTGCTCCGGGCGGGAGCTGAGGTTGGAACCGTGCCGACATCTGAAGCCAGCCCGGAGTCTCTCGCCACGATGATGGTGGGACGCAAAATTGACGCGGCCAAGCGCGCGGGGGAGACCTCCCACGGGCAACCCGTGCTGGAACTGGATCAAGTCTGGGCCGATGCCGACAATGGCCTCCCTGCACTGAAAGGTCTGTCGCTTACGGTTCGGGAAGGCGAGATTCTGGGGCTTGCCGGAGTATCGGGCAACGGCCAGAGAGAACTGGCTGAGGTCATGACCGGACTTCGCCGCGTGAGCCGCGGCAAGGTGCGCCTGCGCGGACGCGACCTCACCGGAGCTTCGCCGGCAGCGATGATCGACGCCGGCCTCGGCTACGTGCCGGAAGATAGGCTCAACTTCGGGATCATACAGTCGTTTTCGGTGGAGGAGAATCTGATTCTCAAAGACCACCACCGGCCGCCCTTCGCCCACTGGATCTTCCTGCAAAACGACGTGATCCGAGGCTGGTCGCGCAAGACCGTGGAGACGTTTGATGTCAGGACTCCCAGTGTGGAAACGCGCGCCGGCAGCCTGTCGGGGGGCAATATACAGAAGGTGATCCTGGCCCGCGACATAACCCGAAAGCCTGCGGTGCTGCTGGCATGCTATCCCACGCGCGGCCTGGACATCGCTGCTACCGAATACGTCCACCGCCGCCTGCTCGACGTGCGCGACTCGGGAGGGGGCATACTCCTGATCTCGGAGGAACTGGATGAGATCGTCAACTTGTCTGATAGGATAGCTGTGATCTACGAAGGCAAGATAGTCGCCGTCGTGGAGGCCGAC
>DAOPWT010000185.1:1550-3337 GCA_035351775.1 Bacillota bacterium | reverse complement strand
CCGCAGTTCTACATTGCCCCTGACGCCAGGGTCGCCACTGGCTCAGGGTAGATCACCCTCACGAGATACAGCCCGTCAGGCGGGGCAGTCGCAGGGCCCTTCGATCTGTCGCCCGAGGCGAGCAGCCGTTCCACTGATCCCGCATCCGCTCGCCCCGCGCCCACCCCGAGCAGGGCGCCCACTATGGTGCGAACCATCTTGTAGAGAAACCCGTCCGCCTCAGTCTCTACGGTAACCACGTCCAGGCCCAGGAACTCGCTCCTTGCAGCCTCAACCTTTAGGCGCCGTATCGTCCGAACGCTGGTCTTGGCGGACGAGCCCGTGGACGCAAATGCGCGAAAATCGTGCCGCCCCACGAGGCACCTGGATGCCTGCGACATGGCCTGCACATCCAGACGGTGCCGAACCAACAGCGCTCTTCCAGCCAACACTGCGCTCCCCAACTGGGCTCCAGGGCCCAGCTGCATGTCAAGGCCCGGCCACACCGGGGGCTCGGGCTCCTGGCCCGGCTCTCCCGCACCGATGATCCGCCTCGGCACAATGACGTACCGGTACACCTTTGCAATGGCATCATATCGTGCGTTGAAGCCCGCTGGCGCCTCGAACGATCTCAGCACTCTCACATCTGGCGGCAGTGCCGTGTTGAGCGCGGGGGCAAACCTGTCGCCCGGTATTCGCGAATCGGTGTCGAAGCTGGCCACCTGGCCCAGGGCGTGCACTCCGGCGTCGGTCCGTCCCGCGCCGGTTATCCTGCACTGCTCGCGTGTGATGCGCGCAATCGCAGCTTCTACCGTGCCCTGCACAGTTTGCCCAGCCCGGGCTGTCGCCGCCGACTGATCAGGGGGCGCACCTTCGCCGCCCAGCGAGTCAACGGCCTCATGGATAGCTTCGCCCACCTCGCCCGCCTGCACCTGAAAGCCCCGGTATCGGGTGCCTACATACTCCAACACCAGGCCGATCCGGCGCATCTCACAACACCGCCATGACTGCCACCGCGTACGCGGTCACGAGCACGAGAGCTGCCACATCCGTCGTGCCCAGCCTGAGCTGCCTCAGCCTCGTCCTGCCCTGACCGCCCCGATAGCATCTGGCCTCCATCGCCATGGCCAGCTCGTCGGCACGCCTGAAAGCACTGACGAACAAGGGCACGAGTATCGGGATCATCGCCCGAGCGCGTTTGGCGATATTGCCTGTCTCAAAGTCCGCTCCCCGCGCCATCTGCGCCTTCATGATCTTGTCTGTCTCCTCTAGGAGAGTCGGAATGAAGCGAAGCGCAATAGTCATCATCATGGCAAGCTCATGAGCGGGCACGCCCACGAACGACAGCGGCCTCAGGAGGCTTTCGAGGCCGTCGGTAAATGCAATCGGCGAAGTAGTCAAGGTGACAATAGACGTGGCCATGATCAGCAGCGACAGGCGGGCCACGGTTATGAGGCCCTGGGCCAGGCCTTTATCGGTCGCCACGATCTTGCCGATCCGGAAGATCGGCTCTCCAGGGTCCATGAAAAGATGCAGGCCGAATGTGAGCACCATGACAAACAGCAGAGGCCTAAGCCCCCTGAGCACCATTTTCACCGGCACGCGCGATGCCATTACTGTGCCGACGATCAACGCTGCCAGCGCGGCATACGCCCACGCGCTCTTCGCGATGAACAGGGCGATCACCACGACAAGCGACAGCATTATCTTGGTGCGGGGGTCCAGTCGATGCACGAGCGACTCACCCGGTATGTACTGGCCTATCGCAACAGAAGAGATGTTCACTCGCCCACCTCCCCTCCGCCTGC
>DAOPWT010000185.1:0-1450 GCA_035351775.1 Bacillota bacterium | reverse complement strand
GGTGTGCAGGGCTTCCTCCACGGTGATCACGTTCTCAGCGTACGGCAGGCCTCTTGCCGCAAGCTCTGCCATGAGGCCTGTAACCTGCGGCACACCCAGGCCCATTCGGACCAAATCTTCACGATTCCGAAAGACTTCGCGGGGCGAACCCTCCATCACGACAGTGCCGCCGTCCATGACTATCAGCCTCTCGGCGAAGCGCGCCACATCCTCCATGCTGTGGGATACCAGCACGATTGTGTAGCCGTGCGCCTCATGGAGTTGCCTGATCTCTGCCAGTACTTCCTCGCGCCCGCGCGGATCCATCCCCGCAGTGGGCTCGTCCAGAACCAGTACCTCAGGGCGCATGGCCAGCACGCCGGCGATGGCCACCCTGCGTTTCTGACCGCCCGAAAGCTCGAAGGGCGACCTCCCTCGCAGGGCATCGTAATCGAGATCGACTACGCGCATGGCCTCACGAACTGCCTCGTCCACGTCAGCTTCGCTCATGCCCAGGTTGCGTGGCGCGAAGGCAATATCGGCAGCTACGGTCTCCTCGAACAGCTGGTGTTCCGGATACTGAAACACCAGGCCGACCTTGCGTCGGATGTCGCGCAGCGCGACGCCCTTGCGCCATATGTCGCGCCCGCCCACCACTACGCTCCCGGAATCCGGCTTGAGTAGCCCGTTGAAATGCTGTATGAGCGTGGACTTCCCTGAACCGGTCCGCCCGATTATGGCCACCAGTTCGCCCCGTTCTATGGAGACATTCACATCAGTCAGTGCCTGCCTGGCCAGGGGAGTGCCCCGCATATATGTGTAGTATAAATCGTGGACCTCGATTATCGTGTCGCTCAACTCTGCCCGGCCCCCTTGCCGACGAGCTCCGCGATATCGTCAACCAGCTCAGCCACTGTGAGCGGACATCGCGGCAACGGCGCCCCGGCGGCCCTGAGCTCGTAGGCGAGTTCGGTCACCTGCGGAACGTCCAAGTCCAGCCGGCGCAATGTCGCCGGCTGCGAAAAGACCTCGCGCGGCGTTCCCGCGAGCGCGATGCGTCCGCCTTCCATCACCACGACCCGGTCTGCAAGGACTGCCTCGTTCATGAAGTGCGTAATGTGCACTACGGCCATGCCCTCTTCCGAGGCAAGACGCCTTACAGTAGCGAGCACTTCGCTTCTGCCCACAGGGTCGAGCATGGCCGTGGGCTCATCGAGGACTATGCATTTGGGCCTCATTGCAATGACGCCAGCGATGGCCACGCGCTGCTTCTGTCCTCCCGACAGCATGTGGGGCGCGGATTTTTCGTGGCCGGTCATGTCGACAATCGCCAGGGCCTCGTCGACCCTCCGCCTGATCTGGGCAGGAGGCACCCCGAGGTTCTCGGGTCCGAACGCCACGTCCTCCTCGACGGTTGTGGCCACTATCTGGTTATCCGGGTTCTGGAACACCATGCCCACCGTCTGGCGGA
>DAOPWT010000184.1:0-3342 GCA_035351775.1 Bacillota bacterium | reverse complement strand
TAACCCGCCCATAGTGGTATAATACCGACTCGGTTGGGTCGTTTTCCGACCGAGGGGGGAACCAAGTGGCCAAATACGTGATAGTTACAGGCGGAGTCGTGTCGGGCCTTGGGAAGGGGATCACTGCGGCTTCTTTGGGAAGGCTTCTGAAGGCCCGAGGTGTTTCAGTCGGGGTGCTCAAGTTTGATCCGTATATCAACGTCGACCCCGGAACTATGAGTCCCTATCAACACGGGGAGGTCTTCGTCACCGAAGACGGGGCCGAAACCGACCTGGATCTGGGCCACTACGAAAGGTTCATCGATATCAACGTCACCCGCGACAATGACATCACCACCGGCATCATATACTCCTCTGTGCTCGCCAAAGAGAGGCGCGGCGACTACCTCGGCGGAACTGTTCAGGTCATACCCCATGTCACCAATGAAATCAAAGACCGTGTCACTCGCCTCGGGCAAAATGGATCGGATGTTGTGATCGTGGAGGTAGGCGGCACGGTAGGCGACATAGAGAGCCTTCCGTTTCTCGAAGCTCTCCGGCAGCTGAGAACTGAGGCGGGCCGGGAAAACGTCATGTATATCCACGTCACCTTAGTGCCATATATCCCCTCGGCACGGGAGTTCAAAACCAAGCCTACGCAGCATTCAGTGAAGGAGCTCCGGAGCATAGGCCTTCAGCCCGACGTCATCGTCGCCCGGTCGGATCGTCCGCTCCCGGCCGACATCAAGGGCAAGATCGCTCTGTTCTGCGACGTGGAGCCGGAAGCTGTGATATTCAACCCAGACGCTCAGTCCATATATGAAGTGCCCCTGATCCTTGAGAAGGAGGGCCTGGACGAGATAGTAGTGAAGCGCCTGGAGCTGGCATGCCCTGCAGCTGAGCCGGATATGTCGGCGTGGCGGAGTATGGTGACGAAGCTTAAGAGCATTGAGCGTTCGGTGCGGGTGGCTCTTGTGGGCAAGTATGTAGCGCTGCCCGACGCATATCTCAGCGCAGTCGAGGCGCTTCGCCATGCGGGGATCGAAAATGGCGTACAGGTAGAGGTAGACTGGATCGATTCCGAAACCCTGACCAGCTACGATCGGGCTGAGCAGGCGCTTTCCGGCGCGCACGGCGTTTTGATTCCCGGCGGATTCGGCCCGCGTGGGGTGGAGGGCAAGATACTGGCTGCCCAATATGCCCGCGAGCACAAGACGCCATTCCTCGGGCTTTGCCTGGGCATGCAATGTGCGGCGATCGAGTTCGCACGCAATGTGTGTGGGCTCCGCGGCGCCAACAGCACGGAATTCGATCCTGCCGCCGCCCATCCGGTGGTTGACTTCATGGCGGAACAGCGCGGGATCGAACGGATAGGCGGAACCATGCGTTTGGGAGTCTACCCATGCGCCCTCGAGCCGGGGTCGAAGGCCGCTGATGCCTACGGTGAGACCTTGGTGCATGAGAGGCACCGCCACCGACATGAGCTCAACAACGCGTATGCCGGCATCCTTGCTGAACACGGCCTGAAGTTCTCCGGCATGAGCCCCCAGCGCAGCCTCATCGAGATACTGGAGCTCTCTGATCACCCCTGGTTCGTAGGGACGCAGTTTCACCCTGAGTTCAAGTCGAGGCCTGGCAGGCCTCACCCTCTGTTTCGGGAGTTCGTCGCAAAATCGCTTGAATACTCGAAATATCGATAGCCGCCCTGCGCTGGGGATATGAAATCCGTTCCGCTGGGCACAATTGATTGTGGAATACGCCCGGAGGATTTTGGCGTAAGACGGAGAATACAGCCTGTAACCATACCAGGCCGACAATATGGCCGCAGGATTTCCTCAAGCAAGCCTCATCGGTTGAGCCATAGGCGTACCATTCGTATAGCTCCTCAGGAGTTTCCTATTGTGTATGGCCGAAAGATTGCCCGTCCCGGGCGGCCCAGCCGCCCTGAATGCACTGCTTGCCCACTGATTTGTATTCTATTGCCCATATACCCTGAAAGGAAGATGCGCTACAGATGAATATCGCTGAACTAGAGAAAAAGACCGTGCCTGAGTTGCATGACATCGCAAAGGACTTGGGCATACCCGGTCACTCGCAATTACGCAAGCAGGAGCTGACATTCGAGATCGTCAAGGCGGCCTCTCAAAAAGAGGGGAACCTATGGGCCGACGGGATTCTGGAGATCCTCCCCGAGGGATTCGGGTTCCTGCGGGTGGGAGGGTTGACTCCCAGTTCAGATGATATCTACATCTCTCCCTCACAGATACGCAGGTTCGTGCTTCGTAAGGGCGACATGGTCTCGGGGCAGGTAAGGCCGCCCAAGGAGGGTGAGAAGTACTTCGCTCTTCTTCGTGTGGAGGCCGTGAATGGGCTCGACCCTGAACTGGCCGCACGCCGTTCCCACTTCGAGGACCTGATCCCTGTGTACCCCGACCAACGCCTCCGCATGGAGCATGATCCCAAGGACGTTACCACAAGGCTGATCGACCTGATGGCCCCCATTGGCAAGGGGCAGAGGGGCCTTATCGTGTCGGCGCCCAAGGCGGGCAAGACGACCATTTTGAAGAGGATCGCCAATGCCCTGACCGCAAACCACCCGGAGCTCACCCTGCTCGTTCTGCTGGTAGACGAGAGGCCCGAAGAGGTCACCGACATGGAGCGCTCGGTGGACGGCTTAGTGGTTGCGTCCACGTTTGACCAACCGTCTTCGAACCATGTGCGAGTGGCCGACATGGTGCTGGAGCGCGCCAAGCGCCTCGTCGAGCACGGCAAGGATGTATTGGTCTTGCTGGACTCAATCACGAGGCTGGCCCGTGCGTACAACCTCGAAGAACCCCCTTCTGGGCGGACCCTATCGGGAGGCGTTGACCCGGCGGCCCTGCACAACCCCAAACGCTTCTTCGGGGCGGCGCGTAACATAGAGGAAGGCGGCAGCCTCACTATCCTGGCGACTGCTCTTGTGGACACTGGCAGCCGCATGGATGAGGTGATCTTTGAGGAGTTCAAGGGCACCGGTAATATGGAGCTGCACCTCGATCGCAAGCTTTCGGAACGCCGCATATTCCCGTCAATAGACGTGAACAAATCGGGCACTCGCAAAGAAGAGCTGCTTCTCACCCCGGAGGAGCTGGAGACCACGTGGGTGCTGCGCAAGGCCATGTCGAATATGGGCTCCGCCGAGATGACACAACTGCTGATAGATCGAATTCAGCACACCAACTCGAACCACGACCTCATCAACACGATACTCAAGTCGAAGTTTGCCGAGAATCTTCGGAGCTGGCAGAACTCGAACTGAGTGACCGTACGTGGTCATGGTGGTATACTGTAGTAGATGCCAGGCTGACCCCGGGCTGGCGCCTT
>DAOPWT010000183.1:0-3352 GCA_035351775.1 Bacillota bacterium | reverse complement strand
GTTCCGTTCTCGGTTCTCTTTCTGAACTCGCAATTTGCGTCGATTCCAAAGGAAATAATGGAGGCCGCCGAGATCGACGGCTGCTCATATATAGGTACACTTACCAAAGTCATAGTCCCCATATCCCGTCCTGCGCTGGTCACCCTGACTCTGATCAACGCCAAGTGGATATGGAACGAGTTCACTTTCGCCATGACATTCCTTCAGGAACCGCGGTTTCAGACGGTCACAGCCCGATATCTGCAGTTCAGCGCCAGATTCGTGGCTGACTTTGCCGTAACCGGGGCAGGAGCGGTAATCAGCGTGCTGCCGATAGTAGTGCTGTACCTGCTGCTTCAGCGGCGGTTCATTGAGGGAATGACGGCGGGCAGTATCAAAGGCTAACGGGCTATCAAGTCTCGCCAAGGGAGGAATACCATTATGACGCATGCTGAGCGACAGGCGGCCGAGATGTGGCAGGACATAATGACCTACAGCCGCACTGTGGAGAACCGGATGATCGAGTGCGTGGACGCCCTCGAGAAGCGGGGTTACGATGTGTCGGAGGCAAGGCAGTTGATCCCAGCGGGGTGGGAGGCGTACAACTCCGGCGACTACTGGGCGCTTCAGAAAGTGATCGCCATGATCTGGGAGGCGCTGCGACGTGCCCCCAGAATGGCAAGCGACGACCATAAGCCCGATACATGGGAAGAACTCAAGAGAAGCTGGACTGCTGTGGAGCATGCCAGAACTTACTGCTTGGATGAAGGAAATCGGACCTATCGTGACAAAGTATATGGCGCGTGGTACGGCAAGTGCATAGGTTGTGCCCTAGGCGACCCATCCGCCGGATGGCCCAGTGCAAAAGTGCGCGCCGAGCGTGGTTGGGTAGGCGACTATCTGCAGAAGCCGGACACTAGGAACGATGACATCAACTACCAGATCATCGTGTTGCACTGCATAGATGAGCATGGACCCGGCTTTACCAGCAGGGATCTTGGGTACGAATGGGTACAACATTTGGAACTGGACCAGACCTACACCGCCGAGAGACAGGCGCTGGAGAACTTGCACAGAGGCCTCATACCGCCGTATTCAGCGCGTGAGAACAACCCATTCAGCGACTGGATCGGAGCTCAGATGCGCGGCGAGGTGCACGGACTCATCGCCCCCGGCAAACCTGAACTCGCGGCTGAACTGGCATACAGAGACGCTATCGTGTCGCACGTAAAGGAAGGCGTGTACGGGGAAGTGTTCAACTCTGTCATGGTCAGTCTGGCGTTTGTGACCGACGATGTCGGCGAGATCGTCAACCGGGCGCTCGGGTATGTCCCTGCAAACAGCGATTTCGCGTCGGTTGTCCGATCGACTGTAGCCAAATGCAAGGAGTACGGCCGATGGGAGGATGTGCTCGACTGGATCGATCAGGCCTATGGCGACCTGCACTGGATACACACGTTCCCGAACGCTGCCATTGTGGTGATGAGCTTGCTTTTGGGAGGCGGCGACTTCAGCAAGAGCGTATCTATGGCGGCCAGTTGCGGCTGGGACTGCGACTGTAGTACTGGGCAGGTGGGGGCCACGGTCGGAGCCCTCATAGGTGAGCGCGCCATCCCTGCAAGGTGGAAGGAACCTATCGCCGGTCGCCTCGATACTGATGTTATAGGCTTCAGCAGCATCCAGCTTGATAGGCTTACTGACTGGACGTGTGATGTGGCGCGGAGGATTGCGGAGGCGTAGAGCAGACGAAGGGACTGAAGCTGCTGTAATGGGTGTATGTATTGACGGCGCGAGCCTATCCATACCCGATGTCGTTCGGGTGGCCAGGCGCGCCGCGCCGGTGTCGCTTTCCCCTGACGCAAGGAGACGAATAGACCGGGCCTCGGCGTACGTGGATACACTGCTCAGGCGCGAAAGGCCCGTGTATGGAGTGACAACCGGGTTCGGCAGGTTTGCCGATGTTGTCATCTCGCCTGACGACTCTGCGACCCTGCAGCGAAACCTGTTGCTGTCGCATGCGTCTGGCGTCGGCGAACTGCTGCCCGACGAGGTGGTACGGGCGATCCTGCTGCTTCGGGCGAACGCGCTGTCGTGCGGATACTCAGGCGCCAGGGCCGAGGTCGTCGACACTCTAATCGCCATGCTCAACCGCGGCGTGCACCCGCAAGTGCCGTCGCAGGGTTCGGTGGGTTCAAGCGGCGATCTGGCGCCACTTGCCCATACCATGCTGGTGGCGATAGGCGAGGGCACGGCGCGCTACAAGGGCGAGGTTTTGCCGGGAGCAGAGGCCATGGCGCGCGCGGGGATCCCTGTGGTGGCCTTGCGCGCTAAGGAAGGACTGGCCCTGATAAACGGCACCCAGGTCATGACGGCCATAGGTTCACTAGCGGTGCACGATGTGTCGATTCTCGCGCAGGTCGCGGATATCGCGGCTGCAATGACCACCGAGGCTCTGCGCGGGACGACATCCGCCTTCGACCCGAGGGTTCAGGCGGCGCGACCACAGCCGGGGCAGGCGGCGTCGGCCCGAAACCTGCTCCGGCTGATGGAGGGAAGCGGCATCCGAGAGTCGCACAGGAATTGTCCGAAGGTGCAAGACGCCTATTCGCTCCGGTGCGCGCCGCAGGTGCATGGAGCCGCACGTGACGCCATAGACTACGCCAGGCACGTCGTGGAGCGGGAGATGAACTCGGCCACCGACAATCCTCTGGTCTTCCCCGAAGACGGCGATGTGATCTCAGGGGGCAACTTCCATGGGGAGCCGGTGGCTATGGCCATGGACTTTCTGGGCATTGCAGCGTCCGAGCTTGCCTCCATATCCGAGCGCCGCACGGAGAGAATGGTCAACCCGCAGCTGTCGGGGTTGCCGCCGTTTTTGACTGAGCACGGCGGGCTGAATTCCGGCATGATGATAGCTCAGTACACCGCGGCCGCACTGGTATCCGAGAACAAGATACTGGCATCGCCCGCGGTAGTCGACTCCATACCGACTTCGGGTAACCAAGAGGACCATGTGAGCATGGGCACTATCGCCGCGCGCAAGGCCCGGCAGATCGCTGTGAATGTTGCGAACGTGCTCTCCATTGAGGTAATGTGTGCGGCGCAGGGCATCGACTTCCTGGCCCCGCTTGAGCCGGGCGCCGGCGTTCTGGCAGCGCATGAGGCTATCAGGGCCCAGGTACCGCATCTGGATTACGACAGGGTGCTCGCACCTGATATAGCCCGTATCCGGGAGCTGGTTTGGGGCGAGGCTTTGCTTCGGGCAGTGGAACAGGCCGTGGGTCAGCTGGAATGAGCTGCGCTGGACGGTATGACCGTAAGCATAGATATGAATGTACGGCTGGGGGGATCAGCGGATGTCAAGAGTCATAAG
>DAOPWT010000182.1:0-3392 GCA_035351775.1 Bacillota bacterium | reverse complement strand
ACGATGCTCAAGATGGGCGAGATCGGCGGGACGTCGATGTCGAGGTTCTATATGCCCCTGTTCTTGGGGAATGTGGCGGGCTCGCTTGGCGAAACATCTGCGCTGGCTCTGCTGATAGGCGCGGTGTACCTGCTGTGGCGGACTCACATTTCTCTGAGGATTCCGATGTCGTACATCATTACGGTGGCTGTGGTCACAGCGCTCTACGGGCAGGACCCGCTCTTCCATGTTCTGTCGGGCGGACTGATACTGGGAGCATTCTTCATGGCCACTGACTACGTAACATCGCCGATCAACGCCAAAGGTCAGATCATCTTCGGAATTGGGTGTGGCATTCTGACCGCGCTGATCAGGCTGTTCGGCGGGTACCCTGAGGGTGTGGCCTATTCAATACTGATTATGAATGCGGCTGTGCCCATGATCGATCGGTTCGTGCGCCCGAAGCGTTTCGGGGAGGTGAAGGCTCGTGCGTGACACAATCAAGCTGGGGCTGATTCTCATGTTGATCTGTGCTGTGTCGGCCGGATCGCTATCGTACGTGTACGGCGTGACCAGCAAGATAATAGATGAACGTAAAGCACAGGAAGTTGCCCGTGCCATGGCGGTTGTCCTTCCATCGGCGCAGGATTTTGAGCGACTCTCGGCAGAGGAACTTGCCGACGTGAAGGCTGACGCGAGGTTCGCTGGAGTTGAGGAAGCCTACCGTGGATCGACCGATGGTGAGGTCCGCGGCGTTGTGGCTAAGGTTCTGTCCTCTGGATACGGCGGCAAGATCGCCTTGCTGGTGGGTGTCAACTCCGATCTCGCCATCGAGGGGCTCCAGGTGCTCTCACATAGCGAGACGCCGGGCCTAGGCGGTGAGATCACAAAACCTGCCTTCCAGTCGCAGTTTGCAGGTAGAGGCTCTTCGGGTCCCTTAGCAGTCAACAAAGATGGCGGGGAGATAGTGGCGATATCCAGCGCCACGATATCATCCAGGGCAGTAGTCGCAGGCGTCAACACCGTCCGCGACTTGGCTGCGGCTCTGGGCGTCGGTGGAGGTGGCGGCAGATGAGCAGTCCGCTGCAAGCATTCACGAACGGAATCTATAAGGAGAACCCAACGTTCAGGCTGCTTCTGGGCATGTGCCCTACGATGGCGGCGTCCATAGCGGTATCCAATGGAATCGGAATGGGTCTGGCCGCGACGTTCGTCCTCATAGGCTCCAACCTGATCATCTCGCTGCTGCGATCGGTGATCCCGTCGGAGATACGCATACCGTGTTACGTTGTTGTCATCGCGACGTTCGTCACCATAGTCGACCTGGTCATGAATGCCTTTCTGCCCCAGTTGCACGCGGTTTTGGGAGTGTTCGTTCCGCTGATCGTGGTCAACTGCATCATACTCGCGAGGGCAGAGGCGTTTGCGTCCAAGAATCGGCCTGTGGCATCGATCATGGACGGCCTCGGGATGGGGCTCGGCTTCACACTGGCTTTGGCTGTGCTGTCTGCGATAAGGGAGCCTCTCGCCACCGGAGTCATCATGGCCGCAGCCGACTTGGGTTTCAACGGGATCAGGCTCTTCCCGCAGCGATACGCCATGGCGATCGTGAATCAGCCAGTGGGCGGGTTCATCACTCTGGGCCTGGCCATCGGGGCGGTCAACTTGATCACCGCGAAGAAGAAGAAGAAATCTTCAGACGGCGCGCAGGGGGGTGCTGGTAAGTGAAGCAACTGCTGGTCATCATGTTCAGCCAGGCCCTGATCAACAACTACATGCTTTCGAGAATCTTGGGCACATGCCCGTTCATCGGAGTGTCTCAGCAGTTCGAGACGGCTACAGGCATGAGCTTGGCAGTTGTGTTTGTCATGACGATGGCGTCTGTGATCACCTGGCTCGTCCAGCACTTCATACTCAACCCGCTGGGTATGGCGTATCTGCAGACGGTCTCGTTCATACTGGTAATTGCGGCCCTGGTTCAGTTGATAGAGATGGTGATCAAGAAGAACAGCCCCGGGCTATACAGGGCGCTCGGGATATACCTTCCGCTCATCACCACCAACTGCGCGGTGTTGGGCGTGGCGATCATCAACATATCGTCCAACTACAATCTGATCGAATCGGCCGTAAGCGGCGCCGCCGGCGGGTTGGGCTGGGGGTTGGCCATCATGCTTTTTGCGGCGATAAGGGAGAGGCAGCGCTTGGCGCCCATATCCGAGGCCATGCAGGGATTTCCGATCGCCCTGGTCACCACGGGCCTGCTCGCCATGGCGTTTCTCGGATTCTCCGGGTTCGACGTAGCCAGGTTCATCGGGCTTTAGCGGCGCTCTTTGCGCCTAGCGCGTCGGCGCGGTTTCTTGAATGGTAGGGTAGACGGGGGTGTTATACATGAACGGCCTAAACGCTCTCATGAGCATGGGGGCACTGGGTCTGATATTCGGGCTGTCGCTTGGGGTCGCCGCCAAGAAGTTCGTGGTCGAGAAGGACCCACGGGTAGACGAGATACTCTCAGTTCTGCCCGGGGCGAACTGCGGTGGCTGTGGCTTTCCGGGTTGCGCGGGGTTGGCCGATGCGGTAGTCGCGGGCAGCGCTCCTGTGGACGCGTGCCCTGTGGGCAAGGCGCCGGTGGCGGCCAAGGTAGCCGAGATCATGGGTGTGAAACTGGACTCATCGGCCGAACCCAAGTACGCGCGGGTGATGTGCTTGGGTGACCGGACTCGCGCGATGGAGCTATTCGAGTACCATGGCATCCGCGATTGCCGCGCAGCTGGGCTCGTGGGCGGAGGGTCCAAGGGGTGCACCTACGGATGCCTCGGTTTGGGCTCCTGCGTTGCCGCTTGCCCGTTTGGTGCGATGACTATGGGCGAGGACGGCCTGCCCAAGGTGGACGATGATCTGTGCACGGGCTGCGGCAAATGCGTTGCGGCATGCCCTCGCGGCATCATTGGGCTGCGCACCAAGAAGGACTCGGTGAACGTGATGTGCCAATCGCACGCGCGCGGGCCCGAGGTGAAGAAAGTGTGCTCGATCGGGTGCATTGGGTGCGGCATCTGCGCCAAGAATTGCCCTGAGAAGGCCATCACTATGGTCGACAACTTGGCTCGGATAGACAACTCCAAGTGCACGCGGTGCGGCATATGCGTGGAGAAGTGCCCAGCCAAGTGCATAATAGACTACGCTAAGGTTGAACCGGCTCTGCCTGCCGGAGCCGGAGGCGAGAACCTGGCGGCTTCGTCCGGCGGCGCAGGTGGTGCGGGTTCCCAGGCCGCCAGCTGAACACGTACTGGCTGCTCGGGAGATGCTCCTTGTAAACGAGGATTTCAAATGGTAGACTTAGATAAGGGATTTGGGGTCACGAGGGCGGTGCCTCTTGGCATCGCTCTTGTCGAGTTTGGAGGCGGTTTCGAGCGTGC
>DAOPWT010000181.1:0-3440 GCA_035351775.1 Bacillota bacterium | reverse complement strand
GGCCCGCCGCCGCAATCGCCCCGACCGAACCTGCTCAGCCTCACTACGGGCGTGCGCCCAATCAGCTCGGTCACATCAGATGCGATATTCACTTACCTCCGCCTCCTGTGCGATACTGCCTTCGTCCGTAATCAGTTTGGGCCTCTGGCGAGATGCTGCCCGGACAGCATGCAACTCGGCCTCCACTGCGTTCAGCCTAGACGCCATATGCTCCAACGCGCGTCCCACCGGGTCGGGAAGATCCCCGTGGTTGAGAACGTCCGCTTCTCGGACACGCACGCCTGATCGGGCTACCACCCGCCCCGGAACCCCCACCACTGTGCAGTCTGCGGGCACGTCGTGGATCACCACGGCGCCGGCGCCGATCTTGGAGTTCGCGCCCACGGTGATCGAGCCCAGCACGATGGCGCCGGCCGACACTACCACGCCGTCCTCGATCGTGGGATGGCGCTTGCCGGTCTCCTTGCCCGTTCCGCCCAGCGTCACCCCCTGGTAGATAGTGACGTCGGATCCGACTATGGCGGTCTCGCCTATGACAACTCCCATTCCGTGATCAATGAACACGCCTTGCCCGACATGAGCGCCCGGGTGTATCTCTATCCCCGTGAAAAACCGGACTAGCTGCGATAGGAACCGTGCCAACCCGAACACGCTGTGACGGTACAGCCAGTGGCTCAGCTTGTGCCATGCAAGGGCGTGCACGCCCGGGTAGAGCAGTAGCACTTCCGCGCGACTGCGAGCAGCCGGATCGCGCGCCACCGCAGCATCCACGTAGGATCGAATATCGGAAAACATGATCACATGACTCCTCTCCATAGCCTTCGCTCAAGTGGTCAGTCTGCTTCGCGTCATGCATCGTCTCATGACGGGAAAGCCCTCATGGAATGCGAAACGCCGCCTCTTACAGAGACGGCGCAACATGCCGTGGTTCCACTCTGCTCACAGTCGTCCAAAGTGTCGCAAACAGACTGGCCAATGGACGAACATATGACTGTGCCTCACACTCCGTGTCCCGGTCGAGACAGCGGAAGACGCGCTAACGGGCGTACCCGTGGAGACCTATTGCTGCGCGAACACACCATCCGCGCGATTTCGGCCCCAGGCTCAAGGGCGCACTTCAGAAGCACTTGCCCAGGAACGCTTGCACCCAGCGACGTTCCCTCTCTCGGGGCAGCACGCCTCCTACCTCCCTTTCATGGCCTGTCAACATGATTCGTATTTGGTTCATAGCATATGCCGTAGCGTGGAAAGAGTCAATAGCCAGCTCAGCCCGCTCAAGTGGGCTAGTCAGATTACGTAGAGCACTGTGGAGCCGGGGAAATGAGCGGCGATGCGCTCACGAAAGAAGTCGGTGAGCACAGTCATGACATCGGTCGGATAGACGTACTTACCGTAGCCGAACTGACCGTACTTGAACCGGCGTTCGCTCTCCGCCAGAGGCAGGGATGTGTCGGGGTAGACCTCCTGGATCACGCTCTTGGCCCGCGCTGTGAATCGATGCGCGATGACCTCGAAGGTGAATGGACCGCTTTCGGCCGGAAGGCGCAGGCGCAGGCGTCGGAGGAGGTCCTCGTACTGGGTGCGCCATTCCTCGAACATGAACACGGGGGCGATCAGGAATCCCATGGGATAGTGTGCAGTCGCTACCTTCGCGGCCGCCCTGATGCGATTGTCGAGCGAGGGCGCTCCCTGCTCATAGGTATGGATCACGTACTCAGAGTTGACGCTGAAACGGATAGCCGTCTTTCCCATGTGGTCGACATTCAGCAGTCCGTCCACGTCGCCATACTTCGTGGCGAACCTAAAGGCCGCGTTCTCAAGGCGGGCAAAGAACCCGATTGCCCTGGCAAGTGATCCAGTCCAGGCCTCTACGGCAACAGGATCAGAAGTAGCTGCCCCTTCGAAGACGGTTACCTCGGGCGCGCGGGCCTTGACATAGCCGGCAGCCTGCTCCAGTATCTCGTCCACATTCACGTACACCTTGATGTAGGGCGTCCGCCCAAGGTTGGTGTTGAGATAGCAGTACTGACATAGGCCCGGACAACCCGATACCAACGGCAGCTGATAGTGGGCTGAGGGCTTGCAGGTCTGAAACTCCCGTTCCTGCCTGACTAGCACAGCCATGGTCCGCTTGGAACGCAAGTAACGCTCGCGGAGTGACACGCGTGACTCGGACGGAATGCGCCCGTCATACACCGTGACCGGTATCTTCCGATCTGCAAAGACATCTGCAAGGCGAGCGCCCAGCGGGTAACCCAGCGCATCGCGCGCGATCAGCACGCGCGTGGGTACAAACGACGGCATCGGCCCACCTCCAGTCACATCTGGCATCTGGCCTGGACCCGATCTGACTCGCACTTCTCCCGTTCCGCTCTATCTATCGTGCCCCGGTGACTTGTGCGTCAAGCACGACGCGTAGCATCATCACAACATCATGAATATGGGCAGGTCGGCCGCGGCGCCCGAGGAGACTCGTCGTAATCGCCGTGCCTGTGTGGCATGCCTGTGCGTAAGCCGCTCATTGCGATCTGTGCCATCTGCTGCTTACAGGCTCAGCGGACATCCGGATCGACGCGGTCGAGAAGAAGTGACGATACCTCGAAAGCCAGCGGTCATAATCAACGATGTCCGTCAGCCTGCCTGGCCCCGCGATCACGTGCGAGTTCCTGCTCCTTCCATGGCGGCGATGCGTGCTCCTTTCCGCGCCCCTTATTTACTGTCCCAATTCGCGGTTGATGCCGGGCCTAGCTGGCCTTGGGCTGGGCTACCCCGGCCTGGGCTGGGAATGGGCTGCGAGGGCCTGGAAGAAAAGCGGTCTGGCCGCGGCATGGGCGCGCGTGGGGGCCATGGCCGCTATGCGGACGTACCAGGAGAAGTATCGGAGCAGGTATTTCGTTGCGACGCCTCGGAATGGCTTAAGCCAATAGCGGAAATCGTACACCACTCGGCGGGCGTTGCGCACGTGGTAGAGCGGGCCGGGATCTAGGCGGTCGGAGGTGCTCAGGCGCCCACGGCGCCTGCCGATCCAGTTGACGCGGCCGGGCCAGTCCATCGGCGCGGGAAGCGAGACGTAGTCCTTGAACGCGCACGGGTCGGCGGTTTCCGACATCATGTGCGAAAGCGCGTCGCGCAGGGGCTCTCCGTGAAGCGTCACGCCTGCTCGGGCCGTGCCCGAGCGGTCAACCGCGACCACCAGGACGGCCCGGCGGCACTCGGGAAAGAGACGGCGGTAGGAGATCGGGTTGCGCTGGACTATGGGTTCCAGATCGCCGATGTCCGCTTCCCGGGGCGGACGCGAACCCTTGAAGGAGCGGATCAGCGGCCATTGGGCGACTTCCACGATGCCTTGGCAGACGGCTTGCGAATCTGCAGAGGCCAGGGCGGCAATGACCCGGTGACGCCATGCAAAGGCGGTGTTCTTGCATATCCCAATCCTCTCC
>DAOPWT010000180.1:0-3463 GCA_035351775.1 Bacillota bacterium | reverse complement strand
TGACCTCGAAGTTTGGCTTATCGCCCAGTATGATCGGGAAGAAACGATTGGCAAGAAACGATATTGCACTCTTCAGGGAATGATGTATAATCCATTAGTGGTGATAGTAAACTGAGGGTTTACTGTTGCTAAACTAGTCAACTGAAAGTTTACTGCGTGTAAACTCCAATCACAGCCGATGGGCTCCTGCCGGTTCGCGTATGAATGCGACGTGGCAGGACCTCGGCGCGGGCGGGGGTGTGGCGGATGAACATCGGGAGAAGAATCCGAAATCTCAGGCTCAAGAAGGGGCTTACTCAGGAGGAGCTGGGCGAGCGCACCGATCTCACGAAGGGCTACATCTCCCAGATCGAGCGTGACTTAAGCTCTCCATCGATCGAGACCTTCTTCAACATCCTTGAAGTCCTTGGCTGTCCTCCGCGAGAGTTTTTCGACGAGGGGAAGCGGGAACAGAAGGTCGTGTATACCGACGAGGATCGGACGGAGTTCGTAGACGAAGAGCGCGGCTACACTGTTCAATGGCTTGTGCCCGAGTCCAACGAGAATGAGATGGAGCCTATTCTACTGACAATCGCTCCGGATGGGAAGTTCAAGGAGTTCGAACCGTCCTCCTCCGACACTTTCGCTTATGTGCTGAGCGGGAGTGTCAAGGTTCGATTGGGGAGCGCAGTGTACTTTGCCAAAGCCGGTGAGACCATCTACTACCAGGCGTCAGAAGAGCACCAGATCGAAAATGACTGCGATACTTGGTCGCAATTGCTCCTAGTTGTCACCGATTCTTATCTGTAGCGCGCGCAGCGGGGCGTTTCCTGCATGCCCAATTGCGGTTGAGTGAGGGGGACCGATGATGGCTGACGATGTGATTGTCCGTTTTGAGAATGTCACCAAGCAATACGATGACGACCCCGCGGTACTAGATGATGTAAGCTTCCAGCTGGAACGGGGCAAGTTCTACACGTTGCTCGGCCCTTCAGGCTGCGGAAAGACGACGATCATCCGCCTGATCGCAGGGTTCATCGAACCCACGAAAGGCCACATCTTCATGGATGGTCAGGAGATCAGCAAGATCTCCCCGAGCAGGCGCAAGGTGAACACCATATTTCAGGACTACGCGCTCTTCCCCCACCTGAACGTATTCGGCAATGTGGCATTCGGCCCAGTGGTCAAGCGGATGAAGAAACCGGATATCGAGGGTGCGGTGCGTGGAGCTCTGCGCTTTGTCAACCTCGCGGGGATGGAGAACAGGGTTATCTCCGGCCTATCCGGAGGCCAGCAGCAGCGTGTGGCCATTGCCAGGGCTATTGTGAACGAGCCGGAAGTACTCCTTCTGGACGAGCCTCTGTCGGCACTCGACCCCAAACTACGTACAGACATGCAGTATGAGCTGAGGGAGCTGCAGCGCCGCCTGGGAATCACGTTTGTGTTTGTCACCCACGATCAGGAGGAAGCACTTGCTCTATCGGATGAGATATTCGTGCTGCACAACGGGAGAATCCAGCAGAGTGGAACTCCGACTGACATCTACGATGAACCTGTGAACCGGTTTGTCGCCGACTTCATCGGGGAGTCCAACATCGTCGCAGGCATCATGATCGATGACTACCTGGTGGAGTTCGTGGGCCGGCAGTTCGAATGTGTGGACAGGGGTTTCAACCCCAACGAACCCGCGGAGATCGTCATCCGTCCGGAGGACCTAGAGATCACATCGGCGGACCGCGGCAAGCTCAGGGCGCGTGTGGATTCGCAGTTGTTCCGCGGAGTGCACTATGAGATATGCTGCTACGATGAGAACGGCAATGAGTGGATCGTCCATTCGACGAGGAAGGCCACGGTAGGTGACGAAGTCGGGCTGGATTTTGGGCCTGATGACATACACGTCATGAGGCTCGGCGAGACCGAGGACGAATTCGATAAGCGTATCGAATCGTATGAAGAGGCGCGCTATGCAGTATAGAGCACGTAACATATACCTAATCCCATACGCGGCGTGGATCGTTCTCTTCGTCATCGCGCCCATCGTGCTCATCGCCTACTACTCCATGTTCGACATCGATGGCGCGCTGACTTTGGACAACTACCGCAGATTCTTCACACCGGTCTATATGGGCATGACAGCCAGGTCATTCTGGTACGCGTTTCTGATTACACTGTTTTCGCTGCTGGTTGCCTACCCGACAGCGTACCTGCTGACGAAGACAAAGCACAAGCAGCTCTGGCTGCTATTGATGATCATGCCGTCGTGGATGAACCTGCTCCTTAAGGCATATGCCTTCATCGGCATGTTCGGGACCTACGGCCCTGTAAACGCACTGCTCGGCGCGGTGGGAATCGGAACGAGGCAGATTCTGTTCACCGACTTCAGCTTCATATTCGTAGCGGTGTACATCTTCGTTCCATTCATGATCTTGCCCATCTTCAACGCGCTTGACGAGCTCAATCCGTCGCTGGTTGCCGCAGCCCGCGACCTTGGGGCATCGAGGTGGGACACGTTCCGCCGGGTGGTGTTTCCCCTCACCATCAGCGGGGTCAAGTCGGGGTGTCGGGCGGTGTTCATCCCGACATTGTCGCTGTTCATGATCACACGACTGATCGCCGGCAACCGGGTGATTACCTTAGGCACCGCCATTGAACAGCACTTCCTTGTGACACAGGACTGGGGTATGGGTTCGACCATCGCCGTCTTCTTGATCATCGCCATGGGTCTGATCATGGTGCTGACAGGGGGCGGGGAGGGGGGCAAGCAGCATGTCAGGTAACCCCAAAAAGCCGCGCACAGCCGTCAGCATATACCTTGTTGCAGTCTTCATCGTTCTGTACGCGCCCATCGTCTATCTGGCGTACTACTCCTTCAATAGCGGGGGAGCAATGCACAGCTTCGAGGGGTTCACGCTTGAGTGGTACGGCGAGGTGTTCCAGGATACGCGCCTGGTCATCATTCTCCTGAATACTCTGGCCATTGCCCTGTTCTCGGCGGCCATATCCACGATGATCGGAGTCGCCGGCGCAATTGCCATCACACACGTTAGGAGCAAGCGGTTCAGCAGCGCACTGCTTACCCTGAACAACGTGCTGATAGTGAGCCCTGATGTTATCATCGGGGCATCATTTCTGATCTTGTTTGCCGCGATGGGTCTCAACCTCGGCTTCGCGTCGGTGTTGATCTCCCATATTGCCTTCAGCGTGCCCATTGTCGTGCTGATGGTATTGCCGAAACTGCAGGAAATGAGCCCGACACTGATCTACGCAGCCCGCGATCTCGGGGCCACGAGGTGGGACGTGTTGACCCGAGTGGTAGTCCCGTACATCTCGCCCGGGATCTTCGCAGGCTTCTTCATGGCCCTCACATACTCGCTCGACGACTTCGCTGTCACTTTCTTCGTCACGGGAAACGGCTTCTCCACGCTATCAGTGGAGATCTACTCGCGGGCAAGGCAGGGCATCTCACTGACCATCAATGCGCTGT
>DAOPWT010000179.1:0-3474 GCA_035351775.1 Bacillota bacterium | reverse complement strand
CCTTTGACATGCTCCTCCAGGCGTTACCGGCGTAGCCGGCTCCGACCAGGCAACCCCGCGGCACACGAGGTTGTTTGCTTACCGCTGCTACCTTCCGGTCCTGACGGGGTTCACAAAGCCTCGTTGCGCAGGACCCAGCCATCGACGCTGCTTGCGCCGGGCAGGCCCCAAAGAAGACAGGCCTGGGGCGGGAGTTCAACCCCGCTGTAGCGGATTGCGGGTACAGGGCACCGCTATCTCCCCATCTAGCACGGCCAAATCAAGAGTCAAAATGGCGGAGAGGGTGGGATTCGAACCCACGAGGCAGAGGTCATCTGCCTACTCGCTCTCCAGGCGAGCGCCTTAGACCAACTCAGCCACCTCTCCGCGGCCCGGATGCCCTTGGTACGCCCCCATCCGGAAAAGGCAGATCTTATGAAGTTAGTGGCGGAGAGAGTGAGATTCGAACTCACGGGGCGGTTGCCCGCCCACTCGCTTTCGAGGCGAGCGCTTTTGACCACTCAGCCATCTCTCCGCAAAGAACAAGCTGCAAATACCCACCTAGCGCCTGCTGGCAAAGAACTCCGCCAGCATCGCGCCGCATTCTTCAGCCAACACCCCACCGGTTACCGATACCCAGTGGTTGAGCCGCATATCGCGGGGTATATCGAGGAGTGTGCCGGCCGCTCCGGCCTTCGCATCGTACGCTCCATACACCAGCCGCCCCATCCGCGCCTGCACTATCGCGCCGGCGCACATCGGGCACGGCTCCAGCGTCACATACAGAGTCGCGCCGGAAAGCCTCCACGCTCCTATAGCGCCCGCAGCCTCCCGTATCGCCAAGACCTCGGCGTGAGCCGTGGGGTCGCCCATCGACTCCTTCAGGTTGTGCGCCCGGGCAATGATCTCGCCGCCCAGCACAATCACCGCGCCCACCGGCGCCTCACCTGCAGAGGCGGCCTTTCGCGCCTCGACGATCGCCTCCTGCATGAAGCTTCTATCCAGCTCCAGCTGCACGTTCATTTTCAAGAGCACACCCTTGCCACGAGATATGTTACCATAGCAGTGAGGCGAAATCAACAACGTAAGCTGGAGGCTGAGAACTATGAGCAGATTAGCCAGTGAGCGCGACTTCCTGAAGTCCAAGTTCCCAAAGACGCGGGAGGAGCCCACGGACCAGCGTCTGGGCCTTCCTCAGCCCCCGCTGCAGAAGGCGTATGCCCCAAACGCCGCGCTCATCGATCTTCCGTCGCCGCTCGAGGTCGCTCCCCGCTCAATCGATCTATTCGATCTGATCCAGCGCCGCCAGAGCCGCCGGGAATACTCAGCCGAGCCAATCACCCTGGCCGAGCTCTCATTCCTCCTCTGGGCCACCCAGGGAGTTAAGCGAATAGTCAAAGACGGTTTCGCCACCATGCGCACGGTGCCGTCGGGTGGGTCGCGTCACGCTTTCGAAACGTATTTGGCGGTAAATCGCGTCGACGGGCTTGAACCGGGCGTCTACCGATATCTCGCCCTTGAGCACAGGCTGATCCGCGTCTCATCGCCGCCCGATCTTCCTGCGCAGCTGGGCAAGGCCTGTTTCGGCCAGGACTACGTGGGCACTGCCGCGGCAGTGTTCTTCTGGAGCTGCATACCATATAGGTGCGAGTGGCGATATGCTGTGGCCGCCCACAAGACGCTCGCTCAGGACTCAGGGCATGTGTGCCAGAACCTGTACATAGCCTGCGAGGCTCTGGGGCTGGGTACCGTAGCGATCGGATCTTATCACCAGGAGACGGCAGACGCGCTCTTGGGCCTTGACGGCGCGGACGAATTCGTGATCTATGCCGCTCCAGTGGGGCGGATTGACGCCTAGCGTGGCCAGTGCATGAGCGCGATTGCTGTGTGGCCAAAAACAGCTCGAATTCGGGCATGTCTTTGCTGCCATCATATTGCAATTGGTTCACTTATGCTCTATTATATATGTGGCTGTTGTTCAAGCGCACGCACTTCCAAGCATGCTGACTTGATCAATAGACTATCCAGACCAAGTGAGGCGTGATCAAGTTGGCATACGAGGACAAGACCCTGAATTGCCGCGACTGTGGCAGGGACTTCGTATTTACCGCCGGTGAGCAGGAGTTTTACGTGCAGCGTGGGTTCCAGAACGAGCCGTCAAGGTGCCCTGACTGCCGTAGGGCTCGCAAGAGCATGAACAACTCCGGCAACCGCCAGATGTACGAAGCAGTTTGTTCGTCTTGTGGAAAGCCGGCATACGTTCCTTTCCAGCCCAGCGGCGACAAGCCGGTCTACTGCAGCGAGTGCTTCGCAGCGCAGAGGGCCAGCAGGCAGTACTAATCGCATCCGCCGGCGCGTAAAGCGCCGCGAACAGCTTGCGATAAGCCGAGCCATCCAAGCCCCGGAGGATGTGAATCCACGGGGCTTAGAATTTATGTTCGTCTCGTCTTCGCTCAGGTTCGTAATACGCCGGTTTGTGCCTCATATGGGCAGCGTGCAAGCCTCCCGCTACGGCACAGTGAACTCCTGGGAGCATGATACGGGCGCCTGCCCGCCATATTCTGCGATTACTTCCGCAACGTATTCGCCCGGATCCAGGGCATATGGGTAGTCGACGACAAGGAAGCGTGTTTGGCCCGGCAGCACAGGCGTATCAGAGTGGCCAAGATCCACCCGTGCAACCTCCTCCAGTGTACCAGGGCCTATGTATTCCACTCCGGGAACGCTCTGCGGCATGATTCTCTTCTTGATCATGAACACGGCTTGTGGCACGACATGCACGTTGCCGGTGTTCCTGAGGGCAGTCTCCAGCACATATCCTCCCATGCCCCCTGAGTCGAATACCTGCAGCGGACCAAGGTCGGCTTGCGTCACGTGATTCTTGCCTATGGTCAAGAACAGGATGGATCCCGTCTCACCGGCCCACGAAGGCTTGTCCTGGGCATCCGCGGTGCTGGCGGGCACGCCTGTGAATGCGATGTTCGCGTATCTAGACCCTGTAGCATCTCGTGGAATCGAGATCAAGGCACGCACCACCTGCTTGCCCCCTGGCGACAACGTAACTTGCTGGGGACGCAGTTCGATCCAGCCTGCACAACTGTTGGAGTCCTCTTCGATTCCTTCTTCTACGAGTTCACCGTGCTCATCGTAGACAAGAGGAAGTACGCGTCCCTGAACCTGCATGACTTCGGGAGACTTGTTCTCGATCACAAACGCTCGAGCCGCTGTAGCCCCGGGCGGATAGTTCAGCTCGACAAGAGCGGGGTCCACGGCGAACGGGGGGACCTTGCCTCCGCCGCTAATGGTCGAAGTCGACGCATCGCTCGATGTTACGGTGAAGCTGACCTTCGCCGACGCCGGCCTGAGACCGCCATAAGTGATCGAAACATCGGCGATGTACTCTCCGGGTGGAATGCCTGTCACGAATACTGAGTTCAGCCGAGCAGAGGAACCGGGAAGCACGATTCCTCGGCCTCCTCCCAAGGGGATCTGCTT
>DAOPWT010000178.1:0-3499 GCA_035351775.1 Bacillota bacterium | reverse complement strand
CCGAGTTGTGCATAACTCGTCAGATCATTACGGCAATTAAGACTGCTACCAGGCAAAAGCATATACCACTCAACTCCTACGTATCCCTAAACAAGCCCATCTACGATGAGGAGTCCGACCGGACTCTGCTCGACGTGCTATCAGGCAACAAGGTCACTGACCCCGAAGAGCTAGTGATCAGCCGGGAGGAATTCGTCGACATTGAGAGCAAGATGGGCGAGTTCTTGAGTGAACTCGAAAGGGAAGTCCTCAACGCCTACCTTGACGGCAAGTCATATCAGGAGATAGCCCAGGAACTCAACAGGCACGTCAAATCCATCGATAACGCCCTGCAGAGAGTGAAGCGTAAGCTAGAACGCTACATCGAAAAGCGCAATGAATGACTCAACAACCACTTCGGTGAAGGGGTCGGACGGTGGCGCCCGTGAAAACTCCTGAGTTCATCCTCTTTGATCTGGATGAGACGCTATACCCGTCTTCCAACGGGCTCATGAGTCTCATACGCGACCGGATTGTGGAGTACATGATCGTGCGTTTGGGGTGGTCCAGGGATGAAGCCGAGGAGCGCCGCCAGCGTTACGTCAGCGAGTACGGAGTGACTCTCAACGGCCTGCATAAGCTGCATGGGGTGGACGTAGGCGACTACATGGAGTATGTCCACGCCGTGCCCCATTCCGAGTATGTCGAGCCCAATCCCGCCCTCGACACTATGCTGGGGCGCCTGCGTCCATATAAGGCGATCTTCACTAACGCAAGCCAAAGCCACGCGCGCCGCGTGCTGTCGGCGCTTCGCGTGTCACCTTCCCATTTCGAATGCATATTCGATTTCGAGGCCGCAGGCTACTGCCCCAAGCCCGATCCGAAGGCATATCGCCGGATTCTCGATAGGCTAGGAGCAAGAGGCGACCAGTGCGTGCTGGTGGAAGACAACCTGCGTAACCTGGACACTGCGAAGTCAGTGTTCGACATGACCACCGTGCTAGTCAACAAATGCGGCCACGGAGAGAAGGGCCAAGCCGACACCTCCGTTCAGGCCGACCTGGTGATCGACGACATCCTCGAGCTCGAATGCGCACTGCGCGAAGCCATGGGACGCTAGGGTCGCGGCCCGGCGGTATACCCCCGGAGCATTCGATCAGCGATACCGTTGAGCGATACATAAAAATGATGTTGCATTGCATGAAGATACGGTCTATAATCGGGGACATAGCCTAATACATACAGAAAGGGAGTCCCATCCAGAATGAAATGCAACATCAAAGGCCATTACGTCGCAAGCCTCATCGCCGCCTGCCTGCTGTCTATGACTATTCTTGCATCTTCGGTTTCTGCCGGAGCCGCGGCATCGAGCGCTAAAACCGCAGCCATCCAGTTCGCAGAGGGCAACAAGGACCTCACAGTGGACATCGCCAAGTCACTCTGGGAGTATGCAGAGATAGGGCTGGATGAGTACAAGTCATATGTCAAGGCACGCGATGTGCTTGCCGGCGCCGGGTTCGCCATTAAGCAATCAGCGGCCGACATTCCCACCTGCCTCGTGGCGACATGGGGTTCGGGCCAGCCAGTCCTGGGCATATATGAAGACATTGACGCTCTGCCCGGTGTTGGGCATGCGTGCGGCCATAATCTCAACACAGCGGCGGGTGTGGTGGCCGCCATGGCGATCAAGAGCGCTATGGAGTCGTACGATATTGCAGGCACTATCAAGGTGTTCCTGAACCCTGCGGAGGAAGTGTGGGACGTGGCCCCTCTGGTCGCGGCCGCCGGGTACTACGACGATGTTGACGTTCTCCTCAGCTTCCATGCGGGCACCGAGAACACTTCGGAGTTCGGGAGCACGATGGCCATGGATCATGTGGAGTACAAGTTCAAGGGCAAGGCCGCGCACGCGTCGGCCGCTCCTGAGAAGGGCCTGAGTGCGCTGGACGCTGTGGAGATCATGAACATCGCCGTGAACTTCCTGCGCGAGCACTTGATTCAGGAGATGAGGATACATTATGTGATCACCGACGGCGGAGCTGCTCCCAACATAGTCCCCGCTACTGCCGCCAGCCGCTACTTCATACGTGCGCCGAAGTACCCCGACGTGGCCTACGCCCGGAAGCGAATCGACGACTGCGCCAAGGCCGCTGCGCTCGCCACAGGCACCGAACTTGAGATAGGGTTCAGCTCTGGGATATACAACAAGGTGCCCAACAAGTCGCTGGCGCTGCTCGCGATGGATTCCATAAAGCTCGTCGGACCTGCCGAGTTCACCGATGATCAGATCGCGCAGATGAAGGCGCTTGGGATCAGCGGAACGCCTGACAAGGGTATTAAGGAACCCACTGGCAGCCAAAGCTTCGGATCCAACCCCATTGGCGATGTGACGTGGAAGACGCCCTCTACTACGCTGGGAGTAGCTACGTGGGCGCCAGGCACAGCCGGACACTCCGCTGAGGCCGCTGCCCAGAGCGGAGCCGTGTACGGTTTCGAAGGCGCTGTGCAGGCGTCTCAGGCCCTAGCGGCGATGGGCATTGAGCTTTTGACCAATCCTGAGTCATTGGCCGCCGTGAAGGCAGAGTTCGCAGAGAGAATGAAGGGAATGCCGCCGTATGAAGGCAAAGCGATGATACCTGAGGTTGCTTACCCTGAAGCGCCTGGGCTGACTGTGTCTGCCGGCGACGGCTCCGTCAAGGTCAAGGCAGAAGATACCGCTTTCCCAGAGGCGCCGGGCGACGTGATTATCATCTCGTCAATGCATGGAGACGAGCTAGCTGCCTACACCGTGCCGGCTCAAGCGATGGCGCAGCCAGAATACTCTTTCAAGATCCAGGGAAGCGTCAGTGCCGGCCAGCGCCTCAAGATCACGTTCATTGATGCGAGTAACGATGGCGATGTCTGGTTCTACGGTTACGTTCACGCTCATTAGGTGAGGCTACATGCCTTCAGTTCGCATCGTGCCCGGGTCAGGCGATCAGGTCAGTTGACCGGTCCACCTGGCCCGGGCACGATGCAGGATAATCAGATGTGTGCGCGAAGAATAGAAAGTCAACGACGACTTTGGCGGGAGGCAGACCGACGTGAACGGCGTTTTCGATATCATCGGGCCGATAATGGTAGGGCCGTCTTCATCGCACACTGCAGGCGCGGTGCGGCTCGGGCTAGCCGGACGAGCCATTGTAGGGGGCCAACCGTCACGGGCGGCTCTTGCGCTGCATGGTTCGTTCGCGCAGACCTACAGAGGGCATGGCACTGACGTTGCCCTTATTGCAGGCATTCTGGGAATGCGCCCCGATGATGAACGGATCCCGGATTCGTTCCACGTCGCCCGCGAGCAAGGCATGGAGTTCACATTTTCCCGTGCCGACCTGGGCGATGTTCATCCCAACAGTGTGCTGATGGAACTTACTGGCCCTAACGGTTCTCAGACTACGGTAGGGGGATCATCAGTCGGCGGCGGCAACATTCTGATAACGAGGATCGATCGGTTTGATGTCGATTTCACTGGAACAAGCCA
>DAOPWT010000177.1:0-3545 GCA_035351775.1 Bacillota bacterium | reverse complement strand
TGTCGCCGGCGCTCACTAGTATCACGTCGAACTCAGTCTTCTCCTCGACTTCAGCCGCAGGAGCGGCGGCGCCGCTGCCCGCCACCGGCATGGCGGCCATGGGCATCGCAGCGCTGACTCCGAACTTCTCCTCTAGAGCCTTGACCAGCTCGGCCAGGTCGAGGACTGTCATTGTTTCAATAGCCGAAAGGATCTCTTCCTTAGTCATGGCGTAATTTCCTCCCTCTTACTCAGCCTCGACGGCTATGGCGCCGCCCGCGGCTTCCTCTTTCTGCGCTCTGACTGCATCCAGAGCCCACACAAGCTTGCGCGCTGGACCTGCCAGCACATTGACAAGCCCTGTAATGGGCGACTTCATCGAACCAACAACCTGAGCCAACAGGACTTCCCTAGACGGCAAGGCGGCAAGGCGCGCGACCTGATCACTGTCGATAGTCTCGCCCTTGAGCACACCGCATTTGACCTTAAGGATCTTGCTTTCCTTGGCAAAACCGGCTAGTATCTTCGCCGGCGCAACCGGGTCCTGACCGGAAAACGCGATTGCGGTGGGGCCCTCCAGATACGGGTCGAGCCCGCTTACTCCCGCCCTATCAGCTGCGATCTTGATAAGCGTGTTCTTGTAGACCCTGTACTCAATGCCGGCCTCGCGCAAACTGCGGCGCAACTTCATGACCTGGCCGACGTTGAGCCCGCGGAAATCGGCTAGCACTGCTGCAGTCGATGATCTGAATCTGGCTTCGATTTCCTCTATGGCCTGGGTCTTCTCGGGTGTAGGCATTCTTACACCTCCGTTCGCGTCAATCTACATTGCCTGGAGCATCCTGATGACAACAGAAAGGGACCTCGGCGCGTGAGCGGCCGGAGGTCCCCTAAATGTCGGGAATCAAGCTTTCCTCCGACCTCGGCTGGCGGACACTGTGTGTGGCGCGGTTGCGTCATGCGTGTCCATTAAGCCCAGCGACTTGCGTCGTTCGGGCGCCTGCTGTCTTTGGCCTGGCGCTTCTTTCTATTGTCAAGGTAAACGGACGCTACTTCTCGACACTCATTGTCGCAGCAGACTGCGGGCTTATGAAGACGCCCGGGCTCATCGTTGCGGCGATGGAGATGCTCTTCAGATACGCACCCTTCGCAGCGGCCGGACGCGCCTTCACGACTGCGTCCATCAGTACTGCCAGGTTCGCCATGAGCTTCTCTTCGCCAAACGATGCCTTCCCTATGGGCACGTGAACAATGCCCGTCTTGTCGACCCTGTACTCCACCTTGCCGGCCTTGATCTCAGCGATCGCCTTCGCGACGTCAAAGGTCACAGTGCCGGTCTTGGGGTTAGGCATGAGACCCCTGGGGCCCAGTATCTTGCCGAGCTTGCCCACGGTGGCCATCATGTCGGGAGTTGCGACGGTGATGTCGAAGTCCATCCATCCGCCTCTGATTTTCTCAGCCAAATCGTCTGCCCCTACGTAGTCAGCGCCTGCCTCTTCGGCTTCATGCGCTTTCTCGCCCTTGGCAAAGACCAGAACTCGCTTGGTCTTACCTGTTCCGTATGGAAGGACCACTGCGCCGCGTACCTGCTGGTCAGATCGGCGAGGATCCACACCCAAACGGATGTGGGCTTCCACTGTTTCATCGAACTTGGCCTGGGCGATCTCTCCGATAAGCTTGACGGCCTCGGCGGGCTCATAGAGCTTGCTCCTGTCGATCAGCTTAGCGGAACCCTGATACTTCTTGCCTCTGTTTGGCATCTTGGGTTTACCTCCTTCGTGGTGCCGACGGAATTAATCCTCCCACGAGCCGGGCACTACTCCTCAACGACCTCCACGCCCATGCTGCGGGCGCTTCCGGCCACCAATTTCATAGCAGCCTCTATGTCGTTGGCATTCAGGTCCGGCATCTTGGTCTTTGCGATCTCTCTCACCTTGTCCATCGTGAGTTTGGCTACCTTAGTTCGATTGGGCTCAGCTGAACCATGGTCCAACCCGGCTGCCTTCTTTATTAGGAAGGAAACCGGCGGCGTCTTGAGCACGAGCGTGTAGGACCTATCGTCATACACAGTGACCTCTACAGGTATGATCGTGCCCACCTGATCAGCAGTACGGGAGTTGAAGTTCTTGCAGAACTCAACGATGTTGATCCCGGTGGGGGCCAGCACGGGTCCCACGGGCGGCGCTGGAGTGGCCTTGCCCGCATTCAGCTGAAGCTTGACCACAGCTGTGACTTTCTTTGCCATAGACTGACACCTCCTCCCCGAGTGGCGCTATAGCTTCTGGACTCCCGAGAAATCGAGTTCCACCGGGGTTTCGCGTCCGAACACCGAAAGCAGCACGCGGAGCTTGCCCTTTTCCGCGTTGACCTCCTGGATGTGGCCGTCGAAGTTCTGGAACGGTCCGGCAATCACCCTGACCTGCTCACCCGGTTCGAAATCCACACGGATCTTGGGCTCCTCCTCCACTCCCATCTGCCTGAGAACCGCGCGGGCTTCATCCTCAGTGAGGGGAATGGGCTTGTTCCCAGAACCAACGAACCCTGTCACGCCCGGAGTGTTCCTGACAACGTACCAGGAGTCATCGCTCATCGACATCTCCACCAGGACGTAGCCGGGAAATCGCTTCCGTTTGACTACCTTCTTCTTGCCGTCCTTCAGTTCCGTCTCCTCGTCGGTGGGGACAAAAACGCGGAAGATCTTGTCTTCCTTCTCCATCGTCTTCACGCGACGTTCGAGGTTGGCCTTGACCTTGTTCTCATACCCGGAGTACGTGTGTATCACGTACCACTCTGCGCCATTCTGGCTCATGTCAGCGCTCATTCCCCTTACGCGGCTGCCTTGATGATCTTGTCGATCACAAACGACAGGCCCACATCGATAAGGCCGAGGAACACCGCCACGATCGCCACGTACACGACGACAGCAATAGTGAAGGATGTGAGCTCTTTTCGGTCATGCCACTGGACGCGCCTGAATTCCGCCCGCACTTCCCGCAGGAACTTCCCGATTCCACTGAAGAACCCACGGGTGCGCGTGAGGAGAGTCGGCTTGGCCTCAGAAGCCATAATATGGATCCCTCCCCTGTGAAACACGCCTAGATTATACCTAGCGGGTTTCCTTGTGTAAAGTGTGGGCCCTGCAGAACTTGCAGTACTTCTTCCGCTCGATTCGATCGGGATCGTTCTTCTTGTTCTTGGTTGTCTGGTAATTGCGGTTCTTGCACTCACCGCACTGGAGGGTGATTCCTTCCCGCATTTGACTGGACCTCCCTCATATCGACTGCCGCCTGTGCCCCGCGTTGCGTGTTCCGAATTCCGTGTTCCGCATTCCGCGTCCCAAACCCCAATTGGCCGCCTGCAGGTTCCGCCCGCGCACATCAACCATCTGCCCACCTGCTCGGCGTCTTTTGCAGCAAGGGCGCGAAACGCGCCCCACATCATGGGGGCGCAGGCATAGTCACTACTGTAAGTTATCACACCTCATGATGCCTGTCAATTGTCACCGCAAGGTTGGACCGCGTCAATCTACAGTAGGAAAGAAGAGCTAAGAAGCTATTCCGTAGTGC
>DAOPWT010000176.1:0-3598 GCA_035351775.1 Bacillota bacterium | reverse complement strand
CCCTGTCCCACAGGGTACAGGTCCGCGACGCCCCTCCGCGACCGGCGGGCTCGGCTACAGGGAAAACGTCTTTTGGGCGGGTTGACCCCGAAGAGGGGAGAGGGGGACATCTACATGGCCCGTTGACAGTGTTCGGTAGCCCGATGCTCGATTGCCCGACGGGCCCATGCTCTGTTACACTACCGTTAGAACATCGCTAGAATACATAGGGGGCAATGCGCACATGGGCAAGCTCGAAATCAGGCAGCCGGCTCCGGACTTCGAACTCCCGAACCAGGACGGCACGTTAGTTCGCCTCGCGGACTTCCGAGGTCAGAAGCTCGTAGCGTACTTCTATCCGAAAGACAACACCTCCGGCTGTACCCGTGAGGCCGAAGGTTTCCGCGACCTGCATGATGCGATCGTCGCAGCCGGCGCTCGTGTGGTCGGAATCAGCAAGGACTCAGTATCGTCACACGCCAAGTTCCACAGCAAGCTAGAGCTGCCTTTCGATCTCCTGAGCGACACCGAACACAGTGTTCTCGAAGCATACGGAGCCTGGGGAACCAAAACGATGTACGGCAAGACATCCGAAGGGACAATACGGTCCACTGTGATAGTAGATGAGGAAGGTCGCGTAGCCGCCGTCTTCGCCAAAGTGAAACCCGACGGCCACGCTCAAGAGGTGCTGGCTGCCCTGGCGTCTCTCTCTGACTAGTCACACAACGCCTGCCCAAGGCTGAACGCCTCCTGCATGGCCTGGGCGTTCGATGCCGCGTCGCCCGGGTCGGAGGCTGACACGCCCAGTACCCCTACCAGCTCAATGCCGAGGTAGTCCAAGGCGCGCCGGAACATGCCCGCGACATGCTCGGGCGTGTCGGGGTCAGTATCGGCATATGCGGTGACAACCAGAGCCTTCTTGCCCCGAAGCTTCTCGGCGGCGTCTCCCTCGGCGATAGCATACCACCTATCAATAAAGGCCTTCATCTGCGCCGACGCGCCCCAGAAGTACACAGGAGTCCCGAACACGAGCACGTCGCTTTCGAGAAGTTTCGGGTACAACAACTGCATATCGTCCTTTTGGACGCACTCTCCAGTGCGTCTGCACGACGAACATGCCCGGCACGGAGCTATGCTGAGGCGACAGATGTCCGCAACATCGCATTCAGCTCCTCCGCTGCTTGCTCCCCGGACAACCGCGTCCACAAGCGCCCGCGTGTTCCCATTCACCCTCGGGCTCCCACAGAAGGCTGTAACTCGCATATGATCAACTCCCAATCACAACGCTATCTTCTTGTGGCCGATGTCTCTCCTAAGTTCCAGTCGACGCGGGCAATGAAGGCCTCCAACGGTCTACATGGCCAGCATTCTGTCTTGGGCATATCGGCCACTGCCTGGTATCTCGCGCGGTTCTCGCCTCTGGCCTCTCATAGATGAAGAACCCTTCCTGCGCACGCCTTGAGGCATTCCACGACGAACCCGGCAACATCGTTGAGTCCGCTCCAGGAGCCTGCAAAACACTCGAGCAGCTTGGGAACATAGATGAACCCCATGCTCGCGTGGCCTGCCGCCGCTCTCGCGACTTCAGCCGGGCAGTCGCCGCACTCAGTCCATATCGAGGCGGCCCTCACCAAGCTCTCCTCCCACACACGTCGCCACGAGGCAGGGCTGTCATCCCAGGCGTAACCCATGCGGATCATAGAACCGCGCACCGGCGCGTACAGGACGTTCGCCTCATCTACTGCCGACCTGACGCACTCCAACGCCGGCGCGAACAGGCTGTGAAGTGCCTCGTGCATTATCGACCCGGAGTCCGGTCGGGCGAGGATCAGGTAGGTTGTTCCTTGAGCCATGACTCCATCGGCGATCCGCCATGCCTGCAGCGGATTCGGAATGATGACCAGTTTAGGCATACGATCCTTGATGTCGTACCCGCCGGCGGTTAGCCCTGCATATACTGCGAATACTCTCTGATCCGGCTGCACAATGCACGTGTTCAATGAGATCCCTCCGCCGAGATCGCATCGCCTGGGGGCGCCGGACTCGCCCCAAGATTCAGGACACCCACCCCGCCCAGAACCAACAGCGCGCCTACGAGCTGCCATCCGGCCAGTCTCTCGCCGAGCAGCAGAAAGCCGAGGATGCTCGCTGTTACCGGCTCCATCATGCAGACCACTGTTGCGCGGCTCGCCTCTATGTATTCAAGCGATTTGACGTAGAGGCCGTATGAGAGAAGCGTCGGCCCAAGGGCCAGGCCCAACATGAGCATCCAGCCTTCAAACGGGACCGTCACTAGTTGGGCAAGTTTGGGCCCTGACGCCAGTGCCAGAAGGACCGTTCCAAAACCGAACGCATACAGGACTGTGGTCCACGAACCGTACTTGGGCAGGGTGCGCTTGCTGAGCAGGGTGTAGGCTGCGTACGTCAGTGCCGACGCTATGCCGAACAGCACTCCCGCGCGATCCTGCGCGAAAACTCGAGCTTCCAAGCCGCCCGCCACCAAGAAACCCCCGATGAGAACGACGCCCAGCGCGGCCAGCCCACGCCGCGTGATCCGCTCTCCGAAGAACGCAGCAGCGCCTGCCGTCACGAAAACGGGCGCAGTGTACAGCAAGATCGAAGCGACCGACGACGACGTGCGCTTCAGGGTTTCGAAGTACACCCAGTATTCAAGGGCAATCCCGACTACTCCAATGTAGGCGAAATCGATTATGTCGCGCCGCTCCACCTTGAGTAGCCCCGGAGAGCGAAATAGCATGATAACCAAGAGAGCCGCGAATGCGATTCCGGCACGCATAGTCACCAGAACGAGCGGATCTAGATCGTACTTGTAGATGGCTTTCGCGAAAACGCCAAGAGTGCCCCAAACAACAGCGGCAGTCAGGGCCATAAGGATGCCATATTTACGATCTGCTGTGGCTGCTGAACCCTGCATAGCTGCGATCATCTCACATGCACCATGATAGAGCAATGCTACGTGTCATGCTACTTGTCATGCTACTACGCCCAGGCCACCAGCGCAACCAGCTCGTAGCTCACGCCGAGTTCACCCAACATACTCAGAGGGGTCGCTTAAACGTTTGAGAAGATTGCCCGCGCGCTGCAGGAATCGCACGCTCATTGAAGAACTAGTTACGTGCTAGAGTTTACTTTTACGATTAAGTCGCTGCCGGTCGCGTCTTCCGTCTTCTGGGCAGCGTAGTCTCGGAGGGCTACTCATGGAGGCTACTACTCGAGCTGGGGCGCCGATTTGCGGGCTTGATTCTCGCCGCTTCAAGATGATCATCTTCGATTGGGACGGGACTGCAGTCGCCTCGCGCGCCCATCCGGTTAACGACATTCTGTGGAGGTCGGAGGCACTTCTGGGGCGAGGAGTGTGGCTTGCGGCCGTCACCGGTACCAACTTCGCCAACCTGAGCGGCCAGTTTGCCGGCAAGCTGACTCCGAGCGTTCGGCAGCGGGCCCTGTTCTGCACAAACCGGGGATCAGAAGTCTACGGTTTCAGCGCAGACGGCCAGACCACGCTCAGGCTGCATGCTCGCACGTCAACCCAGGCCGAGGACGAAGCCATGGATCGAGCAGCCCGCCGAATCCAGCACGAGCTGCGTGAGCAGTATGG
>DAOPWT010000175.1:0-3615 GCA_035351775.1 Bacillota bacterium | reverse complement strand
CGGACGTCGCACTGGAAGCAGCGGGCAGCCTCCGCCACCGCCATGTCCTCAGTCAAACCGAGTTCGACCTCTTTGAAATTCCTAGCGCGTTCCGGAACTGGCATCTCGGGCATTACGCACCTCTTGCACTGTTCTTCGATGGGCGTGCCCACCAGTACTCTCTCGACATCGGCCTCAGCATGTTGCCATGCCCCGCCTCCCACGAACTTATCTATCTCCATCGCGACCTGGCGCCCTTCTCCGATTGCGCCGATCACAGTCGCGGGGCCGGTGACGCAGTCGCCCCCGGCGAAGACACCGGGAACGTTGGTCTGCATCGTGTCAGGGTCTGTGATGACCAACCCCGACTTGGTCATGAGCAGCGCCTCTTGCCCGCCGGCCGGCTTGCCTGCGAAGGAGGTATCGACCGACTGGCCTATGGCAGCGATGACTGTGTCCACATCCACAATGGTGCGCGAAGCGTCGACCGGCACCGGGCGCCTGCGTCCTGACCTATCGAAATCGCCCAGTCTCATGCGAACGCACTCCATCTGTGCCACTCGGCCGTCTGCGCCGATCAACCGCGTGGGGGCGGTCAGATAGTGCACCTGAATGCCTTCCTCGATAGCGGCCTCGATCTCGGCCGCGTCTGCCGGCATATCCGACCGAAGCCTGCGGTAGACTATGTGGACCTCCTTGGCTCCCAGACGCAGTGCGGTCCGAGCAGCGTCGATTGCGGCATTGCCTCCACCAACGACGGCCACATTCTGACCAATCTTCACCGGACGGCCCAAGGCCGCATCTCGCAGGAACTCCACCGCCGGCAAGACTCCATCGAGTTCCTCGCCGGGCACGCCCATTGCCGCGCTGTTGTGCGCCCCTACAGATACGAACACGGCATCATATTCCGCCCTAAGCTGGTCCAGAGTTATGTCCACGCCCACCCTGGTGTTGAGGCGGATCTCCACTCCGGCCTTCTTTATGGCTTCGATCTCGAATTTCATGATGTCCCTGGGTAGTCGGTATTCTGGGATTCCCACGGTCAGCATTCCGCCTGCCACAGGCAGCGCCTCGAACACAGTAACCTTGTGGCCGAAGAGGGCCAAGTAGTACGCGGCGGAAAGGCCAGCCGGCCCGGCTCCCACAATAGCCACGCATTTGCCCGAGGGCGGAGCGAATTCGGCCTTATACTGGTGATCATGTTTGATTTCCCAATCAGCTGCGAATCGCTTCAGCGACTTTATCGCCACAGGTTCGTCGAACGTGCCGCGCCTGCACTTGGACTCGCACGGGTGGTCGCACACGCGCCCGCATATCGCTGGGAACGGGTTCGTCGCGCGGATGAGGTCTACTGCTTCGTCGAACTTCCGCTGCTTGATCAGCGCCACGTAGCGAGGCACGTCCACCCCCGCCGGGCAGGAGTTCTGACACGGCGAGCTGAACAGAGCCGCGCACGACGAAGCAGGACACTTCTTCCTGCGTATGTGGGCCTCGTACTCATCCCTGAAGTATCGGATTGTGGACAGAACCGGGTTGGGCGCGCTCTGGCCCAGGCCGCACATGGCGGTGGCGCGAATGTATTCTCCCAGTTCGATCAGGAGCTCAATATCGCCCTCCCGGCCCTGGCCCTTAGTGATGCGGTCCAGTATCTCCAGCATGCGCTTGGTGCCAATCCGACACGGCGCGCACTTGCCGCATGACTCGTCCTGGATGAACTGCATGAAGAACTTGGCCAAGTCGACCATGCACGTGTCTTCGTCCATGACAATGAGGCCGCCTGAGCCCATCATGGTACCCAGTTCCTTGAGCGACTCGTAATCGATTGCGGTGTTCAGGTACTGCGCCGGGATGCAGCCGCCGGAAGGCCCGCCGGTCTGCGCCGCCTTGAACTTCTTGCCGCCGGGTATACCTCCGCCGATATCGAAGATTATGTCGCCCAGTGCAGTTCCCATAGGCACTTCCACCAGACCGGTGTTATTGATCTTCCCAGCCAGTGCAAACACCTTGGTCCCCTTGCTCTTCTCAGTGCCGATAGAGGAAAACCACTCAGCGCCGCGCAGAATGATCGGCGCAATGTTGGCATAAGTCTCAACATTACTTATCAGTGTGGGCTGGCCCCACAGGCCGGATGCAGCTGGATACGGAGGCCGAGGCCTCGGCTCTCCCCGGCGGCTTTCCACTGACGCGAGAAGCGCTGTCTCCTCGCCGCACACGAAAGCGCCGGCTCCTACACGAAGATCGATGTCGAAATCGAATCCGGCGCCGAAGATGTTCCGGCCTAGCAAGCCGTATTCCCTTGCCTGCTTGATCGCGTGCTCAAGATGCGCCACCGCAAGCGGGTATTCAGCTCGCACGTAGATATAGCCTTGGCTTGCGCCTACCGTGTACCCGGCTATGGCCATAGCCTCGAGCAGCGTGTGAGGATCGCCTTCCAAAATCGAGCGGTCCATGAAAGCTCCCGGGTCGCCTTCGTCTGCATTGCACACCACGTACTTGGGCGAACCCTCAGCCTTGCGAGTGAGATCCCACTTAATCCCGGTTGGGAACCCCGCCCCGCCGCGACCTCTGAGCCCGGCACGCTTCAGAGTATCGACGATCTCCTCAGGTTTCATCTCAGTAAGCGCCTTGCCCAGTGCCGCATAGCCGTCGCGGGCGATGTATTCGTCGATGTTGAGCGGGTCGATAACGCCCGTGTTTCGCAAGGCGATTCTCTCCTGCCGGCTGAAGAAGGTCATGGCCTCTTGGGTCTCTACGACCTCAGCAGTGCCGGGTTCCTCATAAAGAAGTCGCCTTACTATGCGCCCTTTCACCAGGTGTTCGTCGACGATCTCCTTGGCATCGTCGGGAGTGAGCTTCCGGTAGAAGACGCCTTCGGGGTACACGACCATGACCGGCCCCAGGTCGCACGGACCCATGCACCCTGTGACAATCACCTTTATTTCGCGCTCAATGCCTTTTGCGGCTATCTCAGCCTCCAGCGCCTCCCGCACCGCCTTGCAGTTGGAGGAGACACAGGCTGCGCCGCCGCACACAAGCACGTGCGCTCGAACCAGATCCATTCGTATTCCTCCCTCACTACGCCTGATGGACGTGGCACCGTACTATGAGTACTTCTTGAGGACTTCCGTCACTCGGTCAGGCTTTATCCGAGCGTAAATGTCGTCGTCCACTGTCATGACCGGGCCCAGCCCGCAGGCGCCGATGCACCTCATAACCTGAATAGAAAAAAGCCTGTCGGGAGTGGTATCACCCGCTTTGATGCCCAGCGCATCTTCCACTTTCTCTAAGATCTTGTCGCCGCCCCTCACGTAACAGGCTGTGCCCAGGCACACGCCCACCTTGTGCTTGCCCTTGGGCTTTGTAGTGAACAGCGCGTAGAATGTGATGACGCTGTAGACGTCCGCCACCGGAATGTCGAGCCCCGCCGCCACTCGCTCCTGAACCTCCATAGGAAGGTAGCCGACTATCTGCTGGATTTCGTGGAGGCACGGGATGAGCACTCCGCGCTGTCCCTGGTACCCGGCGATGATCTCGTCCACCTTCGCCCACTGCTCAGGTGTGATGTCTGTGACATCGCCCGCGCACTTGGTTTCACAGCAACCCATAGACCTTTCAACCTCCTCTGCCGGCCATTGC
>DAOPWT010000174.1:0-3664 GCA_035351775.1 Bacillota bacterium | reverse complement strand
CGCACACTCCTTCCTCTCCGTTCCGTAAGCCTGCTGCCCAACCACCGAAGTCGCCGCGCCCGGCTCGGCGAACAGCCGGTTCAACAGGGTAGTCTTCCCCAAACCAGTATTCGCTCGTGCCACCTGCCATGCAGCAACGACGCACAAAGCCAGAAGCGCCTCCCACACGCAAGGGGAAGCGCTTCTCATCAACAGCTATTGCGTCACGCGCAGTCCGCGTTCGGGCTCGGGTTGGGGCAGGGATCGTTACGGGCGCGATTCTGGCCTGGGCGTGAGCCCGGCGCCTGACGCGACTGAGCCATCCGTCCTTAGGCTACCTTCCTACTACCTCCCGCCCATGGTAAGCGCCATAACGGCCTTGGCTGTATGCAGCCTGTTCTCTGCTTCGTCATAGATTGCGGAGTGCGGCCCGTCGATTACCGCGTCCTCCACCTCGTTGACGCGGTCGGCGGGAAGGGCATGCATGTACAGTGAATCCTTCGCCGTCAGCGCCATCAACTCGGAGGTGCACTTCCAGCGCTTGTTCGCGTCGCTGAGCGAGCCAATCACATCAGTGCTCTCGTTGGTCACCCAGTTGCCCCAGTTCTTGGGGAAAACGACATCGGCGTCGCGGTAGGCTTCTTCCTGATCATGAGTTATCCTGAAGGATCCGCCGTGGCGGGCGGCATTCTCCTTGGCTTTCGCTATCACCCAGTCAGGCAGATCGTACCCTTCTGGATAGGCAAGCGTGACATCGATTCCGTACCGCGGGAACAGGAGCACCTGGCTGACCGGAACCGAGATGGGCTTCTTATGAGTCGTGGCATACGCCCATATCACGGATACCTTCAGGTTTCTGGTGTTTCTGCCCCTCTTCTCCTGGATGGTCATCAGGTCTGCGATGGCCTGAAGCGGGTGATAGATGTCATCCTGCATGCTGATGATGGGCACCGTTGCGGCCGCCGCCATTTCGCGAAGGTATGCGTTCCCCTGCTTCCAGAAGCAGTTCCTGCAGGCTATCGCGTGTCCCATCCTTGAGAGGATGACTGCGGTATCCTTGGCGACTTCACCGTGGGCGATCTGCATGTTGCTGGTATCAAGGAAGTGGGCATGCCCGCCCAGCTGTGTGATGCCGGCTTCCATCGAGTTTCGCGTGCGCGTCGACTGCTCGAAGAACATGAGGAAGACTGTCTTGCGGGGCAGGTAGTCGGTGGGCCTGTCCATGGCAAAGTCACGTTTCAGCTCGTAGGATACGTCCAGAAGAGTATCGATCTCCTCGTGCGACCATTCCTCCAAGGTGATGAAGTGTTTCCCCCGGAAAATCGTCTGCATAGTTCAAACTCCTCCGTGCACTCTTCTTCGGCCTGTATGATCAGGCATTCTTGGCGATATAGATTGAGGGAATCAATGAGTACATAGCCGCTGCTTTCACCAACTCGTCTTTCCAGGTCCTCTCGTTGGGAGCGTGGGCCTGGTCTTCATGCCCGGGGCCAAACCCTATACAGGGGATGCCGAAACGCCCCATGATGGACACCCCATTCGTAGAGAATGTCCATTTGTCCACCAGCGGTTCACTCCTAAACAGCCCGCGGTAGGTATCGACAAGCGCATCACACGCCGGATGATCCCGAGGAACGACCCATGTCGGAAAGTAGCACTCCGTGGGATACACCAGGCCTGTGTATGACGGTCGGTTGTACTCGTACATGGATACCTCGGCTTGCCCGCTCTTGACGGCAGGAAGTTTTCGAATCTGTTCAAGAGCCATCTCCCATGTTTCGCCATGGGTTAGCCGGCGGTCAACAGAGATCCAGCACCCGTCGGCCACCGCGCACCGCGACGGCGAGGTAAAGAAGATCTCGGATACTGTCAGGCTGCCCTTGCCGAGGAACGGATCTGTGTGCAGATTCTCATGGAGAGCTCTGAGTTCCTGAAGAATGGGCGCGATCTTGTATATGGCGTTATCGCCCCGTTCAGGAGCAGAACCGTGGCAGCTGATGCCCTTAGTAGTCACCTTGATCTCCATGCGCCCACGTTGCCCCCGGTATATGTTGGCGGACGTGGGCTCAGTAATCACCACGAATTCGGGGCGGATCCCAGACTCGTTGATTATGTACTGCCAACAGAGGCCGTCACAGTCCTCTTCCTGAACGGTTCCGGTCACGAGGAGGGTGTAGTCGCCTTCAAGGCCCAGATCCTTAATGATCTTGCCGGCGTACACCATCGACGCCATGCCGCCCCTTTGGTCGCTGGCGCCTCTGCCCATGATGATCTCTTCATCCTCGTAGCCCTTGTACGGATCGACTTCCCAGAGGCCCAGGTCTCCGATGCCTACAGTGTCGACGTGGGCATCCATCGCTATCAGAGTCTTTCCGGTGCCGATGCGTCCCAAGATGTTGCCCATTGGATCGACTTCGATCTTGTCGAAGCCCACGGCCGCCATTTCCTCACCAATCCGCTGGACGACGGCCTTCTCCTGACTGCTCTCGCCCGGTATCGCGATCATATCGCGCAGGAACCCGGATATTCTCTTTCGATATCCTTCTGCTTGAGCCAACGCTTTTTCGAAAGGGAAGCTAATCGCGATCACTCCTCTCCCGCCGCCGCTTTCACGAACGCTTCCGCGCTTCGCTGAGGCGATTATCCACGTCCTGAATGCTGCTGCGCTCTTCAGCCCACCATGACTGGCTCTTCTGCACGTTCAGCTCGGCAACGGTCTTGCCTTGCTGCTCAACCCAGGTATAGTACTTGAGGTTGAACCATCTGTCGCGGTTGTTGACAGTCCCCTCCTGAATGTAGTCGAGCTTTGCGCTGTGGAAGATGCCTGCGAGGCGAGATTCTGCCTTGCCGGCATCCATCTTGCCGAACCGGTCATCTAGAGCGCCCATCACTGAGTGGTAACGATCTATAGTGTCGGTAAGCACCGTAACGATATTGTCGTTGCTGCCCATCCTGTAATACCTGGCGGTCTTGATCGCGCCCAGAACGTTGCACACTCCGGAGATGCCGAACAGGGTCGCCATCTCACGCACAGTCTCTTCCGCGATCCCGGCACGCCCCGCCAGGTATTCCATGCCCACAGGGTCTGTAAGCAATTGGAGGCCTAACTTGGACTCCATGTCGTCGATACACATGAGGCAATCCATGTTCATGACGTTGTGGATCCACGTCACGTGCTTGTCGCCGATGCCCTGGATGTCGTGGTCGCCGTACCCGTTGTTGAACAGGGTCGGGCATTGAATCGGCTCAAGGCCGATAATGCGGTGTTCTGGGAAGACTTCCTTCAGCCTGTCGCCGGCGGCTATGGTGCCTCCGGACCCCATGGCCGAGACGAACGCCGCGCACCTGCCGTTGCCTATTCCCTGCTTTGCCAGGTCGTCGACGAGCTCCACCGCAGTGTTCCCTGTAACGTAGTAGTGGAACCTGTAGTTGCCCATCACCTCGAACTGGTTGAGCACCCTTATCTCAGGCTGGCGTTTGAGCTCCCAGCACTTGTCGTATATCTCCTTAACGCTCGACTCGCAGCCTTTGGTTTTGATATACCGCGCGCCGTATCCCTCGATCTTGTGGAAGCGCTCCTCGCTCATGAGCTCGGGAAGGATTACTACAGAATCATAGCCCATGCGCGGCCCGACCCAGGCGCCGCCTATGCCGTAGTTGCCTGTGGACGGGTACACCAGCGTGT
>DAOPWT010000173.1:2378-3677 GCA_035351775.1 Bacillota bacterium | reverse complement strand
AGAGCGATGAGGGCCTGCTCATTATCGATCAGCATGTGGCGCACGAGACGGTGCTCGTGGACACGTACAGGCGCCAGCTTGCGTCGGCGTCATCGGGCGTTCCCATTCAGCTGCTGCTTTCGCCCGAGCTTGTCCAGCTCGGAGCCGCCGATACTGATCTGGTGGCTCGCCACCAATCGACTTTGGCGCGCATGGGTTTTGAGGCAGACGTGTTCGGCGAATCATCAGTCCTGGTGCGGGGCATCCCTATCGCAGCAGCCGGCATGGCACCCAATGAGGCGCTGGGAGCGGCGGTTGAAGGAATCGCGGCGGCGCCGGTCGAGGCGGATCCGCAGTCGCTGGCGGACCATGTCGCTGTGTCGCTTGCGTGTCATAGCGCCGTGAAAGCCGGCGCCTGTCTACACGAGGAGGAAATGACGTCGTTGGTAGCGGCCTTGTTCCGGTGCGACAATCCCATGAGGTGTCCGCATGGGCGACCCATTATCGTCACGATCTCGAAGGAGTCTCTCGAAAGGAGCTTCGGCCGGCGGTGATCATAACAAGTGGGCTCGCAGTCACTACCTCCTCGCGCGCCGGAGCCTCCGAAATCGAGCTTGCCAGGAAGGTTGCTTCGGCCCTGAACTCGCCGTACATCGAACGACACAGCAAGTCTGTCGCCCAGGTTGCCGGGGAATGGCAGGGTCCGGGCGAGATCGAGGGTGTGCTAGTCGTCGAATCGAACAGGATGACGCTGGTTGGCATGGGGCAGTCCGGCCCAGCGGGCCCCTGTCTTTTCTTCCATCCTGGAATGGCGCCGGGCAGGATCATGCGGGCGGCGCAGGGCAGGGAGGACCATATGCTGGAGGCCATGGCTTTGCGCCAGGGTGACCGTGTGCTCGACTGCACGCTGGGCCTGGCGAGCGACGCGATCGTGGCCGCCTGGGCTGTCGGCCCTTCAGGGCAGGTGGTCGGCATCGAGTCCAGCCCGGCTCTGGCTGAGATCGTACGGGCCGGGCTGCGAGAGTACGATAAGGCGGACCCGGACACCACAGGCGCCATGCGCCGCATAGAGGTGGTCTGCGCTGACCATCTGATGCACCTCATGTCGTGTGCGGATCGTAGCTACGATGTGGTATACTTCGATCCCATGTTTCGTGAACCAGTGCGCCTTTCGCCCGGCATCGCCGGATTGCGCAGATGGGCGTGTCATGCTAGGCTGTCGGGGAGCGCTGTGCGAGAGGCGACTAGAGTAGCCCGGCGTCGGGTAGTCATCAAGGATAGGAGCGACGGCCCTGAGCTGGAGAGGCTGGGCGTGACTAC
>DAOPWT010000173.1:0-2278 GCA_035351775.1 Bacillota bacterium | reverse complement strand
CCGACCGCATCAGGCAAGTCGGCCGTCGGGGTGGCACTGGCGCGCATGCTGGACGGGGAAATCGTGTCGGCAGATTCAATGCAGGTCTATCGGGGAATGGACATCGGCACCGCCAAGCCGTCCGCGGGCGAGCAGGCCCAGATTCGACATCACCTTATCGATGTAGCTGATCCGGACGAGGTGTTCAATGTGGCGCGTTACCAGGAGCTGGCGAGCGCAGCCATTGCCGACACAGCCTCGCGGGGGCATCTTCCCATAATGGTGGGCGGAACAGGGCTGTACGTGGACGCCGTCGTCAGGGGATTCCTCTTCCCGGATGAGGGCCGCAATCCGGCAGTGCGGGCCCGGCTGGAGCAGGAGGCGGCACAAAGCGCGGGCGGCGCGGCGGAGCTCCACGCAAGGCTGACATCGTGCGACCCCGAGGCCGCCCGGAAGATACACCCTAACGATCTGCGTCGGATCGTGCGTGCCCTCGAGGTGTTCGAGGTGACTGGGCGCCCCATCACCGAGCTACGGAGAAAGCACGTGCCGGCGCACGCGTATAATGCAAGGCTCTTCGGCCTAACTATGCCGCGCGATGCGCTTGCAGGGCGTATCGATGCCCGAGTCGACCAGATGGTCGCGGCCGGGCTGGTGGACGAGGTGCGCAGGCTGCTCCAGATGGGCTATGACCCTGAGGCCACGGCCATGCAGGCAATAGGGTACAAGGAGTTCGCCGCGTACCTTGCGGGGCTTGAGGGGCTGGAGCAGGCAATCGATGAAGTGAAGCTGGAGACGCGCAAGTACGCTAAGCGCCAGATGACATGGTTCCGAAAGCACGATGACATCACATGGATTGACGTCGGGGGCATCTCGGATCCGTCCGATGCGGCGTCCGAGATCGTGGCGAGGCTCGGTGACTGGCTGGAGGAGGCGGACGTAACACTTGGAAGATAGCAGAGACGATATCGTCGACGCGGGCGTCGCCGACACGGATATCCTGGGAGACCAAGAGATTGCACGCGCCATGGGCCTAGACGATGCATGGCTGGCTATCGCACGCCATGTCAGGGCGAGGATAGCGCCTGAGGTTGCCGCGACCCAAGAGATAGCCAGGGTAAACAGCGCACGAGTGCTGGCAGCGCTGGGCCGTGCCGGCCTCGCGGATTATCATTTCGGCGGCACCAGCGGCTATGGCTATGATGATACGGGCAGGGAGCATCTGGAGAGTGCATTCGCAGACGTGTTCGGCGCCGAGGCAGCCCTTGTGCGGATGCAGATGGTGTCGGGAACCCATGCCCTGGCTGCAGTGCTTTTCGGCGTGTTGCGCCCGGGTGATTGCCTAGTATCGGCGTATGGACCGCCTTATGACACCATGGTCACCATGATAGGCCATGATCGACATGTGCGCGGTTCACTGTCTGAACACGGGGTACGTTACCTGGAAGTGCCCGTGGGTGAGCACGGAGAGCCGGACTACGCCGGGATATCGCGCGCTGCCGAGGGCGCCCGAATGGTACTTGTCCAGCGTTCGCGGGGCTACTCGTGGCGACGGGCCCTATCGTGCGCCGACATCGAAAGAATCGCCGATTGCGTGAAGTCGGTGAACCCGCATGCGGTGGTGTTCGTCGATAACTGCTACGGCGAGTTCACCGAAACGCGCGAACCATGCGCCGTTGGAGCGGACGTGGTCGCCGGATCGCTGATCAAGAACCCCGGGGGCGGGATAGCCCCGTGCGGTGGATACGTGGCGGGGCGGGGCGACTTGGTGGAGATGGCCGCCGAGCGTCTGACCGCGCCGGGATTGGGCTCCCATACGGGCCCTACACTGGGGTTCACACGCCTTCTCGCTCAGGGGCTGTTCATGGCGCCCCAAGTCACTGGCGAAGCCGTGGCGGGTTCGCAGTTCGCGGCAGCATTCCTTTCAGAACTCGGGTTCGAGGTGTCGCCGCGGCCCGGACAGCGTCGGCACGACATAGTGCTCGCGGTGAGGCTGGGCTCTCCCGAAAACGTGTACGCTTTCTGCCGAGCAGTGCAATCCACGTCACCTGTGGATGCGGGCGTGACACCTGTGGCGGCGCCGATGCCTGGGTACGCAGATGAGGTGATAATGGCCGCAGGAACATTCGTGCAGGGCGCTTCGATAGAGCTATCGGCAGATGCCCCGCTGCGTCCTCCATACGATGCCTATCTGCAGGGCGGACTTGTTCGGCACCAGGTGGAATTTGCCATGCTCAGGTTCGCGCAGGACCTACAGAGGAAACCGGCGAAGCGGGGTTGAATCCTCACTTCAGGAAGG
>DAOPWT010000172.1:0-3697 GCA_035351775.1 Bacillota bacterium | reverse complement strand
GTGGTCATGGTGGTATACTGTAGTAGATGCCAGGCTGACCCCGGGCTGGCGCCTTGAGCGGATGGGGGGAGATAGTTGCTGAAGAAGAAACTTGCGTCTGCGTTGTGTGCCCTTGTAGCGTCGTGTTCGGTGTGCCTGCTGGTAGCAGGACGGGGAGTTGCCTCAAGTGCGGTCCTCACGTTCACCGAGAAGTCCATCCATGCCTCGTCAGCTTTTGGCCTGCTCAAAGATCTTTGTTCGCACAGCTGCACGGTCCTCTTGGCGTGTTTCGGGGCGAGCCGCGAGGTCGTCGCCGATTGGAACGAGGGGCTGTTTGCGCGCAAGTCACCCCGCTCGGATTCGAGTCTATCGGCACTGGCGGCTGGGCCTAACGGGCTGCCGGGCGCCTTGCGCACGTTGAGAGATCAATGTATACCTGCGAGGAACGCCGTGGGCATCGCCGCTGCCGAGCATAGGATCTCGCCGCCAAGCAGCGGAATCCGCATGATCGAGCACAAGGTTGCGCAGGGCGAGAGCCTGTCAGTGATAGCTGAGAGATACTCCGTCAGCGTTGATACGATAATGTGGTCAAGCTCGCTGTCCAATCCGAACAAGCTCAAGATCGGGCAGATTCTCAAGTTTCCCTCCATTTCAGGCGTGGTCCACCTGGTGACCCGGGGCGAATCGATCTGGACGATCGCCAAGAAATACGGGGTCAGCAGAGACGAGATTGTCCGCGCCAATCAACTGGACGAGCCCGATAGGCTCAAACTCAAGCAAGCCCTGGTAATACCGGGCGCCAAACCGCTTCCTGTCCGCAACGCGCCTACAGCTGTGGCATCCAGAGGCGCCGCCAGTTCCCGGTCGTCGGCATCGGCTTCAGGCGACGCTCTGATTTGGCCGCTTTCCGGACGCATATCGTCGCGCTTCGGCCTCAGGTGGGGCAGGATGCACAATGGGGTGGACATAGCCGTGCCCATAGGCACGCCTGTAAAGGCCGCCGCCGATGGTTGTGTGATCTTTGCCGGGTGGAGGTCGGGATATGGCAGGCTGGTCATCGTGGATCACGGCGCCGGCGTCCATACATACTATGGTCACAATTCCTCTTTCTCGGTCCAGGTGGGCGCAGCTGTGGCAGCAGGCGACCGGATCGCCCTGTCGGGCAATTCTGGAGTCAGCACAGGGCCGCATCTCCATTTCGAGATCAGGGTGAACGGGCGGGCCCGCAACCCCCTCGACTACCTGAAGTAGGGCGCGCATGGGGCAGTCAATTGTGTTGACGGTGGCCGCGAGCGACCGGTCCGGCCAGGTGCTGCGAAATGACAACGCGCGGGCGGTAGCCCGCGCCGGCGACTACTTCGTCGAACTTCAGCCGTCCGACGTCATCCCGCTACCCGCGGGAGCGAGCCTCGCTCGGTTACCTGAGCGCGTTCCTGTTGGCGCCGATGCTTCATCCGGCGAGTTCGTGCAGGCAGGCCCGGGAGAGGCGCTCGCGGCCATACTTCCCCAGGGCTATACGCGTACGTTTGTTCCGGCCTATGTGTCGAAGCCACACGCTCCCACACTCCCGCTTTTCGGCTATTCGGCAGTGGCCTTCGACGGCGACCAGATGGTGGTGGCCGCGGTGCGCACCGATGAGCGCGGCACCTGGGATCCGTGTCATTACAACCTGCCTGAGCTTCCGGCATTGGTTGAGGCAGCGCTCGGGGTGTATCCCGGCAATCGAATTCTCCGGCAGCTGGCCAAGTGCGCTCTGGAGTATCAGTGCTACACTGCCCAGAACCTTTTCTACAGGCGGTGGGAGGCCGGCATACCGGTTTCACCCACATGCAATGCGAGTTGCCTCGGCTGCATCTCCAAGCAACCCTCCGAGTGTTGCCCATCTCCCCAGCAGCGCATGGATTTCGTTCCCGCGGTCGATGAGGTAGTTGAGCTTGCCCTGCCTCACCTGGAGGAGGCGCCTCAGGCCATCATCAGTTTCGGGCAAGGCTGCGAAGGCGAGCCAACGAATGAGTGGCGCGTTATTGCCGAGGCCTGTCGCGCCGTGCGAGCACGCACCGACCTGGGGACGATAAATGTCAACACTAACGCCGGCAACACGCAGGCCATTGAGGCCCTGTGCGACGCAGGGATGGATTCCTTCCGCGTCAGCCTGCTCAGCGCGCGCCCGATGCCTTACGCGCGATACCACCGGCCGTCGGGATACGGGCTCGCGGACGTGGAGCGCTCTATTGCCGCCGCGCGAAGCCGGGGAGCATTCGTATCCCTCAACTACCTGACCTTCCCAGGGTTCACCGACCTTGAACCTGAGGTGGATGCAGTCTGCTCTCTGATTGAACGTACAGACGTCCAGATGGTCCAATTCCGCAACCTCAACATCGATCCTGAGGTCTTCTCCCGCGTGATGCTGGAGGGGCCGGGCAAGCGCGGCCGAGGCGATGAGGCCGCCGAGCCTGCCGGCATAGCCCAAGTCATAGCCCACCTACAGGACTGCTTCCCTGATTTGATAATCGGCAACTTCAGTGTCGCGCTGCGCGGTTGAGCGCAGTTCAAGCCCGCCGAACCTCGATTTGCCCTTCTTTGACCAATAGGTAGACCAGACCAGGCTTGCGTTTCCGCGCGCTTGGTGTATCATGATATACGAAAGGTCAGTAATAGTCAGAGGATTGAGCGAGCGGTATGGCAAGCCTGGCGGATTACATTGAAAGCTACCTCAAGCTTCTCCTGAGCAGTGTGCCCGATGATTGGGTGGAGATACGCAGGCGTGATCTGGCGGAGCGGTTCCGGTGCGCTCCATCGCAGATCAGCTACGTCCTGACTACTCGCTTCAGCATCGAACGGGGATACGTCGTAGAGTCGAGGCGAGGAGGGGGAGGCTATATACGCATATTCAGACTTGGGGCGGCGCCCGAAGGCGACGCTCTTGAAATAGTCCGTGAGACGGTGGGCGACGCCATCGACCGCAAGGCCGCGGATGACCTCATCGCCCGGCTGGCGGAACTGGGAGCTATCAGTGCGCAGGACGCGGCCTTCGTGAGAGCCGCGGTGCTTGAGGGCGATGGCGGCCGACGGCCGGAGCTTGAACAGATCGTTAGGGCGAGGGTCCTGAAGACCATCCTTCTGTTCGTGCTGACGCAATCTACTACTGAGTGAGGTTACGGGGGGAAGTCATTACCATGCTTTGTCAGGTGTGCAACCAAAGGCCTGCAAACGTGCATGTCACCAAGGTCATAAACAACGTCCGCACCGAACTCCATCTGTGCCAGCAGTGTGCCAGGGAGCGCGGTGAGCTGGAAGTATTCGCAGGGCCCAAATTCGCTTTCTCCAACTTGCTTGCCGGCTTGCTTCAGAGCGACACGGCAGCAGGAGTCCCTGTGGGAATACCGGGCGGCTCTCGCAGCGTGTGTTCTACGTGCGGCCTGGAATACCCGGAGTTCATGAACACGGGCTATCTGGGATGCTCCGAATGTTACTCGCAGTTTCTGCCGATGCTCAGGCCCCTCATTGCACGCATCCACGGGCACGCGCGGCACACGGGCAAGGTGCCTGCGCGCGCCGGAAAGGCTGTGCGCTTTCGCAAGGAGCTTGCATCTCTTCGCGAGGAACTGCGCACCATGATTGAAGCGGAAGAATACGAAAAAGCGGCTCTGGTACGCGACAAGATCCGCGATCTGGAAAAGGCTGCTGAGCAGGCCCGGCTGGCCGAGGTGGAACAGGC
>DAOPWT010000171.1:0-3722 GCA_035351775.1 Bacillota bacterium | reverse complement strand
TCGGCCAGCATCTTGCGGTTAATCTCAACTCCGGCCTTCTTGAGCCCGGAGATCAGCCTGCTATAGGAGATTCCATTTGTGCGCGCAGCAGCGTTGATCCGCGCGATCCAAAGCTTTCGAAAGTCGCGCTTCTTGGTCCTTCGATGCATGTAGGAATAGTCCATGGCATGCATAACAGCCTGGTTGGCGCGCTTCCACGAAATCCTGTTTACACCCGTATAGCCTTTCGCAAGCCTTAGAGTCTTGTTGTGCCTGCGTCTGGTGATAATACCGCTCTTCACTCTTGCCATTGCTGTTCAGCCCCCTCCGGCCATCATCACGCTACATCCGCGCGTTACTTGTACGGAATCAACTGACGGACCACTTTCGCGTCAGCCTTGGCGACGACATCCGCCTTCCTCATGTTCCGTTTGCGCTTAGACGTCTTCTTCCCCAGATCGTGCCTGCGGCCGGCCTTGTTCTTGATGATCAGACCTGAGCCAGTCACGCGAAACCTCTTCGCGGACGCTCTGTGCGTTTTCACCTTAGGCATACCGATTGCCCTCCTCAACCAACTGAATCCCAACCAAACCGCTCTTAATCCTGCTTTGGAGACAGGATCATGATCATGTTCCTGCCCTCTACTTTCGGTTCACGCTCCATGCTGCTGACTGCAGACAGTGTTGCGGCCATCTCTCTCAGGAGCCTCTGCGCGATATCTGTGTGGACTATCTCCCGCCCGCGAAACCTGACGCTTACCTTGACCTTGTCGCCCTCACGCAGGAACTTCTCTGCGTTCTTGACTTTCACTTCGAAGTCATGATCCTCTATCTTGGGCGTCATGCGGACTTCCTTGATGCTCACAATGTGCTGCTTCTTCCTGGCTTCTCGATCACGCTTGCTTTGCTCGTACTTGAACCTACCGAAGTCCATTATGCGGCATACGGGCGGTCGCGCTGTAGGTGCAACCTCGACGAGGTCCAGGTTTCTCTCCGCCGCTGCACGAAGGGCATCCCTCAAGGCCATTATGCCCAGTTGCTCCCCGTTATCGTCCACAACGCGGACTTCCCTGGCTCTGATCTCCTCGTTGACGAAAAGCTCCCTACTGATAGCCTGTCACCCCCAACGGTTTTATGGATGCTGCCAAAAACAGAGCGTGCACCATGCAAAATGGGCGGGTTTTCCACCCGCCCGACATGACAGATTAGCCGAAATCCGACGACAAATCGAAGTCGGACTCGTGATCAGTCAGCATAACCGGCCTAGCTGAAGCGCCTAGCGCAGCGCCGGACGGTGAGAAGCGGATGGCTTCTGCTTCAACACGTGTTCTGATTTTGCACCACAGAGTATAGCACAACCGCGCAAGGTCCGTCAAACATCAGCGCACGAGCGAGACTCGACGTCAGACGCCAGTCTGCCCTCGAATTCGGCAAGGCTCATGGAGCCAAGATCGCCGGCCTTACGAGCACGCACCGACACAGCGCCCGCCTCCATCTCCTTTTCCCCCACTATCAGCATATAGGGGACCTTCTGCAGCTGCGCCTCACGGATCTTGTAGCCGATCTTCTCGTCACGCACGTCCGTCTCCACCCTGAAGCCCCTGGACGCCAGCCTGCCGGCCACCTGCTTTGCGTAGTCCACGTGCTTTTCGCCGATGGATAGCACCTTGGCCTGCACAGGCGCGATCCATACGGGGAAGGCGCCTGCATACTGCTCTATCAAGCAGCCGGTGAACCGCTCCATGCTGCCAAGCACGACCCGGTGGATCATGATCGCCCTGTGCTTCTCGCCATCCTCACCGATGTAGTTGACGTCGAACCTCTCAGGCAGGTTGAAGTCGACCTGAATCGTGGGACCCTGCCACAGCCTGCCCAGAGCGTCTTTGAGCTTGATATCGATCTTGGGCCCGTAGAACACGCCCTCCCCGGGGTCGACTGAGTAGGCAAGCCCATTGCTCTCTAGCGCGTCCCGCAGCGCGGAAGTGGCCCTTTCCCAGTTCTCATCCGAACCCACCGACTTCTCGGGCCGAGTCGACAGGAAGATCTCGTACTCATCGAAACCGAAGCTCTTCAGCATGTACGCCGCAAAGTCGATGACGCCGGTGATCTCGTCTCTCAGCTGTTCGGGGGTGCAGAACAAGTGAGCGTCATCCTGCGTGAACCCACGCACGCGCAGCAACCCGTGGAGCACGCCGGAGCGCTCGTATCTGTACACAGTGCCTAGCTCGCAGTAGCGGACCGGCATCTCACGGTAGCTGTGAGTCCTGGTCTTGTAGATCAGGATGTGCCCCGGGCAGTTCATCGGCTTGAGCACGTATTCCTTCTCGTCTATCGACAAGAAGTACATGTTCTCCCTGTAGTACCCGTTGTGCCCGGATATGGTCCACAGGGTCGAATCTGCAATATGCGGGCTGATAACATACTCGTACCCGCGCTGCGCGTGCTCTCGGCGCCAGAACTCCTCTATGGCAGACCTGAGTGCGGCGCCCTTGGGATGGTAGAAGATCAGCCCCGCGCCGGCCTCTTCGTGTATGCTGAACAGGTCAAGTTCCTTGCCCAGCTTTCGGTGGTCGCGCCGCGCAGCCTCCTCCAGCAGCCTGATATGCTCGTCTAGCTGGCTCTTGCTTGCGAATGCAGTGCCGTATATGCGCGAGAGCATTGGCCTCGCCTCGTCGCCTCGCCAATATGCCCCGGCCACATTCAACAGCTTGAACGCGCGGAGCATTCCCGTGCGCGGCAGGTGCGGGCCGCGGCAGAGATCAACGAATTCGCCCTGACGGTAGAAACTGACGGTCTGCTCGCCCTGGGCCGCGAGGTCCTGGACCAGTTCCAACTTGTAGGTCTCTTCGGCATCGCTGAGCCGCTCGATAGCCTCAGCCACGGGCAACTCCTCCCGCTCTACGGGCAGGTCTTCTTTGACGATCTTGCTCATCTCAGCCTCAATCCGTGCAAGGTCGTCAGGCGTGAACGATCCGCCTTTGTCGAAGTCGTAGTAGAAGCCGTCCGCAATCGTAGGCCCTATAGCCAGCTTAGTCCCTGGGAAGACGCGCAGCACTGCCTGTGCCATAATATGCGCGGCAGTATGGCGCATCGCGTCAAGCCCCTGAGGCGAGGTATCGTCGGCGATGATGACCGCCGCATCGGCAGTAAGCGGATATGACAGGTCGTGAGCCACCCCGTCGACCAGCCCGAGGATTGCCCGGGCCGCCAGCCGCGGGCTCAAACGAGCAGCCAGGTCCCGGATAGTCGACCCGCGCGGCGCCTCAATCACCGATCCATCGGGAAGCGATATGCGTATACTCTCCATCTGGTACATCCCCCTTATCGTGGACTACTCTACAGCCTCAGGCTGCGCCGCCATCGCAGGCGGCGCTGTCCGCCACGAACTGGGCCGCAATAGGTAAGCAAAAACCCCGCCTCGTGCATGCGCATCGGGGCGGGGTCAACCCGCGGTTCCACCCGGTTTGGCGTCAGATATCCGAACGCCCTCTCGTGGAGCCCTCTAACGGGGGCCAACCGTGCCGGCTTATTCTGCCCGTCCCGCCCACACGCTGCCGCTGGGCCGGCGGAATGCATTTCAACCGGAAGCTCAGAGGTGGTATTCGGCTGCCGACTCCCCGGCACGCTCACACCAAATGCCTGCCGTCTCTTCGGGCTCGCTTCAGCCTACTCGTCCTCTTCATAGCTACATGTCATTTTGGATTATCCCCATCATAGCCTTGTGCGTCGGGGTTGTCAACATAC
>DAOPWT010000170.1:0-3756 GCA_035351775.1 Bacillota bacterium | reverse complement strand
GCGCGCTGGAACTCGTAGACGCGCACGGCTTCGGGGCTTCGATAGCAACAAAGAGTGATCTGGTGACGCGGGATATCGACGTGCTCACCTCGATCAAGGCTCATTCGCCCGTGCTAGTCAAGATAACCGTCACCACAGCCGACGACGGGCTATGCCGGAGAATCGAACCGCGCGCGCCCTTAGCCTCCAGGCGCTTCTGCACCATCAGGCAGCTTGCCGGAAATGGCATTTTCGCAGGAATACTGCTCATGCCGGTACTGCCGTTCATAGAGGATAACGATGACAACGTCGTCAGCATCATCCGGCTGGCGAGCGAGGCCGGAGCAAGGTTCGTCTACCCGGCCTTCGGAGTCACATTGCGTCAAAACCAGCGAGAGTGGTACTACTCGAAACTCGATGAACACTTTCCTGGCCTCAGGCTCAAGTATGCCAGGCAGTTCGGCAATGCGTACGAATGCCATTCTTCCAGGGCGAGTCAACTGTGGCGCGTGTTCTGCTCAGAATGCGATAGGCTAGGCATCCTGTACAAGATGGAAGACATCATTGAGGCCTACCGCAAGCCCTACCGCAGCGCTCAGCTCTCGCTGTTCTGAACAGGACCACGCCACAGACCAAACGATGGACGTGCCAATCAGACGAGCAGGCCCTCGAGCGCCCCATCCACCTTGTTCGCCATATCCCACACATTGCAGTCCTGGTTCGCGAGGATCGCAACTACAGTGCTGGTATCAGGGTAGTACCTTAGCATGCCGTCAACCCCGGGGTTATCCCCGTCTTTCTGCATGTACATGATTCTGCCGCTGCCAGGCTCGAGCGCGAATTCGAATGCATATCCCATCATGTACGTGGCGCGCGCGGTCTGCCTGTACATGACCTTGGGAGTCAGCATGTCTTTGGTGAGTTGTTCAGGCAGCAGCTTGTTGGCTGTGAGCGCCCTCATGAACGCGTCCAGATCCCCCACGGCCGTGTATGCGCCCGCGTCGGGCGAGCCTATGGGAGGAAACGAGTAGATATTCTTCCGCCAGCAGGTTGCCTCTCCGTTCTCATCTCTGACCGCAGCGTAACCCTCCGCTGCATTCTCGGCTACCGCGTCCATTGCCACGAATTCGGTGTCGGACATGCCTGCCCGCCGAAACACGTTCTCACGGACATAGCCTCGATACTTCTGGCCCGTAAGCTTCTCCACCACCAGACCGGCCAACACGAACGCGCAGTTGTTGTACCTGCATCCTTCGCCGGGCTCGAAGTTGGCCGGCTTGTGCACAAACTGCGGCAGGAAGTCGATAGTCTCCCTCACTGAGTAGTTTGGCTTGTCCCTCCAAATTGCCTCGTAGCTCTCCCCCGCCTCCTCGTCAGCGTCGTCGCCTATTCCAGACGAGTGAGTGAGCAGGTGATATACGCTGACCCGCGGCGAGATCGACGTACCATCGAGGCCGAGGATGTCGAGCACTCTATCATGGAGCGACAAGAGCCCGCGCTCCACTAGCTGCAGCACGGCCACCGCGGTGAATAGCTTAGTGATGGAGGCTGTATCGAACCTGGTAGACACGGTATTTGGGATTCTCCAACCCCTGTGCGCATACCCATACGCGCCCGAAAACAGAACCTCCCCGCCTCGCTTCACGAGCCCCGCGCCGGAGAAATGGCGCTGCTCATAGTGGGTCTGGAAGATTGAGGCTATGGCCTCGATGGCGTCTGAGACCTCGTTCCCTGTGCCGGCGTGTCTGGGCATTGCGTCTCACATCCATTCTGACAGCAATCCGAGCTCTGCCCGTACCGGCACGGCGCGGACTGCGAAGTGGTAGTTCACATACAGGTGTGATAGACTTCCCAATGTACGATGCCAGACGCAGTATCTCAGAGATGGTAGCTGCTGTCAATCGCCCAGCTGGGCAGGTGTCCAGCTCGGCAGGTGTCTAGCCTGGCAGAGTGTAGTGAGCAAATCCGCATGATGCGAGGTGCACCGACGAAAGCCATGGGACGTATCATGTTGTCTGCTGCTTTCGCAGTTGAGCTTGTATTTGCAGCGTATTGCATTCTCTCAATGTCATATCAAGCAACAAGCCGAAGCATCATGCGTATCGGCGCCTTTGCTATGTTCGTCCTGCTGACGATAACGTCCATCATAGAATGGAGTCTGCGTTGGTATGCCTTTGCGGCGCTGCTGCTGATATGGGCGCTGCTCAGCGCAATAGCGCTCGTGCGGAAAGGCCTTGACGGTGCAGCATTCACAACCGGCAGAGTCATCAGAAGGGCAGTTCTGGCGCTTCTGGCTGTGCTGCTTGCCCTCAGCCCTGCGCTTATATTCCCACAGCACAGACCACTGAAGATCACGGGCGCGTATGGCGTCGAAACAGTGGCCTACACCTATACCGACGAAAATCGCGTCGATACGTATTCCAACACCGGCAGGCCCAGAAGGCTTACTGTGCAATACTGGTATCCCAAAGACGCCGACGGCAAATACCCGCTTATCGTCTTCTCTCATGGATCGTTCGGAGTGAAGTCGAGCAATCTGTCGCTCTACCGGGAGTTGGCGAGCCATGGTTATGTGATCTGCGCAGTCGACCACACATACCAATGCCTGTTCACCGCCGACACCGACGGGAGAGTATCGCTGATTGATAGAGGTTTCATGCGGGAAATCCTCGCTGAGGACGCAGAGCGAGACAAGATGCAGAGCTGTGAATACTATCAGAAGTGGATGGGAGTACGCACTGGCGACCTGAACTATGTTGTCGACTATGCTCTCAACCAGGCAGCTAGCAGCGATCCTGATCCTGTCTATGCACTCATCGACACAACGAAGATCGGCGTTATGGGGCATTCACTGGGAGGTTCTGCTGCACTCGGAATCGGCAGAACTAGAGATGATGTGGGTGCAGTTGTCGCTTTGGAGTCGCCCTTCATGTGCGATATTGTCGGCGTCGAGAACGGGCAATTCGTGTGGAATGAAGAGACGTATCCCATACCAGTGCTGAACATCTATTCAGACAACTCATGGAGTCGTCTGGACGAACTGCCGCAATACGCAGCAAACGCGAGACTGCTTGCGGATACGGCGACGATCTCCTACAACGTACATATGCGAGGGGCAGGGCATCTGTCTTTGACAGATCTGGCGCTTACGAGCCCGTTGCTTACACGGATACTGAATGGACGGAAAGCAGGTATAGACACACAGTACTGCCTAGCCACCATAAGCCGGTTGGCGCTGGAGTTCTTTGACTGCTACCTGAAAGGCAAAGGCGGATTTTCGCCGCAGGCATTCTACTGAGCGCTAGGCGCAGAGGAGGCATTTGTGAAGTGACTCAGAATCCGGAGTACCAAAGCAGACTACTCGATCAACTGATCGCGTTCCGCGACGAACGAGACTGGGAGCAGTTCCACACCCCCAAGAACCTCGCCTCCGCTCTCGTCGTAGAGGCGTCCGAGCTCCTATCGATATTCCAGTGGACCCCCGACTCCGGGCTTGGCGCCAGATGCGCCGAAAAGCGCGAGGAGATTGAGCGTGAAGTCGCCGATATCTACATATACCTTCTATTCCTGGCCCATGCCCTCGGCATCGACCTCGATGAAGTCGCAGCGAAGAAGATGGCCCTGAACGCCCAACACTACCCGGCAGACAGGGCCAGAGGAAATGCGAGGAAGTACACAGAGTTGTGATCACCTGTAACAGGAGGAATCACCGTTGAGCATTGCTTTGCGCCTTGAGCGGCCTGAGGACTACCGCGCTGTGGAGAACCTCACCCGCGA
>DAOPWT010000169.1:0-3783 GCA_035351775.1 Bacillota bacterium | reverse complement strand
GCATGCCTCGCTTTCTCAATCGATGCAGCCCAATTGTATCGTACCTTTACAGAGTCCGCTAAAGCCAGACGCTTGGCGCCAAGTAGTTTCGGGCTCCACGCTCTCGATCATGCGGCCCCCACTGAACGAACCGTGGACGTCACTCATTGGCCCGCCAAGCGAGCTTACGAGATGCCGCCCACAGCGTAAGAACGGTCCATACGACCAGGAGACCAATCTCGAGCCAGGTTTGGGATGTGACGCTACCGGCCACTGATGCGCGTAGGGCGTTCGCGACATAGGTAGTCGGGACGAACCTCGATGTATACTGCAGAAACCGTGGCAGGCGCTCAACGGGAATGTACACCGGCGCGAGGAAGACGATGAGCGGGTCGATTATCTGAGTAACGAGCCCTGCGGTCTGCCCGTCTCGGCTGAAGAAGCCCACCAACGCCCCCAGGCCGGCAAGGGAGTAGCCTGCCAGAATGAAGATGATAATGGTGACTGGAGACGGGCGCATGGGCACCCCGAAGATGAAGGCGCCGGTCGAAAGCAGTATCACAGACGAAGGAATCGAGAGTATCACACTCCGAGTTGCCAGGGCGAGTATGAATACGGGCTTCGAAATCGGGAAGCCGGCATAGTACTCGAAGCTCCCCGAGTCCTTCATGTACCCGATATTCTGGCCCAGAGTAAGCATAGCCGATGTGCATAGTGCGGTAGTGATACTTCCCGTGATTATGAAGAGCAAGGCCTCCGGCGACCCACCGGTGAAAGACCACAGAAAGGCCATTGTGACCAGCGGGCCGAACGACATCATGACTACGTACCAAAACCACTGCAGTCGCAGTTGGTGAAGCTGGCCGCGCAACAGCCACCAGTACTCGCGGGCCAGTCTCGCGAGACGTGCTATGCCCGATGTTGCAGCGCACATTGCTGCGATGCCCGACGCTGCACGAACGCCTGAGGTCGCGGGGTCAGCTGACTGTCCGTTCATGTCGCTCATCCCACCATTCTCCGGTCAATGCCTCATACACCGCATCCATGCTCACACCTGAGACTGTGAAGTCGTCGATGCCGTCCAGGCCTTGTGTGTCGATGATGTGTGAAAGAACTTGCGAGGATTCCTCCGGATCGACCCGGATCATCCATCTGCCCTCGCCAAGCGGCTCGCCCCGAGCGGTGTCGGCCAAAAGCCATTCTGCGCCTGGCTTGAGCGACACGCGAATCTCGATGTTGCGGCTCACCATCCGCTTGAGATCACCCGGAGTACCGTCTGCAACCACCGTCCCCCGGTTTATCACGACCGCCCGGTGCACGGCATGGTCAGCTTCGGCCACGTTGTGAGTCACCAGCATCACCGCCACACCTTCGCGCGCCTTCTCGCTCAGGAAGTCCCACACAAGCCGACGCCACACTGGATCGAGGTTGCTCGTGGGCTCGTCCAAAATGACCAGGGGACGATATCCCATGAAGGTGGAAAGCAGAAAGACCATCTGCCGCTCTCCGCCGCTCAGACGGAGCATCAAGCTGCCTGACCGTGCCGCAAGTCCAAACCGTTCTAGGAGAGCGCGTGCCTGAGTAGCCGCATCCACGGTCCGCATCCCCCGCAACACACCCGCTTGCACCAGCACTTCTGTCGCGCGGTAGCTGGCCAGCATAACCTGGCGCTGCGCGTGGTATGCAGCATAGACCGGCGCAGCGCCAGGGTTACGCACAACATCGTGTCCCGAGATGCTGATCGAACCACTCGTGGGGCGAAGCAGGCCCATGATCTGCCTGACTAATGTGGTCTTGCCGGCGCCGTTAGGGCCAAACAGCCCAAGGACCTCCCCCGGGGAAACCCGCAGGTTCAGATCTCGATTGGCAACAACACCCGTGGCGCCATAAGTCTTGCAGAGGCCATCCACAACACAGGCGTGATCCATCGTTTTCCGCCACCCCCTTCTACTGCGCCGAGGCTCGCGGCGTCCACGTTCGAGCGCTTACCCCAACAGCGGAAGATACGCGCTCGCCTTAACCTCGTACGCCAGCCGAGCAGCTCTTGCAGCCCTCTCGACCAGCTGCCCCTCGTATGCCCGACCGATCCCGTCCCAGTTCATCGTTGGGCGGCGACGGGGCGCCCGGCTTACCTCTACCTTCACGTTCGCTATCGTGATGATCATGATCAGCACCTCCGTTTGGGTCGAACCTCAATATTATTGATATCGCCATCAATACTTTAAACTTTGTGATGTAGGATGTCAATACCGCATGTTCAATTGTTCAATCCAACGTCAAATCGCACGTGCCGCCGACTGCGTTAAGCCGGCAGGCGCCGGCCGCGGGCACGAATGGCCTTTCATGAGCAACCGATGTGGAAGCAAACACGTCGCGCCGGGCAGTAAGCAATGAATATGCCCTCTGCGCTGCACGTTCGTCAAGAACTCATCCGCTAGCTGGCCTTTTGAGATGTGTTCAGATTATGAACGGGTTTTTCCGGATGTGTCGCGAATCCGGACTATGGTTAATGCATATTGCGACGCATATCTGCATAAGGGCGTACTATGAGATGATTTGGTGGCCGAAACGGCACTTGGTGGGATGCCCTGGCTAACACATGGGTCATTATGTTAGCATATGCCATCTGTGGTCAGCTTCAATGGGGTTAGATGTAAGGCCCGCCTCGCCTGGGACGTCCTATACGTACATGCGTTCGATTATGCACCACCCATTGTCCATTCTGTCGACACATCGCCGAAAACGCGTTCGTAAAATCGACACCTATATTTTCCCATCAAACCTGCCATCTGCCGCTACTCCTTTCTTGCTGCCAGGCCTTGCTTCGTCTATGATCGAAACCACACCCATGATGATGAGTTCGCCTCACTTGGGGTTTGGTTGGCTATAGCGGGCAAGTCATGGCTTTTCGGCCTCCGATGCGAGAAACCGGGCCAACTCCCCGCCTCGCTGTGCCAGCGCCTCAGGTGCGCCATCCTTCTGGACCACGCCTTCTCCGCCAGCGACAACGGAGTCGGCATGGCAGCAACAGCGGCAGCAGTTGCAGACGGTAAGCAGAGACAATGAAGGCTCAGAACAGCTCGTCCAGGAGTATGTAGTAGTCGACCTTCCGCCAGTCCACCTCGCCTAGCCCGTATGCATGAAAGAAGAGATTGACCAACCTCTCGTCGCCCATGTTGTGCCTGATGCTTCTGGCCGCTAGAGCCAGATCAGTGTACCTGTCAGCGATGCCGGCGCGTCCAAGATCGAGAAATCCGCTCACTGCGCCGTCTTTCAGCATGATGTTGGGCAGACAGTAGTCGCCGTGGGTGAAAACCAATTCTTCATAGTCGGGCCTGGTCGCGATAAGCTCGTGGTAGATGTCCATCGCGCTTCTGCCCATGTTCACGCCTTCGAAATCCCCCTCGTCCACTAGCCCCGAGTCTATCCTGGCTCTTGCTTCGGCAAGCTTCACATCGAGTCGCATGTCGAATGGGCAAGCCGGAATGTCTAGATCATGAACCATACGCAATGCCTCGGCCAGTCGGCTGACCACCTGCTCCGGCTCGGTTGTCTGCAGCTCGTCTGCAGCGCTCAGGCCCGGCCCCTCGGTCACGAGCAAGTGCTGAGTCTGACTCTCCTGTGAGAAGTGCAGCACTCGGGGCACAGGAAGTCGCGAAGCCAGCCACTTGAGCACGTCGCGTTCGCGACGCAGGTCATCGTCTTCCACCGCAGCGAGGATCTTCAGATGTTGCAAAACGCTCAGCGGGGAAGTAGTATCAAGCGGGTTGCCGCATCGGCTTGCATTGCGGCCTGCCCCGAGAT
>DAOPWT010000168.1:0-3803 GCA_035351775.1 Bacillota bacterium | reverse complement strand
CCACCCTGGAGCAGTTCGGGCGGGATCTGACCGCCATGGCCCGCGAAGGCAAGCTCGATCCGGTGATCGGCCGGGATCGGGAGATGAACCGCGTGATCCAGGTGCTGTCGAGGCGAACGAAGAACAACCCTGTGCTCATAGGAGACCCGGGCGTTGGCAAGACGGCGATCGTCGAAGGCTTGGCGCAGCGGATCGTGAAGGGCGATGTGCCTGAGCTACTCAAAGAGAAGCGCGTGCTCACTATGGACATGGGGTCGATTGTCGCCGGCACTAAGTACCGCGGCGAATTCGAGGAAAGGCTCAAGAAGGTCATAGACGAGATAGTGAACTCGGGCGACGTCATTCTGTTCATCGATGAGCTGCACACGGTGGTGGGGGCGGGCGCCGCTGAAGGCGCCATCGACGCCGCCAACATCCTAAAGCCCGCGCTGGCTCGCGGCGAACTACAGTGTGTCGGAGCAACCACACTCAACGAATACCGGAAGTACATCGAGAAGGACGCCGCGTTGGAGAGGCGGTTCCAGACCATCCAGGTTGGCGAACCGTCGGTCGACGAGACTGTGTCCATCCTCGAAGGGCTGCGCGACAGGTATGAGGCGCATCACAGGGTGAAGATAGCCGACAACGCATTGCGGGCGGCGGCGGTTCTGTCCGACCGCTACATCACCGACAGGTTCCTGCCCGACAAGGCCATCGACCTAGTGGACGAGGCCAGCTCCAAGGCGCGTCTTGCAACTCACGTGGCGCCTCCCGACATCAAGCGGCTGGAGGAAGAGCTGGAGCGAGTCAGGGCCGAAAAAGAAGCGGCCATACAGAATGAGGAGTTCGAGAAGGCTGCGCAACTGCGCGACGAGGAGCAGAAGATGCGCGATCGCATTGAGGAGCAGCGCAAGGAGTGGCAGAGCCGTCGGTACATTGATGGCGCAGTGGTCAGCGAGAACGAGATCGCAGAAGTGGTGGCGGCGTGGACTGGGGTGCCGGTGACTAGGATCGAACAGACCGAAGCGGATCGCCTGCTTCAGTTGGAGGATGTACTGCACCGCCGAGTGATCTCGCAGAATGAAGCGGTGACGGCAGTGGCTAAGGCCGTAAGGAGGGCCCATGCCGGCCTGAAGAACCCGAGGCGCCCGGTGGGCTCATTCCTCTTCCTAGGGCCCACAGGCGTGGGCAAGACCGAGCTTGCCAGGGCGCTTGCCGAGGCCCTGTTCGGAGATGAGGACTCCATGATCCGACTGGACATGTCGGAGTACATGGAGCGACATACAGTATCGCGGCTGGTCGGAGCGCCTCCTGGATACGTAGGGTATGAAGAGGCTGGGCAACTCACAGAGAAGGTGCGCCGCCGTCCGTACTCGGTGATCCTCTTTGACGAGATGGAAAAGGCTCACCCGGAGGTGTTCAATATCCTCCTGCAGGTGCTGGAGGACGGGCGCCTCACCGACGGTCAGGGCAGGACTGTAGACTTCCGGAACACGGTGCTGATAATGACGTCCAACGTAGGAGCCACCCAGATTCAGCGCGATACGGTTCTGGGCTTCCGCACTGAGCGAGACGAGCGCGATTCGTATGAGCGCATGCGCGACAAGGTCATGTCTGAGCTGAAGAGGACTTTCAGGCCGGAGTTTCTGAACCGTGTAGATGAAGTGATCGTCTTTCATGCACTGGGGCGCGCAGAGCTCGAGCAGATAGTGGAACTCATGCTTGCCGAGGTCCGTTCTCACCTCGAACCCAGGGGCATACACCTTTCGTTCACGCCTGCTGCCAAAGATTCTCTTGTGAACGAAGGCTACAGCCCCGAGTATGGCGCCCGACCGCTCAGGCGAGTGATCCAGCGCCTGGTGGAGGATCGTCTGTCGGATGAGATCATCTCCGGACGGATCAAGGATGGCCAGGAAGTGACTGTGGACGCGGGGGAGGGCACTCTCGTCTTTCGCGTCGAGGCCCGGAAGGGTTCAGAGGATGGTGCAGCGAAGGATATAGTCTAGGGGCGTCTGAGCCAGAGCTATGGAGGTTTGTGCATGAAGGGCCCGAAGGGCGTTTTCGTCTGCCAGGAGTGCGGATACGAATCTGCCAAATGGATGGGCAAATGCCCGGCCTGCGCCAGCTGGAACCGGTTCGTCGAAGAAGTTCGGCTTGCTGAGGCGCCTGTGCGCATATCCAGCCGGCGCAGCGGCCTGGGCCGCGACCCGGCCTCTGCAACCGGGCTGACATCGGCGGCGACGCCCGTCCCGGTGGATCAGGTGATCTCCGGCGACGAGGAGCGTCTCATCACCGGGATAGGCGAGTTCGACCGGGTGCTGGGCGGCGGAATCGTGGCCGGGTCAGTGGCGCTCATAGGAGGCGACCCCGGCATCGGCAAGTCCACCATACTGCTGCAGGTATCGGCCAGTGTTGCCCGGCGGATCGGCCCGGTGCTCTACGTCACGGGCGAGGAGTCGGCTCGGCAGGTCGGCATGCGTGCTGCCCGGCTTGATGCGACATGTGAGCGCCTCTTGGTGCTCCCGGAGACAGACGTGATCTCCATCATCGAGCAGATCCATGCGGTCCGTCCGGCGCTGGTGGTTATCGACTCGATCCAGACAATGGACTACGCCGGTCTGGAATCATCGCCGGGCAGCGTGGGGCAGGTGCGCGAGTGCACGGCCCTGCTGATGCGTGTAGCCAAGGAGCAGGGAGTGCCTGTGTTTCTTGTGGGGCATGTCACCAAATCCGGCACCATTGCCGGCCCGAAGGTTCTGGAGCACATCGTCGACACTGTGCTCTATTTCGAAGGTGAGAGCGCCCACGCTTATCGCATTATCCGCGCTGTGAAGAACAGGTATGGCTCGACCAACGAAGTCGGGATCTTCGCCATGACCGATGCCGGGCTTGAGCAGGTCGAGAACCCCTCAGAGACGCTTTTATCGGAGCGGCCCGGCGGCGCGGCCGGTTCCGTGGTCGTTGCCAGCCTGGAAGGGACCCGACCGCTTCTGGTGGAGGTTCAGTCTTTAGTAGCTCGGTCGGTCACCGGCACTCCCCGCCGGACGACTACGGGCGTCGACTACAACAGGACCGCCATAATCATCGCCGTGCTCGAAAGGCGAGCGGGCTTCGCGATCGGAATGGAAGACATCTACGTGAACGTTGCAGGGGGAGTCTCCCTGAACGAACCGGCAGTGGATCTGGGAATAGCGGCGGCCGTGGTATCTAGTTTCCGCGGCGTGCCGGCCTCGGGCGGCACTGTGGTTTTCGGCGAGGTGGGGTTGGCCGGGGAGCTCAGGGCGGTGAATCATGCCGATGTGAGGGTGGCGGAGGCCCAGCGCCTGGGGTTTACCAGGTGCGTGGTTCCGCGTCACAATCTTAAGAACATGGCCAGGCGACCGAAGGATGTAGAGATCATAGGGGCTGTGAGCGTGCGTGAAGCGCTAGACGGGTTGTTTGCGGGGGTGAAGGCTTGATGTCGGAGAAGCTGCGCAAGATCTTCAGTATGGTCGCGCCCGGCACTCCGCTCTATGACGGGTTGGAGAACATCCTGCGTGCCCGGACCGGCGGGCTTATAGTGGTTGGAGATACTCCCGAGGTCATGGAGATCGTGAGAGGCGGTTTCAGGCTGGACGCCGAATTTTCTGCGGCCGCCCTTTACGAGCTTGCCAAGATGGACGGGGCCATAATCCTATCGTCCGGCGCTGACAGAATTCTTCACGCCAATGTCACACTCGCGCCCGATCCTGACATACCATCGCGCGAGACGGGCCTGCGCCACAGCACCGCGGAGCGTGTTGCCAAGATGACAGGCCAGCTAGTCATCGCGATCTCGCAGAGGC